>NZ_DCJT01000011.1:0-72611 GCF_002320115.1 Collinsella sp. UBA1693
GGCAAGTCAACCTTGCTCAAGATCATGGCAGGCATCGAGGAAGTCTCCAATGGCGATGCCCGTCTTACCCCCGGCTACACCGTGGGCATCCTTCAGCAGGAGCCCCCGCTGGACGATGACAAGACCGTGATTGAAAACGTCCGCATGGCGTTTGGCGACATCCTTGCCAAGGTCGACCGCTTCAACAAGATCGGCGAGGAGATGTGCGATCCCGATGCCGATATGGACGCCCTGATGGCCGAGATGGGCCGCCTGCAGGACGAGATCGATACCGCCGACGGCTGGGATATCGACTCCAAGTTGGGCGTCGCCATGGACGCGCTGCAGCTGCCCGATTCGGATATGCCCGTCAACGTCCTTTCCGGCGGCGAGCGCCGTCGCGTCGCGCTGTGCAAGCTGCTCCTCGAGGCTCCCGACCTGTTGCTTTTGGACGAGCCCACCAACCACCTGGACGCCGAGTCCGTACTGTGGCTGGAGCACTTCTTGAAGAACTACCCCGGCGCTGTACTCGCCGTCACCCATGACCGCTACTTCTTGGATAACGTCGCCGAGTGGATCTGCGAGGTAGACCGCGGCCATCTGTATCCCTACAAGGGCAACTACTCCACCTACCTGGAGACCAAGGCAGCCCGTATCGCCGCCCAGGGCCAGCGCGACGAGCGCCTGGCAAAGCGCATGGCTGCCGAAATCGAATGGGTGCGCTCCAGCCCCAAGGCTCGCCAGGCCAAGAACAAGGCCCGTCTTGCCCGCTACGAGGAGATGGAAGCGGAGGCTCGCGCCAGCCAGAAACTCGATTACACCGATATCCGTATTCCCGTGGGTCCGCGCCTGGGCGCCAAGGTCCTGGTTGCCGAGCATCTGCACAAGGAGTTCGACGGCCGCGTGCTGATCGACGACCTCTCCTTCACCCTGCCGCGCAACGGCATCGTGGGCGTCATCGGCCCCAACGGCGTCGGCAAGTCCACGCTGTTCAAGTGCATCGTTGGGCTCGAGGAGCTATCCGGCGGCAACCTGGAGATCGGTGAGACCGTAAAGATTTCCTACGTCGACCAGAACCGCTCTGGCATCGATCCCGATAAGAACCTGTGGGAGGTTGTCTCCGACGGTCTGGACATCATGCAGGTTGGCGAGAGCGAGGTGCCCAGCCGCGCCTACGTTGCCAGCTTCGGCTTCAAGGGTTCCGACCAGCAGAAGCGCGCCGGTGTTCTCTCTGGTGGCGAGCGCAACCGCCTGAACCTCGCCCTCACCCTCAAGCAGGGCGGCAACCTGCTGCTTTTGGACGAGCCTACCAACGACTTGGACGTCGAGACCCTGTCCTCCCTGGAGTCCGCGCTGCTTGAGTTCCCCGGTTGCTCCGTGGTCATCAGCCACGACCGCATGTTCCTCGACCGCGTCGCCACGCATATCCTGGCGTGGGAGGGCACGGATGAAAATCCGGGTAACTGGTATTGGTTCGAGGGCAACTTCGAGGCGTACCAGGAGAACCGCGTCGCGCGCTTGGGCGAGGACGCCGCTCAGCCCCATCGCATTCGTCGCAAGCTCACCCGCGACTAGCGCTTTATTCGCGAGAGATTCGCTAAGACAAAACGGCTCCCAACCGCGCTCTCATTACTGGCAAGGTCTGTGGGGTCGCGGTGGAATCGATTGAGGACCCCCTTATGCGGGAGCTGCGCTATCTCGACAAGCTTGTGGACGAGTTAGCAAAAGGGCGCCCCCTGGAGAAGATCTGCCGTGCATAAAGATTGCTGCAGCAAACGGGAGCGCCCTGCTGTAATGGCGGGGCGCTCCCGGTCTATTGGTGCGAACTGTTCGCGACTGGTTTACAGCCACGCGGCATCGTCCATATAAATGGGCTCAAAACGATGAGCGGGCTACTCTGCGTCATCGCTATCTGCGACGGTGACCGAGTCGATGGCCCACGCGGCCCCCATGCCGGCTTCGCGACGCCTGCGAATGACTACATCCGCGGTTGCGCGTTGGCCGTTTTGCAAGTAGCAGATCGAAAACGTCGCCTTGCTCCTGCTCGCCTCGATGCTTCCGCGTTCGCGCGCGATAAGGCAGTATTCCGAAACAATGCCCATGACGTCGGCGCCATAAGGGTAGAGCATGGTAAGGGAGTGCAGCAGGGGACCGGGGCAGAAGACCTCGCTGCTAAAGTCCAGCGGAAAATCGCTTGGCAGCGCGGGTGCTACCGGTGCGGGTTCAGGTGCGGGCGTGGACGAGGAGTCGGCGGCGGGTGCGAGGGGCTCTGCCGCTGTCGCAGAGGGATCTGCTCCCTCTTGCGGCGTGGGCAGGGACGCGTCTCCCTTTGGCGTCTTGTCGGCGGCCTCCTGGTGAGCGATCTCGGCGTTGGGGGCATCGTCGGCCTCCTGCTCCAGAACGGGCTTTTCGCTTGGGGCCGTCTCGTTTTGCGCGGCATCGTCTTGGTGCTCGGCGTCCTCCATGGCGGCCATGTCCGCTTCCGCCTCTGCGCGGGCGCGGGCTTCCGCTTCGGCGAGTTCCCGTGCCGCCTCGGCTTCCTTTTGCGCGGCGCGCTCCGCGATGGCGGCGGCGATAACGGCGGCGCGGCGCTCGCGCGCGATCTGCGCGGCGCGTGCTGCGGCGGCGGTAGCTTCTTGCGCGGCGCGGCGGGCGGCCTGTGCGGCGGCTTTTTCGGCGGCGCACTTGGCTAGCTCTTCGGGCGTGGCTACCAGGGACGATTCGCCCTGCTGGCCCGTATAGGGGTCATAGGTGACGGTGAGGGCGATACGGGGGGAGTCCGCAGCGCGCTCTTCGGCGTCTTGCGCTGCGTTGTCGCCGCCGGGTGCGGCTTCAGACTCGGAAGCGTTTGCCCTTGCTGCGGTATCGTCCGCTTTGTCCTCGTCCTCGTCCTTTGCGGTATCTGCCTGGTCGGCTTCGATGCCTTCAAGCGAGAAGTTGGCATTGCGCAGGCGCGGGTCGCGGGTGGCGGCTTTCTGTGGTGCTGTGGGCGTTGAGTCGGCCGTCGCTGCATTGGACAGGGCGGCGCCTGACGCAGAGGCGCTGCTTTCGGCAGCGTTGCGATCGGGGAGGGCTGGCGCATCGTCCTCGTCCGTCATTGCGGCGGGGGAGTCGGATGGGGTCTCGTCGCGCTTCACGCGCTTGGGACAGCTTGGCTTGATCGATTTGTCGCCCTTCTTTTTCTTCCAGGGCTTGTTTCCCTTTGCGGGAGCCTTGATCTCGGGGGCGGCAAGTGCCTTGTCCCAATCCTCGCGGGGCAAAACGGTGGCGTAGGCTCGGCCGCCTTTAAACAAGGTGATCTTCACCACGTCTGCGCCAAGCGCCTCTAGAAGTTGCAAGGTGGAGTCAAACCCCAGGTCTTCGGCGGTCAGGCGGTCTTGCGCTAAAACCTCGTCCACACGGGTGATAAAGGTCTGCTTGCCGCAACCAAGCTGGTCGCGAAGCAGGCGGTACATAAAGAGCTTGTTGGCCTCGGTGAATCGAGGTGATGTGGATGTGCGCGGCATATGTGCTTCTTTCCAAACGGTACGATTGGAAAGAATCTTAACATCCACGGGCCATAGCAGGGCGCATCGCGGGCGATAAAAGCGACGCGAGCGCCTGTGGCGTTACATATTGTTGCTTGCGGCGCTTATTCGGCGGTGGTTCCGCTTGAGGTGCTCGCGCCGTCGGTGGTGCCGCTGCCGTTGGTGGTGGACGAGTCCTGCTTTTGAGAGTCAGACGAGGTTCCGCCTGCGGTGGAGTCCTGCTGGCTGGAGCTTCCGGTGTTCGTTGTGCCGTTGGTTGAGTTGCTGGACGAGGAATCGCTGCCGGTTTGCGCGGAGTTGTCGATCGATTCCTGGCCCTGCGAGCTATCGGCGGAGTCATCGGCCGCCCCGTTGGCGGTAGAGCTGGAATTGCTCGAAATGTCCGTCGTGGTGCCCGTTGCGGTCGAGGAGCTTGCCTCGGAATCGCTTTGCGTGCTCGCATCGGTTGAGGTGGTGCTCTGCGTAAAGATGGGGTTGGGGCGAGTGCCCAGGCCCTCGCCCGCCGTGGCGAGCATGATGGCGCCGCTCACCAAGGCAAGGCTTAGGGCGGCGATGGCTATGGAGGCTATGACCACCTTGCGCTGGGTGCCGGCTCGTTGCGCGGCGGCGCGTGCTTGCAGTTTTGTGGGGGCGACGCGGGCGCTGCGTGCGCTCGTGTAGGCTTGCGCGTAGGGGGTGTGCGCATTCATCTGCGTGGGCTCGGGTGCGCCGTAGGCACCCGCCGGTTTATGAACGGCGTCGAACGTCGCGTTTTGGAGCTTGCGAGCCCCCGCCGATAGTGCGCGTCGATACAGCTGCGTGGCCACAATGGTGACCGCAGAGCTCACGGCGGCGCCAATGACCGAGCCTGCGATGCCTATCTTTGATGCCAACAGCATGGAGGTTGCCGCAGCGGCCGCGCTCGCGGCTATCTGGCCTATAGAGATGCCGTCGAACAGTCCCTCTTTTTTCGCGATGGGTTGCGTGCTGCCAATAGAGGCGTTCTCGCGCGGCCTGGTGTAGACGCTGTCGCGCTCGATCACGCGGGTTCTTTTCATATCGGTATATGTAGGAAAGTCGTTTGCCATTAATCCCCCTTATGAGTCGGGCGCCGTGTGCGGGCAATGAGGCAGCCCGGAAAAATCGTCCATATATTTTGTTACCGCTTGCACGAAATCTGAACGCCCCGCGCCCAGACAACAAAAAGAAGCGACACACAAGGAGAGCCTGTGGAGAATGCATTTCATTCCGCCTGCGCCTCGTGCGTATAATGAGTGGAGCTGATTATCTAGATGGGAGCCATCATGGACGAGTTGATCTTTGCAGGCGTGAGCGGGGCCGCGGGCGCCGGCGATGGTGACGGGTTCTTTCGCATAGCCGCGGCGACGCCCAAGATTCGCGTGGCCGATGTCAAAGGCAACGCGAAGGCGGCTCTTGACGCTGTACGCGAGGCTGCGGCGGCGGGCGTGGGCGCGCTGGCGCTGCCCGAGCTGAACCTTACCGGTTACACCGCGGGCGACCTGTTCCATGATCGGACGCTCTTGCGAGCGTGCGAGCGCGCTCTGGCATGGTTGCTGGCCCAAACCCGTGACCTACCCATCTTCTTCACCGTCGGCCTGCCCTGGGCTCAGGGCGAGAACGTCTACAACGTCGTGGCTGCGTGCTGCCGCGGCCGGCTGTTGGGCCTTACCGTCAAAAAGCATCTTCCCAACCACAGCGAGTTCTACGAGCGGCGTTGGTTTGCCCCCGCGCCGTTAAACGTCTCCTTTGTTCAGGTTCCTGCGGACATTGCCGGTGGACGTTGCGTGCCGTTTGGGTCCGGCATTGTGTATCGCTGCGCGGATGACGGGTGCTCGGGCGTGGTCATCGGTATCGAGGTCTGCGAGGACCTGTGGGTGCCCGAACCGCCGTCGACATCGATGGCGCTGGCGGGCGCGACCGTTATCTTGAATCCCAGCGCCTCGGACGAGGTCATCGGGAAGGCCGGTTACCGCCGCGATTTGGTGTGCGGTCAGAGCGCGCGCCTTTATTGCGCCTACGCGTACGCTGACGCAGGGGAGGGCGAGTCTACAACGGACCTAGTTTTCGCGGGCGATAACATCATTGCCGAGAACGGCAGCCTTCTGGCCCGTAGCGAATTGTTTTCCACGGGGATGGTAGCCGCCGACGTCGATCTTGACCGATTGGCGGCGGAACGCCGCTCCTCGTCCACATGGACGCGTCCGGTATTTGCGACCGGAGCGGTTCAGGAAGTCTCGTTCTCCTATGGCGCCGCGAGGCCTCGCGGCGATGAGCGCGCATGCGATGCCTCCGCGCCCGAGATCCATGAAGTGCCGTCGCTCTTGTATTCAGCGCTTGAAACCCTGCGAGTGGCGCCGCGTGCGCCGTTTGTTCCCGCGGACGACCGCGACTTGGCGCAGCGTTGCGAGACCATCCTCGACTTGCAGACGGTTGGCTTGGCCACGCGCCTGGCAAATACTTCTTCCCAAAACGCGGTCATAGGCCTTTCCGGCGGCCTTGATTCCACGCTTGCCTTGCTGGTATGTGTGCGCGCCTTCGATAGGCTGGGTCTTGCTCGCACGGGCATCATGGCCGTGTCCATGCCCGGCTTTGGCACCACGGGCCGCACAAAGTCCAATGCGCAGCGCCTGGCCGAGCAGCTGGGCGTGTCCTTCCGCGAGATTCCCATCGGCGAGGCCGTGCGCCTGCACTTCTCCGATATCGGCCATGATCCGGAGGTCCAAGACGTAACCTATGAGAACTCGCAGGCGCGCGAGCGCACTCAGATCCTGATGGATTTGGCAAACGAGCTGGGCGGCTTTGTTATTGGTACGGGCGACCTCTCTGAGCTGGCGCTGGGCTGGGCCACTTACAACGCCGACCACATGAGCATGTACGGCGTCAATGCCAGCGTGCCCAAGACACTTGTCCGCCATCTGGTTCGCTACGCCGCCGACGTGTTTGGGGGAGAGATCGCCGAGGTGCTGCTTGACGTGCTCGACACGCCGGTATCGCCGGAGCTTTTGCCGCCCACGGGCGACGATGAGATCGCACAGCGCACCGAAGACCTTGTTGGCCCCTATGAGCTACACGACTTCTTCCTGTACCACATGCTGCGCTTTGGGTTTGCGCCGTCAAAGATCTTCCGTATGGCATGTCGCTCTTTTGAGGGCGTCTACAATCCAGCGACCATTCATGCATGGCTGCGCACGTTCTACCGCCGCTTCTTTGCCCAACAGTTCAAACGCAGCTGCCTGCCCGATGGTCCCAAGGTGGGCAGCGTGACGTTGTCGCCGCGCGGCGATTGGCGCATGCCCAGCGATGCCTCTTCACGGTTGTGGCTGGACGAGGTCGATGCCATAGACGTCGACGGTATCGAGCTGTAGAGAGCTACTCCATCTCCTTATCCGGTTGGATCAGCTCTTCGTATCCGCTGATGGCGTCTCGTGCGTGCGGGATGACCGTCAGCAAGAAGCTGTAGATGACCTCGATGATGAGGGTCGCGGATATTTTAGAAAACGTGAAGTCCACGGTGGTGAGCAGGGCTTCATAGTTGACTGCCCTAAGGACTATGTCTGACATGCGGGCGAGGGGAGAGGTGGCGTCGCCGGTGATGAGGATCGCCGTGGCGCCGCCTTGCTTCGCAGCATGAAGTATTTTTTCAAGTCGCTTGGACTTGCCTGAATTTGAGATGAGAAACAGCACGTCGCCCTTGCGCATGCTGAGCGCCAACGACGTAGAGCTTTCGGTGATGGTGGTGGCGACGCTGCGCAGGCCCAGCTGGCCAAATTTGATAGCCGCGTCGATGGCGACGGCGTTGGTGTTGCCAACCGCCGCAAACAAGATCATGTCGGCACGGGCAAACAGGTCCACGACGCGCCTTAGGGTCTTCTCGTCCAAATAGTCGAGGGTCGATTCTATTTCGCGTATCTTCGCGTGCTTGATGTTGGCAATCGACTGCGGGACGTCGTCCAAAGAGACCTCGCGGGTAATCTGCGTGTTGCCGCCTTGAATTGCAAAGTCATGGGCTAGCGAGAATTGAAAGGCGCGGTAGTTTGCAAAGCCCAGTCGCCTGCAGAAACGCGATACCGACGCCTCGGAGGTGGAGCTTGCCGCAGATAGCTGCGCGCTGGTCATGCGGGGCGCCCTATCGGGGTTGGCGAGGATGAAATCAACGATGCGTTGTTCACTGTCCAGAAAATCCCTGGTTGAGGTAATGAGCGCGAGCGCGCTTGGTTGGTCTGCAGTCGACACGATTCTCTCCTTACAATCTCCCTGTCTACAGCATAGCCCCAAAGTGCAGCGCAATTGCGAAGGAGTAATGAAGCAACCTTACATAACCGCTCGCAGGCGTAAAAATGCCTTTCACGCATGATACACTGCGTGAAAGAAACCTATCAAATGTGCTCATGTAAAGTAGGGTTATCAGATGCACCGCCGGTGCATGGAAGTTAAGGGAGGGAACATGGCAGAGAAGTACGACATTATTGCTGCCACGGGCTGCCCAACGGGTATCGCCCACACCTTCATGGCGAAGGAGGCGCTTGAAAAGGCCGCGGCCGAGCGAGGGCTCACCATCAAGGTCGAGACCCATGGCCAGGTCGGTATCGAGAACGCGCTGACCCCCGCCGAGATTGCCGCGGCTCGCGCCGTGGTGGTCGCCGCCGACAAAGACGTCAACGCCGAGCGCTTCGCCGGCAAGCCCATGGTTTCCGTGGGTGTTTCGCGCGCCATTTCGCAGGAGGCAGCAGGCAAGCTGATCGACGACGCCCTGGCCGCCAAGGCGGACCCCAATGCCGTCGCCGCCGTTGCGCAAGAGGCTCCCAGCGCGGAGAAAGAGAGCTTCGGCCATCAGCTCTACAAGCACCTCATGAACGGCGTTTCCCACATGCTGGTGTTCGTCGTCGCCGGCGGCGTCCTTACCGCCGTCTCCTTCCTGTGGGGCATCACGTCTTTTGATTCCACCGCTTCGGATTACAACACGTTCGCCGCCATGCTTAAGACCATCGGCGGCATCGCTATGAACCTTATGGTTCCCGTGCTGTCCGCTTATATCGCCGAGTCCATCGGAAAGCGCCCCGCTCTGGTTCCTGGTTTCGTCGCCGGTATGATCGCCATCCAGGGCCTGCCCGTTTCTGCTGAGACCGGTCTTATCGATGCCGGAGGTTCCGGCGTGGGCTTTGGTTTCCTGGGCGGAATCGTTGGCGGTTTTCTTTCCGGTTACGTCATCTTGCTGCTGGAGAAGGTATTCGCTAAGCTGCCCGCTAACCTGAACGGTCTCAAGGCGATCTTCCTGTACCCGCTGTTCTCCACGCTCATTGTTGGCCTTGTGATGCTGGGCATCTCCGGCCCCATGGTCACCATCAACAACGGCATGATGGACTTCCTTCGCGGCCTGCAGCACGCCGGCGCTATTCCCTTGGGCATCGCCATTGGCTGCATGTGCGCGGTCGACATGGGTGGTCCGGTCAACAAGGCTGCCTATGTAACCGGCACCATGCTGCTGGGTGCCGGCCTTGAGGCTGGCGTCGGCACGTCCGAGTACGCTGACGGCACCGCGTTCATGGCCGCCGTCTCCGCCGCCTGCATCGTTCCGCCGCTGGTTACCAGCTTCGCGGTTATCGCCGGCAAGAAATACTTCTCCCAGGAAGATCATGACGCCGGTATCGTCAACATCATCCTTGGCTGCACTCACATCACCGAGGGCGCCATCCCGTTCATGACTAAGAACATCTGGCCCGTCATGCCCATCATGATGGTCTCCTCTGCCATCGCCTCCGTGCTAACCTTGCTGTTGGGCGTCCACGTCCCCGCTCCCCATGGTGGCTTCCTGGTGCTTCCCGTGGTTGACGGCGGCCTCCAGTGGGTTCTCGCCATTCTCGTCGGCACCGTTGTTGGCGGCATTCTGTTCACGGCATTCAAGAAGCACGAGTGGACTCGTGAGCAGGCAGCCGCCGCTCCCTCCGTTGCACCTGCGCCCGCCGCTGCGCCGGCCGTCGCCTCCGAGGCTTCCAAGGCCGAGCCGGCCGAGGTCGAGCAGGCTGCCAAGGACAAGGCTGACCAGGCGGATGCTGCCGGTGACTTTGTTAAGGCATCCAACGTCTTCTGCGACCAGAAGGTCGATGGCCGCGATGCCGCGCTGAAGTTCATCTCCGACAACGCCGTTGCAGCCGGCATCGCTGACGACGCTGACACGCTGCTCGCCGCGTTCCTTAAGCGCGAGGCGGAGGGCACCACGGGTATGGTCGATGGCTTCGCGATTCCGCACGCCAAGACCGATGCCGTCAAGCAGGCTTCCGTCATGGTTCTCAAGGCCCCTGAGGGCGTCCCCGGATGGGATACCATGGACGAGGCGCCCGTCACCTGCGCCATCGCGCTGCTTGTTCCCGAGGCAGAGGCCGGTACTTCGCACCTGCAGATTCTCTCCAAGGTTGCCATGGCGCTTACGGACGATGATTTCCGCGCCGCCTGCAAGGACGCGACCGATCCCGCTGCGGTCGCTTCCCTTATCAACGAGCGCCTGGTCTAAGGCCTCGCCGCGGGCTCGCATTAGAGCCGTCCGCTGACGTTTCGCCCGGGCCGGTGGTTTTCATCGGTCCGGGTTCTCTTTATCACCTGTATGTGACGGGAGGACTCACATGATCTACACCCTCACGGCCAACCCCGCGATCGACTACAACGTTTCTTGCGACCACTTGGATGCCAACACGGTCACCCGTACCCGCGATGCGGTTTATTCGCCCAACGGCAAGGGTCTCAACGTCTCGTTCACGCTTGACCACTACAACGTGCCCACCGCCATCCTGGGCTTCTTCGCCGGCTTCTCCGGTAAGTTCATCGTCGAGGGCGCGCGTGAGCGTGGCGTCGAGGTGAAGCCCGTGTGGACCGAGGGCATCACGCGCGTCAACGTCTTCCTCAACGCCGGCGAGGGCGTTGAATACAACATGGTTAATGCCGGCGCCGCCATCACGCCTGCAGACGAGGACGCCATGGTCGAGCTCATCTCCTCGCTCGAGGACCTTGATTGCCTGGTCATCTCAGGTTCCCTGCCCCCTAATACCTCCAATGGTTTTTTGCGCCGTGTCCTTGAGACCGTTCGCGCCAAGAGCTCCAGCTTTGTTCTGGATATCTCAAGCACGCAGCTTGTCGATTTGCTTGAGCTTGAGCCCCTGCTTATCAAGCCCAACGACGACGAGCTTCGTGATATCTTCGGCCTGGACGTGCAGCCTGGTGACGATGGTTCCGCCGTCTCCGCCCTAGCGGATCTGCACCGTCGCGGCGCCCAAAACGTACTGCTCACGCTGGGTGGCGCGGGCGCGTACTTTTCCAACGGCGAGCACGTGTGGTTTGCCCATAACATCCATAAGGTAAAGGTGCTTTCCACCGTCTGCGCTGGCGACTCCTCGCTTGCGGCGTTCCTTTCGATCTGGGGTTTTGAACCCGATCGCGTGGAAGACGCCCTCAAGCGCTCTATGGCCACCGGTGCCAACGTGGTCGAGTGTCCCGGCCTGGGTGATTTTGCCCATGTGGACGAGTACCAGGGTTACATCGAAGTGCGCCTGGTTAAGTAGCTGCTCGCCTGTGCGTTCGCGATAGGTTTCGATATGGGCCGCCTTGCCAAGTGCGGCGGCCTACGCCTTGACGCAGGTGCATAATGGTGAGGATGTATAAATGTCGATATCCCATCATGAGAGGGGATGTTTCCATGCAATTCTCTTCCAGGCTCGATCGTTTTGGTGACGAGGTGTTCGCTGCCCTCAATGCACGTAAGGTTGCTCTCGAGGAGGCGGGCCGCACTATCTACAACCTATCCGTGGGAACACCCGATTTCGCTCCGTATGATCATGTCGTTGACGCGCTCATCGATGCTGCGCGCGATCCCCAGATGTGGAAGTACAGCCTGCGCGATCTGCCGGAGATGAAGCAGGCGGTGTGCGACTACTACAAACGTCGTTTTGACGTTGATGGGATCACGCCAGATATGGTCTGCTCGGTCAACGGTACCCAGGAGGGCGTGGGGCACTTTGCGCTCGCCTTGCTCGATCCGGGCGATGTTGTGCTGGTCCCCGATCCCTGTTACCCCGTCTTCGAGGCGGGCGCCAAGCTCGCCGGCGCCGAGCTCTCGTATTATCCGCTTAATGCCGAGCACCATTTTTTGCCCTACGTCGCCGGCATCGATCCGGCCGTTGCCGATCGCGCCAAGTATATGATCGTGTCGTTGCCCGCCAATCCGGTTGGTAGCGTGGGTACCCCGGAGCTATACGAGGAGATTATCGCATTCGCGCGCGAGCACGACCTTCTCATCGTCCACGACAACGCTTATTCCGATATCACCTACGATGGTCCGCGCGGAGGCAGCTTCCTTTCGTATCCCGGCGCGCTTCAGGTTGGAGTCGAGTTCTTCTCGCTTTCCAAGTCTTTCAACGTCACCGGCGCTCGCATTGGTTTTCTTGTGGGCCGAGCTGATGTTGTCGCCGCGTTCTCTAAGCTTCGCAGCCAGATTGACTTTGGCATGTTCTTGCCGTTGCAGAAGGCCGCCATCGCTGCGCTAACAGGTCCGCTCGAGCAGGTTGAGGATCAACGCTTGGCATATCAGGAGCGTCGCGATGCGCTCTGCGCCGGTCTTGAGTCCTTGGGTTGGGAGCGTCCCAACGCGCATGGTTCCATGTTCATCTGGTGCAAGTTGCCGGGCGGTCGCACGGACTCCATGGCGTTCTGCGAGGAACTTATGGACAAGGCAGGTGTCATAGTTACTCCGGGGGCCAGCTTTGGGCCTTCGGGCGAGGGGTACGTTCGTATGGCGCTGGTGCTTCCGCCCGACCGGATTGCGCTTGCTGTCCAGGCGATACGCGATGCTGGTATCGTTGGTTAATGTCAGCTTCAAACTTAAGATCTATTGTCAATAAAAAATCGGTGTACGGCACTGATAAACTAGTGTAAGCGCGTTAAAATATTCATTGTCTACTGTTGCAGGAATTCGCGGCTCGCTATCTCACAGTCTATGCTTGCCTTAGTTTCTGCTTGAAGGGAAGGAATCTCCCATGGTTAATGACAGGAAAGTCGCTATCGTCGGTTGCGGTTTCGTTGGTTCGTCCTCCGCGTTCGCGTTGATGCAGAGCGGTCTGTTCAGCGAGATGGTGCTCATCGACGTCGATCGCGATCGCGCTGAGGGTGAAGCCCTCGATATCAGCCACGGCGCCCCCTTCGCCAGCCCCATGAAGATCTATGCGGGCGACTATAAGGACGCTGCTGACGCCGCCATCATCGTAGTCACCGCCGGTGCCGCCCAAAAGCCCGGCGAGACCCGTTTGGACCTGGTGAACAAGAACGTCAACATTTTTAAGTCGATTATTCCGCAGATTCGCGAGGTCGGCTTCGAGGGCATCCTGCTCATCGTCTCCAACCCCGTCGACGTTCTCACCTATGCCGCCATCAAGATGAGCGGTCTGCCCGAGAGCCGCGTTATCGGTTCCGGCACCGTGCTCGACTCCGCTCGTCTTAAGGACGCCCTGGGCGCGCACCTTGGCGTCGACCCCCGCAACGTTCACGCCTATATCATCGGCGAGCATGGTGACTCTGAGCTCGCTGTTTGGTCCAGCGCCAACGTCTCCGGTGTGCCGCTGCATGATTTCTGCGAGATGCGCGGCCACTTCGATCACGAGGCTTCCGAGAAGCGCATCGCTGACGAGGTCAAGAACGCTGCGTACGAGATCATCAACAAGAAGCACGCAACCTACTACGGAATCGCCATGTCCGTGAAGCGCCTCTGCACCGCCATCATGCGCGACGAGAAGCACATTCTGCCCGTTTCGAGCCTGATGGTCGGCGAGTACGGTTTGGAGGATATCGCTATCTCCATGCCCACCATCGTTGGCCGCAACGGCGTCGAGTGCCGCGTGCCCGTCTCCTTGGACGAGGACGAGCTCGCCGAGCTGCATCGCTCGGCCTCCGCTTTGAAGGACGTTATCGACCAGGTCGACTTTAACGCGTAAATCGTTTAGAACCGCATTGAATTGCCCTTGCAAGACTCCGTTGCGTTCGTGCGGCGGGGTCTTTTTCGTTTCCGCCTCATCTGGCGATGCAAGGAGGCGGTCATCCGCGTTTGTTGGATGATTGCTGGGTATTGCGGCCAGTTTTGCGTCTTGCTTGGGTAATATGTAGCTACTGGCGAGGCGGGCGGTAGGCCTTTGTCTCATTACCCTGCAGGAGGCTGCATATGATTCTTGTGGACAAGATCAAGAAGAGCCTGGGATTCTCTTCCGAGACGGTGGAGCATCCCAGTGCTACGTTCGCAACCAGGCCGGATTCCATCTACGCCCCCATCTCGGGCGTTCTGGTAGAGCTTTCGGAGATTGACGACGACTCCATTTCGTCCGGCTTGTTTGGCCGCGGCTACGGCATCGTCCCCGTTGGTAACGTCATCTACGCTCCCGCTAACGGCCGCATCGCCGCCACCACGGTCAGCAACCACTCTATCGGTCTGCGCACCGATAACGGCATCGAACTTATCATTCACGTTGGTATCGACACCGTCAAGATGGAGGGCAAGGGCTTCAACCGCCTGGTTGAGTCCGAGCAAGAGGTCAAGGCGGGCCAACCCATTCTCGTTTTCGATGACGACGCTATCAAGGCCGCGGGCTACGATGACGTGGTTACGGTTATCGTTACCAGCCCGTCGCTGCTTGATAAGGTGAAGCTCGTCGGCCAGTCCAACACGCTGTTCGCCGATCATCCGTTGGTCAAGATCGGTGACCCGCTCGTGGTCGTCAAGGCCTAACGGCGTGCATGGAGTCCAAGGGCTTCTCGTTCATTCATATCGATTGGGAGCGCCCCTGCCTTACGGGTACGGCGGCGCTCCTTTTATGCGTATCAACGGGTAGTTAGAGGTTACATGAAAGTCAATCACGCCATCTTGCATATTCTCGATTTCGAGTCGGCCGTAAACGTCATGTCGCAGCGCGAGCTCGACCTGGACACGCGGGCGGTGAGGTCCTTTGTCACCTCGCACCTGCGTCGCGCCCGTACTTCCGGTGATAACAAACGCGGGGCGTTCGCCGAGAACAGCGCCTTTGCCGGCGAGCTCAAGGGCTTCTTCTTTGGCGAGCGCGACTTCATCGATTTGTCCCAGCAGATCGCGGAATTTGTCTCCGGTGAGCTTGCAAAGGCGGAGAAGGTTGAGTCGACCGATGTCTTTGTGGCGGATTTTGAGGACGATGACGACGTCCGCTGGTTCGCCGTCATGCTTATGAACAGCCGCATGGCGTTTATGCACGAGGTAGCGCGCGAGGGCGGCGAGGTTCGCAACGATATCACCCGTCATTACGCGATTCTGCCCAGCCCTTCGCAAAAGGTGGCATCGTTCGCGTTGGTTCGCGCCAGCACCATGGACGTTTATTTCCAGGACAAGAAGCGCAAGATCGCCGGCGAAGATACCCTCTTGATTCCCGACGGCCTGCTGCAGTGCGAGACAGGGGTTTCCGGCAAAGAGGTTATCGATGCCGTGACGCGCGTGGTGGAGCAGGTGGCGGAAGAGCATGGCGCCAATACCGCGGTGGCCCTCGCCAAAGCGAAGGCTGCTGTTGCCGAGGCAGTGGAAGAGGACGAGGAGCTTCCGCCGTGGGATATTGTGGACGAGGCGTTTGAGGATGAGCCCGTTATGCGCGACGCCATCAAGGCGAGCCTAAAGGAGGAGCGCCTGCCCGAGCGCGTTCCGGTGGAGCGCGCGCAGGTTGAACGCGCGGCGGTCCGCAACCATAAGATCCGTACCGACACCGGCATAGAGATCAGCTTTCCTGCGGAAATGGTCGACAACCCGGATTACATTGAGTTTGTGAACGAGCCCAATGGACTAATCTCCATTTCTCTGCGCAATATCGGCAGTTTCGAGAACCGATAGGCGTTTGACTCGGTGTCGGGGGTGGGAGGCTCTATGTGTGTTCGCATGTGCCCTTTAAGCTTTGAGGAGGCCCGAGATGCGCTCGAGGCCCGTAAGCAAACGGGCAGGGCGAGGGTGAAGCGCGCGGACGAATTCGATGCCGATTTCGATGCGTATCCCGGCGCTCGCGTTCCCGCCTATGTGCCTGGTCCAGACGGCAATCTTGTCACCGTGGCCCTTACGTGGGGTTTTTCGCTTGAGGGTAAGAAAGGATCCGTCTACAACACGCGCATAGAGTCCGCTTTAGAACAGCTTCGCCAAGGGAGGCGCGGCATGTGGGCCAACGCGATAGCTCGTGGGCGATGCCTGGTTCCCGTTTGGGCATTTTACGAGGGACACCGCACAGAAACCGAATTGAGCGAGAAGACGGGAAAGCTCGTTCGCCGTCAGTACAGGTTTAGGCTGCAGCATGCCGGCGCGTTTTTGCTAGCCGGCGTTCAGCAAGAAGGCCAGCTATCCATCGTTACTACCCAGCCCAATGCAGCCGTCTCTCCCGTGCATGATCGTATGCCGTTGGTGCTTGGGGCGGGGGAGTCGAGCATCTGGTTGGGTGCAGATTTTGCAACGCTGGCGGACAGGTCGGCGATTCAACTTACTGCAATTCCCGAACACTGATGAGTGCGTGGAGGTTTACGTGAACGATAGAGCAAGGGAATCTAAAGGCGGCAATCTGTGGGTAATTGCTTTTGACAAGGAGACCGGTGAGCGCATCGACTTTGTTAGTTGCCCCAAGGGTCAGGTTCCCGCGCACACGATGATCTTCGAAATGAAGGGCTATCGCGTGGAGGTTCTAGACGGTGATGAGCTTGATAAAAGAATCTCCCAAGGGCTCAGGTGACTTAGCGAGGGTTCGTGGGGTCCTCCGTGCACGGCAAGTGACAAGGGCCAACGAAAAGCCCCTCCGTTTGCCTGCGGGATGCTTCGCGAAGCGCGCATCCCAACAGCAAACGGAGGGGCACCTTTTGCGTGTTTGTCCTTACAGTTGACGCAGGCCCTCTTCCAGGCCTGTCTTGCTATCGGTCTTATCATCGCGTTGCTTAATCACGCGAGCGGGAACGCCGGCGACAACGGTGTTATCGGGAACGTCCTCGACAACGACAGCGCCCGCTGCGACAACCGCGCCTCTGCCAACGTGGACGCCTTCGAGCACCACGGCGTTGGCGCCGATCATGACGCCGTCCTCGATAATCACGGGTGTGGCGCTTGCCGGCTCGACAACGCCCGCGAGTACGGTGCCCGCGCCAATGTGGCAGTTCTTGCCCACCGTGGCGCGGCCGCCCAGGATGGCACCCATGTCGATCATGGTTCCATCGCCGATGACAGCGCCGATATTGATGACGGCGCCCATCATGATGACGGCGTTGTCGCCGATGGAGACGCGATCGCGAATGATCGCGCCGGGCTCGATGCGCGCGTTGACGCTCTTGGTGTCGAGCAGGGGCACGGCGGAGTTGCGGCCGTCGTTCTCGACCTCGTAGTAATCGATGGAGTCGGCGTTGTCCTGCAGGATGCCGGACAGCTCGCCCCAGTCACCGAAGATGATCTTGCCCTTGCGGCCACCGAAGACATGCGCGCCCTTCCAGTCAATTCGCTGACCGGGCTTTTCGCGAACATACAGCTTCACCGGCGTCTTCTTCTCCGCGCAGCGGATGAAATCGATGATTTCTTGGGCGTTCATCTGGGTGTTGTCCATGGTGTTCCTCTCTTTGCAAGAATCTGTACTGGTTTGAGTGCCTGGTCGATGGCGTCCCCTGCCGGTTGGTTTGGTCTGCGGGAGGGAGCTTGCCGTGAAATTAGTCGAACATGACCTGGTCAAAGGTGTAGAAGCCGGGCTGACGCATCGCCATCTTGAGCGCTGCGGCAAGTGCGCCGTTGACAAATATCTGGCGGCTGCCGGCACGGTGCGTAAGCGTGACCTCTTCGTCCGGGCCAAAGAAGGAGACCGTGTGCACGCCCGCCACGGTGCCGCCGCGAAGAGAGTGCATGCCGATCTCGTGCGGGTCGCGTGCACCGCACATGCCGGAGCGGCCAAACACGGGGGAATACTCCCCGCGGCCGGCGGCTGCCTGGGCATCCATAACGGCATCGAGCAGCAGATTCGCCGTTCCGCTGGGCGCATCGACCTTTTGGTTGTGGTGCGTCTCGCAGATCTCCACGTCAAAGCCGGGGAGCTCGCGGGTTGCCTGGGCCGTGAGGTGGCGCAGGGCCGCAACGCCAATGGAGTAGTTGCCCGAGTGCAGGACCGCGGCGAGATTGCCCAGCGCGCGCAGGCGCTCCATCTCGTCCACAGAATAGCCGGTAGTGCCGCTAACCAGGGCGCAACCGCAGCGCTTGACGTAGGCCTCGACCGCGGGCAGGGTCGCGACGTTTGAGAAGTCGATCAGTACGTCCGCTGCGGGCGCGGCTTGAGTCCGTTCAAGGTCGAATCCGATTTGGGCCACTACGTTAAAGACGGGGTTTTGATCTGCGTCGCGCATGGCCTCTGCTGTCTGGCGAATGAGCGATCCCATGCGGCCGTTACCCATGATGGCGATGTTAAGCAACAAGACCAGCCTCCTTCAAGGTGGAACGCAGCGCCTGGGCGGCGCCGTTTGACATGGCGGTAAGCGGCAGGCGGTAATTCGCCTCGATCATTCCCATCTGTGCCAGGGCCTCTTTGACGGGAATGGGATTCACCTCGCTAAACAGCCCGTGGATAAGGGGGAGCGCGGCGAGCTGCAGGCTGCGTGCGGTCTCAACGTCGCCATCTAGGAAGGCCGCGCACATGTGGTGCACCTTGCGCGGCTGAAGGTTTGCCCATACGGATATGGTGCCGCTTGCACCAAGCGACATCAGCGGTACGGTGAGCGCATCCTCGCCCGAATACATGCGGAAATCATCGTTGATAAAGCGGGCGGCGCCGGCGGCGAATCCCACGTTGCCGGAAGCCTCCTTGAGGCCCATGACGTTTGGATGCACGGCGAGGCGCTCGATGTTGCGCAGCGAGATGGAGCAGCCGGTGCGGCCGGGGATGTTGTAGAGGATGCAGGGGATGTCCGCTGCATCGGCGACCTTTTTGAGGTGCTGGTAGATGCCTTCCTCGTTGCTTTTGTTGTAGTAGGGGGTGATGATGAGCAGGCCGTCTGCTCCCAGTTCTTGATAGGCCAGGCTTTTCTCTACCATGGTCTGCGTGCAGTTGGAACCTGATCCGGCGATTACGGGGATGCGGCCCCCAACCTGCTTGACCACGGCCTGGACCACGGCGTTGTCCTCTTCATGCGTCATGGTGGATGATTCGCCCGTGGTGCCCAGGATCAATAATCCGTCCGTTTGGTTCTGCAGGTGGAAGTCCACTAGGTGCGACAGGGCTTCGAAGTCGATTGAGCCATCGTTCGCAAACGGCGTCACAAGGGCGACGATTGATCCCGTGAGTTCGCGTGCATCCATGGTTACTCGTCCTTTCCGCCGCAATCGCGGCAAGCGTTGATCAGGGCGCGTCCTTCTGGCAAAACGTCCAGGGTCGCAAAGTAGTCATCCGGCCGTTCGGCGCGTCGAATGAGTTCGTCGGTGCCATCGGAGCGCAGCAGCACCTCGGCGGAGCGCAGGCGTCCGTTGTAGTTGTAGCCCATAGAGTGTCCGTGGGCACCGGTGTCGTGAATCACCAGCAGGTCACCTATGTCTATATGGGGCATGGCACGGTCGACGGCGAGCTTGTCGTTGTTCTCGCACAGGTTGCCCACAATGTCGTAGACGGCGTCTGCGGAGGCGTGCGTCTTGTCCGGACCACCTGGCTGGCCCACTACGGTGACGTGGTGATAGGCGCCGTACATAGCCGGGCGAATGAGGTTGCATGCGTTGGCATCTACGCCAACGTAGTGCTTGTAGATGTCCTTGGTGTGGATGGCGCGCGTGACCAAGCAGCCATAGGGGCCCATCACAAAGCGGCCCATCTCAGCAAAGACGGCTACATCGTCCATGCCCGCTGGAACCAAGATCTCCTCATAGGCGCGGCGAACGCCCTCGCCGATGGCACGGATGTCGTTTGCCTGCTGTTCGGGACGATAGGGGATGCCCACGCCGCCGGAGAGGTTGATAAAGCCAACGCGGCAGCCGGTCTCCTCCTGCAGTCGGCGCGCGAGGTCGAATAGAATGCGCGCGAGCGCAGGGTAGTATTCATTGGTTACGGTGTTGCTTGCAAGAAAGGCGTGCAGGCCAAAGGTTTCGGCGCCCTTTTCCTTTAGCATGCGGTAGGCGTCGAAAAGCTGCTCCTCGGTCATGCCGTACTTGGAGTCGCCGGGGTTATCCATGATGCCGTTTGCGAGCTGGAACAGCCCGCCCGGGTTGAAGCGGCAGCTTACGATCTTGGGGATGGAGCCGGCCGTGCGCTCAAAGAAGTCGATGTGGGTGATATCGTCAAAATTGATGGTGGCGCCAAGCTCGCTTGCAAGCGCGAAGTCCGCTGCGGGCGTGTTGTTGGACGAGAACATGATGTCAGACCCCGTGATGCCCAGCGAGCGGGCGATCATAAGCTCGGTATCGCTTGAACAGTCGGCGCCGCACCCGTATTCGCGCAAGATGGAGATAAGCCGCGGGTTGGGATTGGCCTTTACGGCAAAGTACTCCTTGAATCCCGGGTTCCATGCAAAGGCGTCGCGGATGGCCTCCATATTCTTGCGAATGCCCGCCTCATCATACAGATGGAAGGGGGTTGGATAGCGCTGCACTAGGCTTTCGAGCTGTTCTTTTGTGGCAAAGGGCTGTTTGGCCGCATAGGCGCGGTCCAGGTCTTCTTGGTTTTGCTGATGGTCTTCCATCTGTGGCCTTCCTGTGCGGCACGGGGCTTGTTCGCAGTCCTCGTCCGCGCACGGGGGGGCATGAAATACCGCCCCGGCGACCAAGAAATCACTTCGAATAGCACCCCTGCATGCTTGCAGACAGTCCCGGACGTGTTTCGCACGGGCCCACCCAAACCTCCGCGCCCGGAGGTAGGATTCGGCGGGTTTGCCCCCGCACGGGGTCGACGCCTGCCGGCTCGCCCGCGCATCTTCGCGCCCGCGCCTCTATCGAGTGGAGATACTTTATCATGGCGAAGCGTCTATTTGGCGCAATAGTTGGTTCGTTACCGTTTTAAAACAATTCGATTCCAAAGAGCGTCCGTGCGGGCACCCGCCCCGTATAATGGCGCAACGTTTTGCTGATGGGCCGCGCGTGGCGCGGTCTTATAAAGACGACCGCAGGTGCTATTGGTAACGGTTGTATGCGGCTGCTGCGGATTTCGCAACCGATGTGGATTGTGCGGTCGATGCAGGCGATGGGGAAGATGCGGATCAGGAAGGGGCTTTGAAGATGAGTGCATGGATGCTTGGCGCTCCCGTTGACACCGTGGCGGGTGCGGACGCGGAGTGGATTCTTGGGGAGCTGCGTCGCCATCGTCAAGCGTTGCACCGCATACCGGAGCTCGATTTTGAACTTCCGCGCACCATCGAGTACGTCCGTCACCATTTGGACGGCCTTTCCTGCGAGGTCTTTGAGCCCTGCCGCTCTTGCGTGTGCGCGTACTTTGATGCCGGATGCGATTCCACCGTCGCCGTCCGCACGGATATGGACGCCCTTCCCATCACGGAGCGGTCCTGCGCGCCGACACCCTCGGAAACCCCGGGGCACATGCACGCCTGCGGCCATGATGCACATATGGCCATGGCACTGACGTTTGCCAGCGTGGTAGACCGCGCGATCGCTAGCGAAAGCGCCTTCGTTGCGGATGACGCGGGGACGTGCGGCGCGGGGGAGCGCGAAGACGGGGGATGCGAAGCCCAATCCTCGTCCAAAAAATGCGCCGCACCCGCCTCTAACGTGTTGTTTATCTTTCAGCCTGCGGAGGAGACCACGGGCGGCGCCAGGTCCGTCTGCGAATCCGGCGTGTTCGAGCGCTATGGAGTGAGCGCGATCTTTGGATTCCACGTATGGCCCGACCTGCCGGCGGGCACGGTGGCGTCTCGTCCCGGCCCGCTGTTCGCCCGTTCCAGCGAGACGCACATCGACATCAAGGGCGTGTCCGCGCATATCGCCACCACCTACGGTGTCCCTGACGAGCAGACCCATGATGCGATGCTTGCCGCCGCTCGTTTTGTCGAGGGCGCGCGCCGTCTGATGATGCAGTTGGGCGAGCGCGAGTACTGTATCGCCAAGTTTGGCCTGCTGCGCGCCGGCACGGTGTGCAACGCGGTTGCGGACGACGCCCATATCGAGGGCAGCCTACGCGTGTATTCCGACCAGCTGTTCGACGCGGCACGCGACGGCGTGCGCTCCTGCCTGGAGGACGCCTGTGTCTCGACCGGCTGTACCTACGAGGTCTCTTTTGCGTCGGGCTACCCGCCCGTCATCAATGATGCGGCGCTGTTCGAGCGTGCCCGCGCGGCGGTTCCCCATATGATGGAGCTTGATTCTCCGTCGCTCACCGCCGAGGACTTCTCTTTTTACCAGCAGCGTATCGCTGGGCTGTTTATGCTGCTGGGCGTTGGGGCGTGCCCGGCGTGTCCCGGCGGAGCCACGTCCTCGCTGCATGCGGATGACCTTTACTTCGACGAAGATCCCCTGCTGGCAGGCGTCGATACGTATTGCAGGCTGTTGGGGTTGTGACCGATCGCGTAGCCGTGTCCGCGTTTCGGCTTCGTGCGCGCCGCCGGGCTTATGGAGCCGCCGGCGCCTGACCGCAGCGGTGGCGCTGTACCAAATACCAAATAATGGCTTAGTGCGGAGGTTGGGACAAATAGTCGCTTAGTGCGGTCCCGAGTGCGACAAATAATGCGTTAGTGCGGAAAGGGCGACATATAGCAAGGGTACCTTATGAATAGGGCTTTTATATCGGCCAAGCTAGAAGGCCTGGGCGATGCCGTCTGATGAATAGGTAAAGCTCGTCAGGCCCTCTCCAGTCCGCACTAACGCACTATTTGGCCAAACCTCCGCACTAACGCGTTTTTTGACACACCGCCCTTCACGAACTAAGGCGTTATTTGGCACAGCGGCCCGCGCCGCCGACGTCCGCGCCACGCCCGCCTCGCACCCGCGCCACGCACGCGGATCCACGAACGCAAAAAAAGTACGTCTCGCGCTATGCCGTTTGGGTATAATCATTTTCACCGTGCCCCGTTAGCTCAGTGGATTAGAGCGTCTGCCTCCGGAGCAGAAGGCCGTAGGTTCGAACCCTATACGGGGCACCATTCCTTCTTTTCGTTTGACTTGCTCAATCATTGGATGGTGTATGTCTAGCTCCTCGTTCGACCCCTCTTTGCTCGATGCGAAGGCGGAGGAGGTGCCGCAGACTCACCCCACAGAGCTTCGCGGCCTTACGTCCGCCCAAGTGGAAGAGCGCATTTCCCAGGGCAAGATCAATCTCAACACCGATCTTAAAACCAAATCCATCAAAGAGCTGTTCATAGAGAACCTCTGCACGCTTTTCAACCTCATTAACCTTGTCCTGTCTATTTTGGTTCTTGTCACCGGGGCCTTTAAGAACCTCACGTTTTTGGGCGTGGTGTTCTTGAATACCGCCATCGGTGTCGTCCAGTCGGTTCGATCTAAACGCATGGTCGATAAGCTCACCCTGCTCGCTACCAAGCGCGTCGTCGCCATCCGCGACGGGGAAGAGGTCGAGCTCGACCTTGACCAGATCGTATTGGACGATTTGGTACGCCTTGGCCGTGGCGACCAAATTCCCGCGGACGCCGTCGTGGTTTCCGGCGACGCCCAGGTAAACGAGAGCCTGCTTACGGGTGAGAGCAACCTAATTCGCAAGCAACCCGGCAGCAGTCTCATGAGTGGCAGCTTTATCGATTCCGGTATGGTGTTCGCGCGTGTTATCCACGTTGGCGCGGACAACTACGTTGCCAAGATCAATAACGAGGCCAAATACGTCAAGAAGGTCAATTCGGAAATCATGAACGCGCTCAACGCGATCGTGCGCTTCGCCAGCGTCATCATGATTCCGCTGGGCCTTGCGCTGTTTGTCTCAAGCGTGCACGAGTCTTATATCAAAACCGCTCCTCAGGACCTTACGATTATGTCCTGGCTGTTCTCGGGGCAGGCGCCGTGGCACTCCATCTCCGATGCGATTCTCACCACCGTGGGCGCTCTGCTGGGCATGATCCCGCAAGGCTTGGTCTTGCTCACCTCGTCCGTTCTTGCAATCGCCACCATCCGGCTGGCGCGCCGCAAGGTGCTTGCCCAACAGCTCTATTGCATCGAAACCCTCGCTCGCGTCGATGTGCTGTGCTTGGATAAAACGGGCACTATCACCTCTGGGCGCATGCAGGTTGAGGGTACCTATCCCATAGCTGTGGGCGAGTTTGAGGGCGAAGCCAAACATGGCGTGCCCGCGGGCGTATCCGTTCTCGATTTCGCCCTCGCCAACATCGCGCAGGCCACATCCATGGACGCTAATGAGACCTGTAAGGCCCTGCTCGACCATTACAGGGATTCCGGCGTGCCCATCAAGGAGCCTCGCTCCGTTATACCGTTCTCGTCAGCGAAAAAATGGAGCGGAGCCTCTTTTGACGAAGGTTCCTTCATCATGGGCGCGGCCCAGTTTGTACTCTCTCCGCATGCGTTCGCGTTGGTCGAGAGCCGCGTCGCGACTCTTGCCGATACGTGCCGCGTGCTTGTGGTTGCCTGCGTGGACGGGTTTACGGACGAGGGCGACATGATAGGCGAGGCCCGGCCCGTTGGCTTCGTCACCATTCGCGATGAGATTCGCTCGAGTGCCGCTGAGACCATCCGCTATTTTTGCGAGCAGGGCGTAACTCTCACCGTTATTTCCGGTGACGATCCCAGGACGGTTGCGTCCATCGCGCGCGTGGTGGGAGTTCCCGGCGCGGGGCAGTTCGTCGACGCCACCACGCTCGATACGCCCGCCAAGATCGACGCCGCCGTGGACCGTTATCACGTTTTTGGCCGCGTCACCCCGCAGCAAAAGCGCGAGCTCGTGGTCGCGTTAAAGAAGCGCGGGCACACGGTTGCCATGACCGGCGACGGGGTCAACGACGTTCTCGCGCTCAAAGAGGCCGATTGCTCGGTCGCCATGGCCGCCGGTTCCGATGCGGCGCGCAATGTTGCAGAGATCGTCTTGGTCGATAACGACTTCGCCTCTATGCCCGCGGTTGTGGCAGAGGGCAGGCGATCCATCAACAACCTGCAGCGCTCCGCCGCGCTCTTCCTCACCAAAACCCTGTTCTCCATGGGCTTGGCGGCGCTGTGCATCGCTTTTCCCCCGTATCCCTTCCAGCCCATCACCATGACGCTGATCAACTTCTTCTGCATCGGCTTCCCCAGTTTTGTGCTGGCGCTCGAGCCCAACAACTCGCGCGTGAGCGGATCGTTCCTCATCAACGTGCTTAAGAAGGCGCTTCCCGCCGCTGCCGCCGTCGTCATTTCGTCCGTTGCCTGCATGGCTGCTTCCACGCTGCTTGGTTTGGACGAGTACCAGTTGTCGACTTTCTGCCTGGTCGCAACCTGCTCGGTGGGCGCGGCCCTTATCTGGCGCATTTCCTGGCCGTTTACGCCGCTTCGCGCCGCCGTGTTCGTTTTTGTGGTCGCGGGTATCGGCGTAGGCATCACGTTGTTCCCTGATTTCTTCTCCATCGCTGCGCTCACGTGGGGCCAGGCGATCGTGCTCGCCGCCATTGTTGCGGTCGGTTGCCTGCTGTTCTTCAAACTGGCGGATCTGTGCGAGACCTCGCTTGAGAGGCGCACCCGTTCTGCTACAGGTTTCGGCCGAGGTGTTCGCGTTAAACTCGGGCGCCGCGGTAAGAGCGTTTCGTCCACCGGCTCGGCGTTCAGACGCGCCGTGCAGACGGGGCGCGCCCGCGTGGAGCGCAACCGCACCCAGCGTGAACTCAAGCGCGCTCAATCGGAGGCTCTGCGCGCGGTCGAGACGGGGCATGAGGCTGCCGTGCCGGCAAAACAGGTCGAGCCTGGTCGGCCCGCTTTGACACGCGCCACGCAGCAGCGCGCGGCGTCGCGCGCATCATCGGTTGCCAGGGCGTCCGCAAGCTCTATGAAGGTTGAGAAGTCTTCGTCCGGCATCACGGTCAAGATGCCCGCAAAGGGCGCTCGGCGCCTCAAGGGCAAGCCGCGGCCCAAAAAGGACGACAAGGAAATCTCATAGCGTCGCGTGGTTTTCTCGTAGCCGCGGCTAAGATGGTTCTATCCTCATGAGAGCGTATATTGGCTACGGCTTGGTTCCTATGCGAAGGGTTACAACGTGATCTGCCCCCATTGCTTCAAGACAATCGAAGATGACGCTTCCTTCTGTCCGCATTGCAGCACGTATGTAGGCGGCGCGGAAGTTTCCGTGCACGATGAGTTTGTATTTTGCGAGGGGTGCGGTGCCAGGCTTTCCGCGCATGATCGCACCTGCCCTAAGTGCGGCCGTCCTGCGCCGGGCATTCTATCTACCAAATCCTCCTCGTCCGATCTCGCCGCCGGTAAGACCGCGAGCTTTCCGCGTCTAACGCAGAGCATGATCGAGTCCGAGATGCCCTCGCCCCGTCCGTCTGCCCCCACTGCGGCGCAGGTTCTCTCTGACTCGATGGATCCGTCCGCGACCAATGTTTTGCGCGCCTCCGACATCGAGGCCGCTGCGGCCTCGCCGTCTTCCGATGTCGATCCCTACCATAAGCCCAAGAAGCGCTACGTCAAGCCGCTCGTCTGCTCTGCTCTCGCAATCGCCCTGGTGGGCGGCGGAGCCTATTTTGTCATGGAGGATCCCTTGGGCGTGATGCCCGGGTTCTATCAAGCGTTTGAGGAGGCTGCTCGCGATATGTACCCTAGCCGTCAGCTTCCGCAAGGCTCCTCGCCCGCGTCTTCTGAAAGCCAGGCGTCGACGCAGCCCGTGGAGATGACGGATGAGCGCGTCTTTCAGATCCTGAGCTCGTCTTACAACAAGATCGTCTCTGCGTATGACTCCCTGGGCACCATAATCGATGATTACGAGTACGGCTTTATCGCTAATGACAAGTCCGTTCGCCAGGATAAGTCCTCCAGCGCGTATGCCGCCCGCGACGCGCTTGATCAGGTTGTGGACGAGATCGGTCAGCTTGATTTGGACGAGGATTCCGTCTACTACGAGGACGCGCAGCGTCTTATCCAACTTGCGGGATGGGCGCGTACGCGCGTCGATGTGTACTGCGCCTCATGGGATATCTCCTTGGCCGTACCGGAAGGGGAGAAGCCCTCTGCCCATCAGTCGGATATCTTGGCGCCGTTGAGGGACCGCACGCAAGAGGATTCCGAGGCGCGTGATTCCTACTACGCCAACGTGGTTCAGTGGAAACCCGTTGAGAAAGACGGCGCTTCTGCGGAATAATCCCGCTCGCATGCCGAATTCGTGAACAAGCCGCCCTTTTGCTAAAATTGCAAGGATGACTATTTCTTGACGGCGGAAGGGCTGCTCATGTTTGGTAAGAAACTTCACACTCCCGAGTATACGCTTGCTGGTGACGAGGTCGCCGTCATCGAGACGTCCCAGGGTACCATTCGCGTGCGCCTGGACGGTGAGGGCGCACCCATCCACGTCGCTAATTTCTGCGAGCTTTCTACCATGGGTTTCTATGATGGGTTGAAGTTCCATCGCTATGTTCCCGGCTTTGTCATCCAGGGCGGCTGCCCCAATACCCGCGACATGACGCGCAACGAGGTCGCTCGCGGCCTCGAGGGCCCCGACGGCATGCCCGGCACCGGCGGCCCGGGCTATTGCATCAAGGCCGAGTACCTCACCAACCCAAATAACAGCCATGAGGACGGCGCGCTTGCCATGGCCCGTTCCATGAACCCCGATTCCGCCGGTTCCCAGTTCTACTTCTGCCTTGGTCCGCAGCACAACCTTGATTCCGGCTACACGGTGTTTGGCAGCACTATCGAGGGCAAAGACGTCATTTCCAAGCTGCGCGCCGGAGACGAGATTGTCCACGTCGAGATTGTCCACGAGGCACGCTAGGCGCATGCCCGGCACCAAGCTATAAACGAAGGAGCATATATGAACGCACAGCTTATGGACCAGGCCCGCGCAGCGTACCGTGCCGGAGATTTTTCCTCCGCCGCCCAGCTATTCGCCTCTGCCAAGACTGCTGACGAGATTTGCGGCGAGGCCGATCACCTTCGCGGTAACTCTTTGATGAGGCTCGGCCTTTTCCAGGATGCTGCCGACGCCTATTCCGCCGCTTTGCGCGATGCTTCGTATGGAAAGTCCGGCGCTTTGCTAACCAATCAGGGCAAAGCTCTCGCCGCCGCCGGCGACCTTGCAGGGGCCGCGAACAGCTTCGGTCTTGCCGTGCAGGATTCCTCCTATGCGACCCCGTACAAGGCGTACATGGGCCTTGGTAACGCTCTGTTGAAGAGCGGTAACCCTACGGACGCCGGCGTGGCGTTCCGCTCCGCCGCCATCGACGGCGCCAATCCCGCTCCGGCTGCCGCATTGATGAATCTCGGCGACTGCTTCCTGCTCATTTCTCGTCCCGAAGATGCAGTCGAGGCCTACCGCACCGCACTTGACTTCGTCGGGCCTCACGATGATCCGCGCGCTATCAACGCCGGCCTCGGCCAGGCGCTTGCTGCCGCCGGTCGTTACGCTGATGCTATCGAGGCATTTGGCCGCGCCACTTCAGACGGTATCTATCAACTTACGCCCGAGCAGCAGCAGTCGCTCGCCACGGCGCAGGACACCCTGTCCGCCCAGCGCTCCATGGCTCCTACCGTTCCGCAGACCACCGGCGCCTATGCTCCCGGCGTCGACCCCCTCGATCCGCTGGGACAGTCCGGCAACCTTATTCCCGATCCTTCCGATACCGGTTTCTTCACCCTTTCGGAGTCTGAGATGATTCAGCAGGATAAGAAGGAGATGAAGGTCCGCCGTCGCCATCGCCATGTCGGCCTTAAGATCTTCCTGGTCATTTTGCTGCTCGTTCTTATCGTCGCCGGCGGACTTGGCTTTGCCTATACCCGCGGATATGGCTACCCCACCCAGCAAGATACGCTTACCAAGCTGTTCGAGGCGGTAACCAACGGAACCGAGACCGACCCCTATCTTGCCCCTGGCCTTTCCGACGACGCTAAGTCCGTGCTCGTTTCTTCCATTCCCGAGGGCTCCGTCCCCACTATCCAGGGTCTCGATAAGTCTATGACCGAGAGCATCGCGACCGTGTCCGTCGAGCTTTCCAAGGGCGGCAGCATGGATTACACCGTTGATTTTGTTCGCGAGGGCATCGGCTGGGTCGTTTCCGGCATCTCCATTGATTTCGGTGACGCTGACTCCGCGTCTGAATAGATGGTAACTTTTTCGAATCGCACCGTCGTTCTCAGCGTCTCCATACGTCAGCGCTACACTTCTTTGGAACCCTAACCTTTTGGAGTGACCTTGTTTTCATTGATGGATATGTTCTTCGGTCAGTATGATGGCGACCTTGCCATCGACCTTGGAACCGCCAATACCCTGGTGTCCGTTCGCGGCAAGGGCATCGTCATCCGCGAACCTTCCGTGGTCGCAATCGATAAGAATGACGAGCGAATCCTTGCCGTCGGCATCGAGGCCAAGCGCATGCTGGGCCGTACTCCGGGCAATATCGTTGCCGTTCGCCCTTTGAAGGACGGCGTTATCGCTGACTTCGATGTGACGGAGGCTATGCTTCGCTACTTTATCGATAAGGCCTCTGAGAAGCGCTATCCGTGGACGCCGCGTCCCCGCGTTGTTGTCTGCGTCCCCTCCGGCGTTACCAGCGTTGAGAAGCGTGCCGTCTTTGAAGCGACCATTCAGGCCGGAGCTCGCCAGGCTTACCTCATCGAGGAGCCCATGGCCGCTGCGATCGGCGCCGATCTTCCCGTCGAGGAGCCTACCGGATCCATGGTCATCGATATCGGCGGCGGCACTACCGAGGTCGCGGTCATCGCCATGGGCGGCATCGTTGTTTCGCAGTCTATCCGTGTTGCGGGCGATGAGTTCGACCAGGCGATCCTCACCCATGTTCGCGATGCCTATAACCTGGCAATCGGCGAGCGCACTGCCGAGGATATCAAGATCAAGGTTGGTTCCGCTGTTCCTCTCAAAGACGAGCTCGACGTCGAGGTGAACGGCCGCGACGTTATAAGCGGTTTGCCTAAAACGGTTCGCATTGAGAGCGAGGAGATTCGCAGGGCGCTTAACAAGCCGCTGGACGAGATGTCCAAGGCTGTTAAGGACGCCCTCGACGCCACTCCTCCCGATCTTGCGAGCGACCTTATGTACTACGGCATTCTCCTTACCGGCGGCGGCGCTATGCTGCGCGGTCTCGATGTGCGCCTTCGTGATGAGACGGGTGTTGCGGTCAACGTCAGCCCCACCGCTCTCGATAACGTGGTCAATGGCTGCGCGCGCGTACTGGAGGCGAATGCCTTCGACGGCGGCTTTGTCCAGAGCAACGCGTAAAGGGGCGTTATCGTTTTGCCTCGATCCAACAAGAAGCGCTATACATCGACGCTGAACAATAGAAGACAGTCATCGGGAATGCGCCCGTTTGTTATTTGTTGCCTGGTCTCCCTATTGCTGCTCACGTTTTACGTGCGCGAAGGGGAGGCCGGCGTCATTCACTCGATTCGCAGCGGCGTCAACACGGTCGCTACGCCCGTGAGGATGGTCGGTGCCGTGGTGGCGACGCCGTTCAACGCGATCGGCAACGTTTTCACAAACCTTTCGGCGCCTCAGGAGACGCTCTCGGAGCTTAAGAAGCAAAACGAGGAACTCACCTCTGAGCTTGCCCAGCTTACCGAGGCCGAGAAGACCGCTGAACGACTCGAGAGCCTCTTGGGTCTTCAGTCCACTTACAACTTGCAGTCCACTGCCGCCCGCATAATCGGCACCACCGGTGACGCCTGGTCTCAGACGGTGACGATTGACAAGGGCTCTGCCAATGGATTTGAGATCGGCATGCCTGTTTGCAACTCCGGTGGCGTAATCGGGCAGATCATCGAGGTTTCCGCCGCAACGTCTACGGTACGCCTTATCAATGACGAGAATTCCGGCGTCTCCGCTATGGTTCAGAGCACGCGCGCGCAGGGAATTCTTCAAGGTCAGCCCGATGGCACGCTCATGTTGAGCTATGTCCCCGCCGATGCCGATGTTAAAGTCGGCGACGTCATTATCACCTCGGGTCTCGGTGGGCGTTTTCCCAAAGGACTTCCCTTGGGTACGGTCTCTTCGGTTAGCCGCGCTGCCAACGCGACCTACTACACCATCGTGGTCAGGGCCATCTCGACTGCCGAGAGCAATGAAGAGGTGCTCGTCATCACGTCTCTGACCGATGAACAGGCTGCTTCTTCCGAGGACGTCGCCGCCGCCAATACCGCTGCCCAGGGGAATGGCGTCGCCTCTACCCAGGATGCTTCCGCTGATTCGGCTGACGCATCTGCCGACGGCTCTACTAAGGAATAGGAGGGGACCTTGGAAGTTCGCGATCCTCATCGCCAGCGCCGCTCACTTGCTATCGCGTGCGCTGTCGCTGCCGTGCTTCAGCTTGCCTTGGCGCCCCAGTTTTCTTTGTTTGGCGGCGCTTTCAACTTCATGCTCGTCTTTGCCCTTTGCATGTCGATGGGAAACGAGATCGGCTCGGCCGTGTTGATCGGCTTCTTTTCGGGCCTGTTCTACGATATGACGTCGGCGGCTCCGGTGGGTTTGATGTCGCTGCTCCTCACCATTGGATGCTTTTCGCTGGCTACCGTATCCCGCGGCGTCTCGGGAAACGTGTCCACGGATACGATGCGCCTAATCGCGGTCGCGATTCTGGCAATTAACGTTGTCAATGGGGTCGTGCTGTTCTTCATGGGCGTTGAGGGCGGTTTTGTTTCCGCCGTGCTCGTTCACGGTCTTGCCTGCACCGTTCTCGATACGATAGCCGCTCTTCCTTTTCTTGTGCTTGTTGGTGCGTCGGAGCCAAAAAAGGGTTTCTCGGCACGCACTAAGGGTACACGGTTCAAGAATTACAAGAGCCTGAAGTAAAAAGGGGGTGATCGTGCATGGATGCCCAAATGGTCGTCATCGTTGCTGGAATCATTCTCTTTGTCGCGGTTATCGGTTCGTTGCTGTTTCTACGCGGCTATTCCAGCAAGTTCACGTTTGATACAAAGAACGGTACCAGGCCCCGCGCCTCAGAGGGCGAGGGAAATACCCCCGGCGTAGCCATGAAGGGGCGTTTCCAGATTTTGACCGCCGGCGTTGGCGCGGTATTTGCCGCGGTCGCGGCGAAGCTGTGGAGCATGCAGATGGTCTCCTCTGATTATTATGAGGGCCTATCTCAGGATAACCAGACGCGTACGGTCACCACGCCCGCCCCGCGCGGTCGCATCCTCGACCGAAACGGCGTAGAGCTTGTCACCAACCGTCCATCTCTTGTGGTGGGTGTCTATCGTGATTTTGCGGACGATGCCGTTGCCGTAAGGCATCTCGCTAACGTGCTGGGCATACCTTATACGGCAGCGCTGCGCAACATTCAGGACTACTCGCAGAGCGCGCAGAGCCTGCATACCGTTGCATCTGACGTTCGCTTGTCGACGGTCGCCTATATCCAGGAGCATGCGACCGAGTTTCCCGATGTCCATGTCTACGAGCGCACCGAGCGCGTTTACCCCTATGGAACGCTTGCGTGCCACGTGCTTGGCTACACCGGTACCATTACCAGCGACCAACTCGCTGCGCAAGATGAGCTCGAGGAGAACGGTGAGACCTCTGCGAACGATATCGAGTACCAGTCTGGTGACATCGTTGGCCAGGCGGGTGTCGAGACGCGCTACGAAAGCCTGTTGCAGGGAATCCGTGGCGAGCAGACGGTAAAGGTCGATGCCTCGGGTAACGTCACCGCCGAGGCGGGGACAGTTCCGCCGCGAGCCGGTAGCGATGTCAAGCTCACGATCGACCTCCAAATCCAGCAGGCCTGCGAAGAGGGTCTCAAGCGCGCAATGGAAAAGGGCCAGGCCTCTGGTTATAAGGCGAACGCCGGCGCGTGCATCTGCATGGATTGCACCAACGGCGAGATCTTGGGCATGGCGAGCGCCCCCTCGTTCGATCCGTCCGTATTTATCGGTGGCGTCTCGAGCGATGACTGGTCTAAGCTCAATGGCGATGACGGCGGGCGACCCATGATCAACCGCTGCGTTAGCGGCCAGTATATGTCCGCGTCTACCATTAAGCCCTTCAGTTCGCTCGCTGCACTTGAGTATGGCGTCTACACCTCGTCCCAAACGTCTAATTGCCCTGGTTGGTGGACTGGCCTGGGCGATTCCGCCGGCCGTTGGTGCTGGGACCACGCAGGTCACGGCACGCTTGGCCTTCAAAAGGGAATCACGCTGTCATGCGACGCCGTCTTCTACGATATCGGCAAGGCTTTTTATTATGACGAGAAGAACCCCGAAGGCCTTCAGGAGATGTTCAAGCGGTGGGGCCTTGGCTCCCTTACCGGCGTGGATCTTCCTAGCGAAGCCGAGGGGCGCGTGCCCACGGCCGAGTGGAAGAAGGAGTACTTCAGCAGCTGGTCTGATGAGGAGCGCTCGTGGAACCCGGGCGACATGCTCAACATCGTCATTGGACAGGGTGACATTTTGGTTACGCCGCTGCAGATGGCGACCGCCTATGCCGGCATTGCCAATGGCGGCAAGGAGTACGTGCCCCATGTATTCCTTTCTGCGGTTTCGCGCGACGGCGATGGCGATGCGGCGAGTTACCAGGTCAAGGAATTGCGCGATGTCCAGGTGAACAACAAAAGCGAACTCGACCTGGTTCACAACGGACTCGAGGGGGTTATTTACGAGGCGAGTTCGTCCATGGCAAACCACTTTAGCTCTCTGGGCGTTCGCGTAGCGGGCAAGTCTGGTACCGGTCAGAAGACGGGCGATGACGACTACTCCTGGTTTATCTCCTATGCACCGGCAGACGAACCCAAATACGTTGTCGTCACACTGGTCGAGCAGGGTGGCTTTGGCTCCACTTCCGCCATGGTGGGAACAAGGTACGTGCTCGGCGTCATCTACGACGCTCCGGACTCTATGGCTGTCTCCGGCGGCAGCGGCGACTAGGAAAGGAAATGATGGCCATGGCAACAGCCGCCCAAGGGCGCTCGTCTTCCGCGAGCAGCCTCAAGCGCGTCAACAAAAAAGTGGTGTCCTCGCGCAACTCCTTTTCCCAGCGCGTGAATGTTCCGGTTCTGGTCGCTACATTGGGATTGGTTATTTACGGCATCTTGGTGATCTGGACCGCCTCGCTGTCCATTTCAAATGCCTCCTTTCCGCGCCACCTGGTCGGTGTTGGCTTGGGAGCCATTCTCAGCATCCTTGTTTGGAGGACTGATCTGCGTGGATTGGCGAATATGTCGACAGTGCTTTTGGTGCTCGATATCATCGTCATCTTCTCCCCGTATATACCGGGCCTTTCTTACAACGCTAAGGGTATGACCGGCTGGGTTCAGATCCCTTTGATAGGGTTGACGTTTCAGCCGGTTGAGCTCGCGAAGATCATCACTACGTTTTTTATCGCTGGTTTGGGCGCGCAGTATAACGGCCACATCGATACCGTACGCGATTACGTGAAGCTGTGCGGCATGCTCGCCGTTCCATTTTTGTGCGTACTGGCGGCGGGAGACCTGGGCAGCGGCCTTGTGGTCTTTGCCGGCGGCGCCGTTATTATCATGATGAGCGGCGCCAAGAAGGAGTGGGTTCTCTCGACCATAGCCATCCTTATCGGCTTGGTCTCGCTGCTTTTAGCGGCCGACTCGGTTGTCGATGCCCTGCTTGGCAAGGACGTCCTCATTAAGCAGTATCAGATGAATCGCTTGCTGGTATTCATCGATCCTTCCGCGGATACCTCTGGAGCGGGCTACAACCTTATGCAGTCGCTTATCGCCGTGGGTTCGGGCGGCTTTTTTGGTAAGGGCATCGGCAACGCGACTCAGGCTGCAGAAGGCTTCTTGCCCGAGGCCCATACCGACTTTGTGTTCGCATTGCTGTCTGAGGAGTTTGGATTTGTGGGCGCAATCATCCTTTTGGCTTTGTTTGTACTGCTTATCTTCTCGAGCATTCGCGTTGCCATAAAGAGCGATTCGCTCTTCCTTAAGTTGGTCGCCGTGGGCCTGGTGGGCATGTGGACGTTTCAGATCTTTGAGAACATCGGTATGTGCATCGGGCTCATGCCCATTACGGGCATTCCGCTTCCGTTTATCAGCTTTGGTTCCAGCTCCATGTTGATGCAGTTCACCATGGTAGGTATCATCCAATCCATTTGGAGCCATCGCTCCAAAGCCGCGTAACACATGTTAGGAGACAGGAGGCTGCCATGCGAGTTCCCGTCGATAAGGTGGCAAGCGCCGTTAAGATGGGCGCTGCTGCAAAGCGCGAGCAAGATGTTCCCGTTCGCGTCGCCGTGTTTGTTGATGCTACCGCGACGCGCTTTCTCATCGATACCGTGCGCCACGCGTTGGTTCCCTCGACCACGTCTGGATTGGTGCGGGTTGACCGCTTGGGCGAAAATCCCGTCGCTATCAAGCCTGACACCGATGTGGTCCTTGTTCTTTCTTGCGGGTCGGACCGCCTGCAAAGCGCCGTCCAGGAGCTTGTGGTTGGCGGAGCGCCCGTGTGCGTCCTATGCGAATCGAGCGTCGAGGCTCCCTTTATCCAAAGCGATACGCCCGTGCTGGGGTTGATTGCTGCGCAAGATGCCGACCACCTGCTTGGTCAACTCTCTGAATGGATTATGGACCGCACGGATAAGCAGACTGCCTTTGCTGCCTGCTTTGCCTTTATGCGGCGCGCCGCGTCTAATCGCGTGATCGCTTCTACCGTTGCGGCCAATGCCCTTACGGGGGCTTTGGTATTTATACCGGGCGCCGATTATCCCGTGATGACACTGGCTCAAATAGGCATGCTCTTCCAGCTTGCGAGTGCATACGATAAGCCTATACGCTTGGAGCGCGCATACGAAGCCGCTGGCGTGGTCGTTTCCGGCTTGGCGGTGCGTGCCGTCGCACGGCAACTGTCGAGCCGCGCCGGGTATGGCGCGTTTGCGGTCAAAGCGCTGTGCGCGGCTGCCGGCACCTATGCTATGGGGCGCGCGCTGACGTTGGTCTACGAAAGCGATATAGATTACGAGCCCGTCAACCGCGTTGTCCTGGGTGTTGCCGACCGTGTTCGCCAGGCATTTGCTGGAGGAGCCGAGACGGCCAGGCAGGAATAGGGGAGTCGTTTGCCGCCCATCCCGTTATCGTCCAAATCATCGTCCTGATAAAACTGCAATAAAAAGGAGGCAGCGTGCGCATTCCCTATGAGGATCGCTTCGCAGATCTTGAGCCCCTGCTCGCTCGCGTTGAGAAACCTAGCCGCTATATCGACCATGAATGGGGAACCCTATCGAAGGACGACGCGGATTATCGCGCGTGCCTGATTTATCCCGACACCTATGAGGTTGGTCTTCCCAACCAGGGTATCGCCATTTTGTACAACGTGCTCAACAAGCAGGAGGGCATCTCGTGCGAGCGCGGATACGTGCCTTGGGTGGATATGGCCGATGCCATGCGCGAGGCCGGGGTCCCCTTGTTGTCGCTTGAGGGCGCGGCTCCTGTCGCGTCTTTTGACGTGGTGGGTTTTCATGTCCCACACGAGATGGCGTGCACCAATTACCTTGAAGCGATGGATCTTGCGGGCATTCCGTTTTATTCTGCCGATCGCGGGGAGGACGACCCCATCATCATCGCTGGTGGTCCTTCCGTTTATAATCCGGAGCCCCTTGCGCCGTTTTTCGATGCGATTTTGATCGGTGAGGGCGAGGAGTCCATTGTCGAGGTCTGTCGCGAACACCAGCGCCTGCGCGATGCCGGGGCCACCCGTCAAGAGATCCTGCGCGGTCTTGCCCGCGTTGCGGGTACCTACGTTCCGAGCCTTTATGAGATTAGGTATGACGAGCCCTGCACGGAGCACGGGTATGCGGTCCCTCGTGAGGGGGAGGATGTTCCCGAAGTCGTATATAAGCGCGTGGTCGAGGACTTTGGCGCTACCGACCCGCTGAGTCAGTCTGTCATTCCGTATGCCCAGCTGGTTCATGACCGCCTGTCTGTCGAGGTTTTGCGCGGCTGCGCCCGCGGTTGCCGATTCTGCCAGGCGGGCATCACGTACCGCCCGGTGCGCGAGCGCTCGGCAGACCAGATTGTCTCCGCGGTAACGCGTGGCCTGGCTAAGACCGGCTACGACGAGGTGTCGCTCACCTCGCTCTCGACCACCGATCATTCTTGCTGCGAGCAGATCCTGTCACGCCTTAATCGCCGTCTTGAGGATACGGGAATCTCCGTTTCCATTCCCTCTCAGCGCTTGGACTCCTTTGGCGTGAACATGGCGCTGCAGGTTGCGGGCGAGAAAAAGGGCGGCTTGACGTTTGCGCCCGAGGCGGGTAGCCAGCGCATGCGCGATGTCATCAACAAGGGCGTTACCGAGGAAGACCTCGAGCGCGCGACGCGCGCCGCGTTCGAAGCGGGTTGGCGTCGTTGCAAGCTCTATTTCATGATGGGGCTTCCTGGGGAACGGGACGAAGATATCGTCGCGATCGCCAATCTGGCCGACCATGTGCTGGACATTGCCCGCGAAGTGGTTCCCAAGGGCCAACGCGGCGGTATTTCCGTATCTATCTCCGTTTCCGTTTTCATTCCCAAGTCGTCCACGCCGTTCCAATGGTGCGCTCAGACGCCTGATGATGAGGTCAAGCGCCGCCAACAGCTGTTGCTGAAAAGCGTCAAGAACCGTGCCGTTCGCGTGCATTACCACGATGCCGAGACGTCGTTGCTCGAGGCCGTCCTCTCCCGCGCCGGCCGCGATATGGCTCCGGTTATCGTGGACGCGTGGCGTGCCGGCGCCCGCTTCGATGCGTGGACCGAGCAGTTCTCGCTTGAGCGCTGGGAGCGCGCCGCGGAGAGCAACGGCATCGACTTGCGCCATATCGCCAGGACTCCCTTTGACCTTGATATGCGCCTTCCGTGGCAGCATGTGAGCCCGGGTGTATCCCAGGGCTTTCTTAAACGCGAATACCGTCGCGCCCTTGACGGCGTAACCACCCCCGATTGCACCCGCAGCTCCTGTGCGGGCTGCGGTATCTGCCCCACGCTTCATGCTGAGAACGTTTTGGTAGGTGAGCGCTCGTGAGCGATCAGAATCTCCCGTCCCTCTTCCGCTTGCGCGTCCGTTATATCAAGCACGGGCGCCTGGCGTATCTCGGCCACCTCGAGGTCCTGCATACCATCGAGCGCGTAATCCGTCGAGCGGCGTTGCCCTATGCTGTTACGCAGGGCTTTTCTCCGCACATGCGGGTGGGATTCTCCTCCGCGCTCCCCGTTGGCACTAGCTCGACATGCGAATACTATGACGTGTTCTTGACTGAGCTTGTGCCTCACGCAGAGGCTTTGCAGCGCCTGGTCGCTGCCTCGCCTGAGGACCTTATGACTCAGGAGTGCGCCTACGTCGATGTTCGCACGCCCGCGCTCACGGCGCAGATAACGCGCGTGGGGTATAGGGTGGGGCTTTTCTGCCGTGAATCAGCCTCCTTTGAGGCGAGTGATATCGAGCGGGGTCTGGACGCCGTCGCTCGGCTTGGGCAGATTCCCTATGCGCGCGGAAAAAAGAGCAAGGTGATGGATATCGAGCGCACGTTGGTTGGTTACCAGGTGGCTCCCGGTGCGGCTTCGGGCGATTTCATCGTCCAGCTCGATACGCGCTGCGATAACGAGGGTGCCTTGAGGCCCGAGATTCTGCTTGCCGCGCTCGATCGCTTCCTGTTGGGCCAGGAGATTTCGCCCGAGGAGCGCCCCATTGTTTCCACCGGCATCCAGGATCTTGTGTCCATCAAGAGTTATCGCGTGGAGCGCGTGTTTCAGATGGTGGAGGATGAAAACGGCAGCCTGGTAGACCCCCTTGCGGCTCGTCGCTAGCTTTGCTGGCTGACGGAGGGCGCGGGCGGGTTACCGTTCAAGCTGGTCATTTTATGTAGCCGCACCATGTATACGGGCTTTGAGCTATAGTTAACACCTGGCGCAGCGTCGTCCAGCTCGCATCATCCGTATGCAGGTGCAGCGTCAATCCAGTGAAACAAGGGCAACTTGTGAATACGCTGGGGAAATGTTCCTCGTCTTTGTTGACGGGTTAAGATTCCCCTGCTACTATATTCGGCTGTTGCACTAACTGATGCATGAAGGGCAAGAAACAATGTACGCAATCGTAACAACGGGCGGCAAGCAGTATAAGGTCGCCACCGATGATGTTCTTACGGTCGAGAAGATCGAGGGCGAGGCCGGTACCAAGGTCGAGCTCCCCGTCATCTTCCTGAACGACGGCAAGAAGATCATCACGGATCCTGCCAAGCTCGCAAAGGCTAAGGTCACTGCTGAGATCGTCGACCAGTTCAAGGGTGAGAAGCAGCTTGTTTACAAGTTCAAGAAGCGCAAGCGCTATCACAAGCTTCAGGGTCACCGTCAGCAGCTCACCAAGCTGAAGATCACCAAGGTCCAGGCTACTTCCCGCGCCAAGAAGGCCGTTGCCGAGGACGCCGCTGCTCCCGCAGCGGAGTAACTCCACCCAAGAACTGTAGAGAGTAGGTATCAGACATGGCACACAAAAAAGGTCTTGGTTCCTCCCGTAACGGCCGCGACTCCCGCGGTCAGCGTCTCGGCACCAAGCGTTTCGACGGTCAGTTCGTGAAGACCGGCGAGGTTCTCGTCCGTCAGTGCGGCACCCACATCCACCCCGGTGAGAACGTGGGTCGTGGCAAGGACGACACCCTGTTCGCTCTGGCCGAGGGCAAGGTCAAGTTCACCCGTGGTGCTAAGCATCGCGTGAATGTCCTTCCCGTGGTTGAAGCCTAAGTCCCTTCACAGCATAGGCAAATAGGGAGGCCCTCGGCTGTAGCCGGGGGCCTCTTTTGATATGCTCAGGGTAGTTTTACCGATAACGAGGAGGATACGCAGATGTCCCAGTTTACCGATATTTGCCGCATCAATGTCAAGGGCGGCGACGGCGGCGCTGGCTGCATGTCGTTCCGCCGAGAGGCATATGTTCCCAAGGGCGGTCCCGACGGCGGCGACGGCGGTCATGGCGGCAACGTTATTGTCAAGGCTGACGCGCAGCTGTCCTCGCTGATTGATTACCGCTTCAAGCATCATTTCCGTGCCGAGCGCGGCACCCACGGCCAGGGTTCGCGTAAAGACGGTAAGAACGGCAGCGACCTTATCTTGAAGGTCCCCATGGGAACCGTGGTTCGCGAGATCGACGGCGAGACCATGGAGCCCGCCTATGAGATCGCCGACCTTACCCACGACGGGGAGAGCGTAGTTGTTGCTCCCGGCGGTACCGGAGGACGCGGCAATCCTCATTTTGTCACCTCGACGCGACGTGCGCCCGCTTTTGCCGAGAAGGGCGAGCCGGCGATTGAGCACTGGATCGAGCTCGAGATGAAGTTGATGGCCGATGCTGCTCTCGTGGGCATGCCCTCGGTCGGCAAATCCTCGCTTATCGCCCGCATGAGCGCCGCTCGTCCGAAGATCGCCGATTATCCGTTCACTACTCTTGTCCCCAACCTGGGCGTTGTTCGCGCGGGTGAATATTCCTACGTGGTCGCAGACGTCCCCGGCCTTATCGAGGGTGCAAGCGAGGGCCGCGGCCTGGGCCACCAGTTCCTGCGCCATATCGAACGCACCGCTTTGATCTTGCATGTCGTCGATATCACCGGTGGTTTTGAGGGGTGCGATCCGCTTGAAGATTACCGCATCATCAATGACGAACTTGCCGCCTATGCTCCCGAGCTCGCAGTGCGTCCGCAGATTGTTATCGCGAACAAATGCGATGCCAGCGGCATGACCGAGCGAGTCGCCGAGCTTAAGCGGGCGGCTTTGGATGACGGCCACGCATTTTTCGCCGTCTCGGCTCTTACCGGCGCCGGTCTTCAAACGCTGATGCTCGCTTGCGGAGAGCAGGTGGCCGAGCTTCGCCGCGAGCTTGCCGAGACCAGCGACGCCCCAGAACTTGATGAGGGCAAGTGGGAGCGCGAGCGTCAGGCTCGCGACCGTCGCTTCAGGGTTGTACGCGAAGATGGCGTAGCATGGCGCGTGGTCGGTCGCGGCATCGAGCGCCTGGTTGTTCAAACCGACTGGGAGAACGAGGAGGCCGTTATCTACCTTCAGCATCGTTTGGGTCGTATCGGCGTGGATGATGCTTTGGTCAAGGCGGGCTGCAAACCTGGCGACGAAGTCCGCATCGTGGGCTATGCTTTCGACTTCGAGGGTGCTGGCGACCTTGACGACGACGATTATGAAGACGACGTCGATTACGAGGCTCTTGCTCTAGATGACGAGGATACGGAGGAGTAAGATGCCCGCTCGAGCCCCGCAGCGCCTTCCCGAGCTTGGACTTGATCCGCAGCACGAGTACCGCCTTGGCATCATGGGTGGCACGTTTGATCCCGTGCATTACGGACACCTGGTAACTGCAGAGCAGGCTCGCGAGGCGCTTGACCTTGATTTGGTCCTCTTTATGCCCGCGGGCAGCCCCGCGTTCAAGGATGATGAGGTGGTGACGAGTGCTGAGGACCGCTACGCGATGACGGTGCTCGCCACTGCGGCAAACGCTGACTTTATCGCCAGCCGTTTCGAGATCGATCGCGACGGAACCACCTACACAGCCGATACGCTCAGGGCGCTTCGCGCGTATTATCCAGATAACGTGAAGCTGTTCTTTATCACGGGCGCCGACGCGATACTTGATATCGTGACATGGCATGATGCGGAATCCATTGCGGGGCTCGCCACGCTAATCGCCGCTACTCGGCCTGGATACGATATCAACCAGGCATGTGAGAGGGTCGAGGCATCCGGCATCTCGTTCGACGTTCGTTATATCGAGATTCCGGCCCTTGCCATCAGCTCTACTAACATTCGGCAGCGCGTTAGCGAGGGTAAGAGCGTTCGGTATCTCACCTCGGAATCCGTAATAGGTTATATTCGCAAGAACGGCTTGTATCGATAGCGTCGGTACCCATCTTGCGGCGACGCGCTGCTTGCCGTTGCCTTGCTTGAAAGGAGGGTCGCGTGCCCCAAGATCAGATTGAGGAGCTTGAGCGAATCAAGGCGCTGCTCGAGGAGCGGATGGTGTCCAAGCCCCGTCGTTATTCGCATTCGCTCGGCGTCGCCTCGTGCGCGGCGTCGCTTGCCAAAACCTATGGGGTCGACCAGTTCGATGCTGCGGCGGCGGGTCTGCTACATGATTGGGATAAGGTTCTCGACGATCATGAGCTGCTGGTCCGCGCTGCTCACATGGGCATCGAGGTCGCCGGTTCGCCCTCCATGGCCGTTGGGCTGCTGCACGGCCCCGTTGCCGCGCTCGAGCTCCCCGAGCTTTTCCCCGCGCTCAATCCAAGCGTGTTCCAGGCGATCGCACGCCACACGGTAGGCGCTGTAGATATGACGCCGCTCGATATGGTCGTCTTTATCGCAGATGCGATCGAGCCCGGTCGACGTGGTGACTACGCTATCCGTCTTCGCGAGATGGTGGGCGAGGCTTCCTTGGGCGAGCTATTCTTCCAATGTTTCTCCCAAGGACTTTCCTACGTCATCTCTACCGGGCGCTATATGTATCCCACGGCAATTACCATCTATAATCATTACGCGTGCGCGCGTTCTCATTAGAAAGGCAGCTATGTCAGACCAGATTGCAAATCAGGACGTTGAGAAGACCGAAGTCGATGGGCAGGGTGTAAACGAGAGCTACACCGCCAGACCCGAGCGCGCGGCAGCATCGCTTTCAAGCGCCGGCATCGATGCTCGTGCGGTTGCGGAAGTCGCTGCCCAGGCAGCCTATGATAAGAACGGCGATGATATCCATGTTCTCGATCTCACCGAGCTTTCCGATGTGTGCGATTACTTCGTTATCGTCACGGGTAGCAATACGCGCCTCGTCGATTCAATCGTTGATGAGATCGAAGAGCAGGTTGCCAAGAAGTGCGATGAGCATCCGTTTTCGATCGAGGGACGCGACGAGCGCTCCTGGATCTTGATGGACTACGGTTCGGTCGTCGTTCACGTCTTCACGCCCGAGGCTCACGACTACTATCGCTTGGAAAAGCTGTGGGGCGACGCTCCGGTGCTGGACCTCGTTCTCGACTAGGTCCTAAAGTTTAATTTTTACACTTGGCGGGACGTCGGGAGACGTCCCGTTTGCTATTTCCATTTATCACGGTTGACTAGGTCGGAATCAAATCGGGTCGCGCGTCCATAACCTACGGCCGCATCGCCAAAGCGCTCGCGAACAGCGTCCAGGGCGATTGAAAGATCGCGTCTGGAACTCGCCACCGCACCCCGTTCGTCGACCTCGCAGAACAGATCCGTCTGGATTCCGCCTTCCAAATCGAATCCGCTAAGACCTATGCCGGCCAGCCTCACGGGCATGCCGGGCGACCAAATGCTGTCGAGCAGCCCTGTCGCCACCGGGACAAAGATATTCTCGTCATCGGTGGGATGAGCGAGTTTGCGCTGGGCGGACCTGCCGCTTCCATAGGAGTATTTCAGCTTGAGGGTGACGGTACGGCCGGCAAGCCCCTTTTTGCGCAGCCTTCTGCCCACGGACTCGCCCAACACAGCGATGGCCGCCTCGATATCTCCTCGGTCGGTGAGGTCGCGGGCGAACGTTCGCTCGTTGCTGACCGATTTCACGTCCTCGGGATCGTCTACGCGCGCGACCGCGCTTCTCTCTCGCCCCTGCGCACGCCGCTTTATCAGTTCTGCGTTGACTCCAAAAATGGGGCGAAGGATTGAGGGCGAGGCCGAGGCGAGCTGGCCAAGCGTGTGGATTCCTGCTTTTGATAGCTCGTGTTCGGCTCGTTTGCCGATTCCGCTCATAGCGCGGACGGGGAGGGGAGACAGGAATCCCTGTTCGGTTCCGGGCAGGACAACGGTGAGCCCTCGCGGCTTGTCGCGCTCGCTTGCTATCTTGGCGACGGTTTTATTGCAGCCCAAGCCTATCGAGCATGTCACGCCCAAGCTCGAAACGCGTTTTGATATTCTTCGGGCTATGTCTATAGGGCTTTCCGAGCAATAGCGGCCCGGCGTGATGTCAAAGAATGCCTCGTCGATGGAGACGCGGTCGACGAAGGGCGTCTCATCAACGAGAATCTGCATTACAAGAGCGCTTACCTCTCGATAACGATCGAAATGGCCAGGTGTCCAGATTGCTTGCGGGCAAAGGCGTTCCGCTTGCGCTGAGGGCATGGCGGAATGCACGCCAAAGGCTCTTGCCTCGTAGGAAGCGGTCGAGACAACGCCGCGCTGAGTCGAGCTTCCGCCCACGATGACGGGTTTGCCGCGCCATTGCGGGTGGTCGAGCTGCTCAACGCTGGCAAAGAACGCGTCGAGGTCCATAAGGCCAATTGCCGGACCGTCCCAGCCACCGAAGAGGCCGGCGGTGAAGACTGCGGCATCGAAGCCGCGGTCGCAATCGTATGTGTGTTCGATATCCATGAGGCAAGTATAGCGCGTTTTGTTGAATATGCTTGCATTTTGTCATTTCCTGCGTAAGATAGAAAAACGTCTGCGGCAATTTCGAAGAAGTTCCTGTGTAAGGACTTCACCTGCTCCCGCCGTTGGCGTAGAATATTCAGTCGTTTGTTTATCGTTGCAGCAGAAAGCTGCTTGGTTGGAGGAGTTTGCATTGGCAGTCAAGATTCGCCTTGCCCGTCACGGCTCTAAGAAGCGTCCGTATTACCGTGTTGTCGTCGCCGACGCCCGTTCGCCCCGCGATGGCCGTTTCATCGAGGAGGTCGGCCGCTACAATCCGCTGACCACCCCCAAGACCATCAGCCTCGATCTTGAGAAGATCGCTGACTGGCAGGTCAAGGGCGCTCAGCTCACCGATGCCGTCGCCGCTCTGGTGAAGGCCGCTAACGAGGGCGAGAAGGCTGCCGCCGAGCCCAAGAAGTCCAAGAAGCAGCTGGCCAAGGAGGCCAAGGCTGCTGAGGAGGCCGCCGCTGCCGCTGCCGAGGCTTCCGAGGAGTAATCCAAGGTGTCTTCTGAGATCAACACCGAACTCGATGAGATCGTCGAGGGCGCCGATACCGAGGCCCTGCTCTCCGACCGCATTGCGGACTTGGTTGAGTATCTCATCGTGAATATCGTTGATGACGTGGATTCCGTCAGCCTCGAGGTCATCGATGGCGCAGATTCCTCCACTATCGAAGTGACCGTTGCCGAGGGTGACGTCGCTAAGGTCATCGGGCGCCACGGGCGCACCATCAAGGCCATTCGCACGCTTGCGCGCGCGTTGGCTGCTCGCCTCGGCACTTCTGTCGAGGTAGAGGTTCTGGGCTAGACCTATGTCCAGCCAGTATAGAAATATTGCCCGCGTGCTTAAGGCGCATGGGTCTAAGGGGGAGGTCACCGTGGCACCGCTGCGGGGCCTTCCTCTTCTTGTAGAACCGGACATGGAGGTCGCGCTCACGCCTCCCGCCCTTAATCGCGATAGGTTTGTGACCGTTGACGCCGTTAGCGACGATGGGGACACTGCCCGCGTTCTGTTCTCCTGCTCGTCTTCTATCGATGATGCCGAGGCTCTCCAAGGGTGCTTTATTTTGGCGCATGAGGAGGACATCGAGCTTGATGAGCTTACTGCGGCGTTTGAAGACCTCATCGATCGCGAGGTGATCGACCGCCGTCGCGGTTCGCTCGGCCGTATCGTCGAGGTTATGGAGACCCCGGCTAACGATGTCTGGGTTATTGACGGGGGACCTTACGGCGAGGTCCTGATTCCCGTGGTTTCCCATGTTGTATCGTCGATCCCCCAGGATGGACCCATCCTCGTCCAAATTATGGACGGACTCATTAACGAGTAACGAGAAGAGAGGCATGCTGCGGATGCTCATTGAGACGCTTTCTGTTTTCCCAGAGATGTTCGAGCCCGTGATGTCCACCTCCATTCTTGGAAGGGCGCGTTCTCGCGGCCTGTTCGACTTTAAGGCACATGATTTGCGTGATTGGACGCATGATCGGCATCGCACGGTGGACGATGAGCCATATGGTGGCGGTGCCGGTATGCTCATGAAGGTCGAGCCTATCTACGAGGCCATCAGCGAACTCAAGTCACAGTCGGATTTGTGCCCTCCGCGCGTTATTTTTTTCACGCCCTGCGGCGAGCCTTTTACACAGCATGTTGCCGAGCGCCTCGCGGGCTGCGAGCGCCTATTGTTTGTCTGCGGTCGCTATGAGGGTATGGATGAGCGAGCCTATTCGCTTGCTGACGAGCGGCTGTCTATTGGTGATTACGTTCTTACCGGCGGTGAACTCGCCGCTATGGTGGTAACCGACGCCGTGGTTCGTCTTATACCGGGAGCGCTCGGCGATTCTATGAGCAGCGTAGACGAGTCCTTCGCTACCGGTGAAGATGGCGGGCTTCTGGAGTATGAGCAGTACACTCGACCCTCATCCTTTAATGGCATGGACGTCCCGCCCATCCTGCTGTCCGGCGACCATGCTAAAGTAGACGCCTGGCGCCGCCGAAACGCCATTGAACGCACGTGCCGCTGGCGTCCCGATCTTATCGAGTCCGCTGGCCTTACCGAGCAAGAGTGTGCGTTTGCTCTCGACCTCATTGCTCGGATGCACCCTCATGAGGAAATGGAGTAGCCGTGGAACAGAAGCCTTCCGTTTTCAGAAGCATTCTCGAATGGGTTGTCATCATCGCGATCGCCCTGGTTGTTGGTTTCTTCATCAGAACGTTTGTCGCCATGCCCTTTGTGGTTCCCACCGGATCGATGGAGCATACCATTGAGATTGGAGATCAGCTGGTCGCTGAGAAAGTGACGCTTTCTTTGGGTCAGCCCGTATCTGCAGGCGACGTTGTGGTTTTCACCAACCCGGAGACCGATTCCGATCATGATTTCCTTGTCAAGCGAGTGATCGCGACTGAGGGGCAGACCGTTACGTTTATCGGTGGCCGTGTTTTTGTCGACGGGGAGGCTTTGGATGAAGACTACACCGTCGGCAAGACGTATCCTTTGGATCAGCAGGCGGTCGATGTCGATCTAGACTATCCCTATACGGTTCCCGATGGCTGCGTCTGGGTAATGGGCGATAATCGCGAGAATTCGGCTGACTCTCGATATTTCGGTGCGATCCCGCAGGACAGCGTTGTGGGCGTTGCGTTGTTCCGCTACTGGCCCCTTAACCGCATCGGCGGAATCTAGGGCTCATCGTCCAAAAGCACTTAGCGACCCGGCTGGAGCTTCTGCTTCGCCGGGTTTTTCTTTTTAATGAGAATCGTAAAAATATCGCAGCTTGGAACCCTTATGTTACATACGTGTGCAGTTGCGCTAGAATAAATGGTTGTTTTATCCAACGTCGAGGAGATAGCAGGTTCATGAACGCTTCAGCTCTTTCCTTCCAAGACATCATCCTGAAGCTCCAGCATTTCTGGGCTTCAAAGGGATGCGTCGTCATCCAGCCGTATGATTCAGAGGTGGGCGCGGGCACGTTCCATACTGCCACGCTGCTTCGTTCGCTTGGTCCTAAGGACTGGCGCGCCTGCTATGCCCAGCCTTGTCGCCGCCCTGCCGACGGCCGTTACGGCGAGAATCCCAACCGCATGCAGCACTATTATCAGTTCCAGGTCTTGATCAAGCCCTCTCCGGAGAACTCTCAGGAGCTCTACCTTGAGTCGCTGTCGGCTATTGGCATCAATCCTGACGAGCACGATATCCGTTTTGTGGAGGACGACTGGGAGAGCCCCACGCTGGGCGCCTGGGGACTTGGCTGGGAGGTCTGGCTCAACGGCATGGAGGTCACGCAGTTCACCTATTTCCAGCAGGTGGGCGGTCTTGAGGTCGATCCCGTTCCCGTGGAGATCACCTATGGCCTGGAGCGCCTGGCCATGTACATCCAGGGCGTCGACTCCGTGTACGATCTTGTCTGGAGCCGTTCTGAAGATGGTTCCGTTGTAACGTACGGCGATGTCTTCCTGGAGAACGAGCGCGAGTTCTCTAAATATAACTTCGAGGTCGCTAACGTGGAGCTTATGCGTTCCAAGTTTGACGAATTCGAGGCAGAGTGCCATTCCTGCCTAGAGGCGGGAATTCCGCTGGCGGCATACGATTGCGTTCTCAAGTGCTCCCATTCCTTCAACATTCTCGACGCGCGCGGTGCCCTCTCCGCTACGGAGCGCATGGGCTACATCTTGCGCGTCCGCACCATCGCCAAGGCCTGCTGCGAGGCATGGCTGGCTGCTTCCACCGCAGATGCATCTAAGGAGGCTTAATCGTGGCTACACGTGATTATCTGATCGAGCTGGGCTGCGAGGAGCTGCCCGCTATTCCGCTGTACAAGGCGACCAAGCAGTTTGGCGACCTGGTTCGCGATGGCCTTGATGCCGCCGGTCTCGCCCACGGCGACGTCCGCTCTATGAGCACCCCGCGTCGCATCACCGTCATCGTTTCCAATCTCGCCGAGGCTACCGAGGCTGAGTCGCTGAGCCTTCGCGGCCCGGCTGCCGCTATCGCGTTCGATGCCGACGGCAATCCCACTAAGGCCGCCCAGGGCTTTGCCCGCGGCAAGGGGGCCGATGCATCCGAGCTTGTTGTCCGCGAGGACGAAGGCCGCGAGTACGTTTTCCTTGACATCGAGAAGCCTGCCCGCCCTGCAAACGAGATTATCACCGAGGTGGTCTCCGCCTCTATCCCCAAGCTTTCCTGGCCTCGTTCTCAGCGCTGGGGCCGCGGTCATGAAACGTTTGGTCGCCCGCTGCGTTGGATCGTCTCCCTGTTCGGCGACGAGGTCGTTCCTGTTCGCTTTGCCGGCGTCGAGGCGGGTCGCACCACCCGCGGTCTTCGCGTGCTGCACGTCGAGCCCGCTATCGCCGACGTCGCTTCGTATGAGTCTGTTCTCGAGGACGCCGGCGTCATAGTCGATACCGACCGCCGTCGCCAGCTCATTCTCGATGGCATCAAGAAGATCGAGGACGAAAACGGCCTCCGCGCCGAGACCCCTGCGAAGATCTTCGACGAAGTCGTTAATCTGGTTGAGTGGCCTCAGGTCCTTATGGGCGCCTTCGATGAGGAGTTCCTCCAGGTACCGCATGAGATCATCTGCGAATCCATGCTGTCCAACCAGCGCTACTTCCCGCTGTATAACGCCCAGAGCGGTGAATTGACCCGCAACTTTATCCTTGTCGCTAACACTCCGCTCGACGTTGCCGATACGGTAGTCGATGGTAACGAGCGCGTCGTTCGCGCCCGTCTGTACGATGCCAAGTTCTTCTACGACGAGGACCTCAAGGTCTCCCTCGAGGATTTCCGTAGTCGCTTGGCACGCGTGGGTTTCCAGGAGAAGCTCGGCACCGTTCTGCAGAAGTCCGAGCGCGTCGAGCGCCTCTCGTCCGCAATCTGCGAGGTTGCCGGCCTTGATGCGGAGACTTCCGCGGACGCCGTTCGCGCCGCGCACTTTGCCAAGGCGGACCTTGTCTCCGGCGCTGTCATTGAGTTCACCAGCCAACAGGGCGTCATGGGCGCATACTATGCCAAAGCTGCTGGCGAGCACGAGGACGTGGCCATCGCCATGAGCGACCATTATCGTCCGCGCTTCGCAGGCGACGAGTTGCCTCGCAATATCGCCGGTTGCGTTGTCGCCGTCGCCGACAAGTTGGATACCATCGCCGGCATGTTTGCCATCGATGAGCCTCCTACCGGCTCCAAGGACCCCTTCGCGCTTCGTCGCAGCGCTATCGGCATTTTGAACATTCTTCGCGAGAAGCTCCACATCGGGTATGAGGAGCTCGTCCCCGCAGCGCTCGAAGCCTATGCAGAGCAGGGCATCGAGTTCGATGCGGGTGCCGTCTGCGCTTCGGTTTGCGCGTTTATCAAGGGTCGTTTGGAGCAGATGGCCCGCGACGAGAAGATCGACGCCGATACCGTCGCCGCCGTTTCCGCTGGTTCCGTGAGCGCTCCGGTTGATTACTTCGCTCTGGCGCACGCCCTTAAGGACGCCCGTGACAACGATGTGGACACTTTCGATAACCTTGCGACCGCCTATGCTCGCGCCAGCCATCTTGCAGATGCTGATCTCGGCGTCGATGTCGACGCGTCGCTTCTTGGCGATGCCGAGCGCGAGCTGTTGCAGGCATCCGACGCCGCCCAGGCCGCTGTTGACGTCGCATTCTCTGCCAAAGATTTCACTGCTGTCATCGCAGCCCTGGCCGGTCTCCGCGCGCCTGTCGACCGTTTCTTCGACGAGGTACTTGTTATGGATCAGGATGAGGCTTTGCGCACCAACCGCCTTCGGTTGCTCAACCGCTTTGAAGCCGTGTTTTCCGATGTCGCTAATATTGGAGAGCTCGCACGCAAGAAATAATCCGGACTGCTTGATGGCGGATTGATTCGCAATATGATTTACAGGGGTCGTCATCCGGCGGCCCCCGTTTTTTATCTACTCCGTATTTGCGGTCTTGCGATTCTGAGAATTTGCTACGGTAGGGATTAACCAATGCGATTCATGTAGAAAGGGCAGGACTATGTTGCATGAAGAGGCTCGTCCGCTCGTCCTCGTCGTTTCCGATTCCCTTGGAGACACGGCTTTTGCCGTTCTGCGCGCGGCTCTTGCTCAGTTCAAGCATGGTTCGTGTGAGGTTCGAAGACTTGCAAAGATCAATGATGTGGAGTTGCTCCGTGCTGTTTTGGACGAGTCGTCGAGCCGATCCGTTGTGGTCCTCCATACCATCGTAGACGTCGCGCTTCGTCGGAAGGTCGAAGGCCTCCTTGATTCTCGCTGCATTCCCATAATCGATGTGATCGGTCCGGCGCTCGACGCGCTCTCGATGGTTTTGGGGCAGAGCCCTTCTCAGCGGGTTGGCGCCGTCCATCAAACCGACGCGCGATATTTTGAGCGAATCCTGGCTATGGAGTACTTTGTCGCACATGACGATGGACGAAATTGCAACGATTTGTCCGATGCGGATTTGGTTCTTATCGGCGTTTCCCGCACCTCTAAGACTCCTTTATCAATGTATCTTGCATATCTTGGTTATAAGGTTGCCAACATTCCCCTTGCGCTGGGGATTGAGCCGCCTGCAGCTCTATTCGATGTTGACCCAGCCCGTGTGTTCGGTCTCGTCTCAACGGTCGAGGAGATTGCGCAGATCCGCTCTAGTCGCTTGGGTGATGAGGTTTCTCGCAGCGTAGCGGGGCGGTATGCCGATCCATCCATTATCTTTGAGGAGCAGCGCGCCGCCCGTGCGCTTATGGGAAGGATCGGCTGTATCGTCATCAAGACCGACCGCAAGGCCATTGAGGAATCCGCTGCCGAGATTATCGGGCATCTGGACTATGTTTTTAGTCAACGTTCTGTTCGAGAATGTGGTAGTGCTAAATAAATACCAGCTGGTATCACCACGGTATGACCACAAGTACGTCCGTTCGCCGTTAAAGATTCAACGCTTGCTTCGGTTCATACGTTCTTCAAAGCATTTTATGTATTTCTTCCTATCATGCACGATATCCGTCGGGTCCCCATACGACGCGGCGGTTTATTCGCATTGCTGCCGCGTTGCAGCTTGAGAAGGGGGTTTGTATGGAAACGGAAAAGTGCGTGTACAGATTTGGTGGGGCAGCGGATGGCGTCGACGTTACAGAGGGCGATGCCAGCATGAACTTTGTCCTTGGGGGTAAGGGGGCTAATCTTGCCGAGATGGCGCGCCTGGGTTTGCCCGTTCCTCCTGGCTTTACCATCACTTGCAAAACATGCATGGGATATGCGAATAGCGGCAACGAATGGCAGCAGGGCGTGCTTGATCAGATAGATGCGGCTACGCGCGATCTCGAAGAGCGCATGGGCAAGCGCTTGGGTGATCCCGATGATCCCCTGTTGGTGTCCGTGCGATCCGGAGCCCCGTTCTCCATGCCCGGCATGATGGATACCGTCCTCAATCTCGGTCTTAACGATGAATCCGTTCAAGGTTTAATTCGGCAGACCGAGAATCCTCGGTTCGCTTGGGATTCCTATCGCAGGTTTATCCAGATGTTCTCCAATGTTGTTCTTGGAGTCGATGCAGATCTGTTTGAAAACGCGCTGTCGAAACGGCGCCTGATCGCAGGTGTCCGGCAAGACAGCGACCTTTCCGCGGAGGATCTCTGTCAACTCGTTAGCGAGTTCAAAGCAATCTTCCGCGATAACGTCTCGGCCCTTCTTCATCCAGAGCTCGCCGATGCAGCCGGGGACGCTGCTTTCCCTGCTGATCCCGCGCTTCAGCTCCGTCTCGCCATCCAAGCTGTATTTGGCAGCTGGCTCAACGAACGGGCTTGTCTGTACCGCAAGCAGAATGGTATTTCCGATGACCTCGGAACAGCGGTAAACGTGCAGGCGATGGTGTTTGGCAACAAGGGTGAGAGCTCGGCTACGGGCGTCGCCTTTACGCGCAACGCAGCGGATGGAGCTAAAGAGTTTTACGGAGACTTCCTAGTTAACGCACAGGGTGAAGATGTTGTCGCGGGCATCCGCAACACAGAGCCTATTTCCCAACTTAAGGCTAATCCCACTTTCAAAGAAGCGGGGGAGCAGCTCGAGTCGATATTCGGCATCCTCGAGAGCCATTATCGTGATATGTGCGATATCGAGTTCACCATAGAGCAAGGTAAGCTGTGGATGCTGCAGACGCGTGTGGGCAAGCGAACCGCGGCGGCTGCGATCAAAATCGCTATTGATATGGTCGAGGAGGGGCTCATCACGCGTGAGGAGGCTGTTGGGCGCGTGAGCCCCAAGCAGCTCGATCAGCTGCTTCATCCGCAATTCGACCCCGCGGCCGATATCGAGGTGCTGGCCTGCGGACTCAACGCGAGTCCGGGAGCCGCGGTGGGGGAGATCGTCTTCTCGTCCGATGACGCTGTTAAGGCCGTGGCATCGGGCCGGCGGGTCGTCTTGGTCCGCTGGGAGACAAATCCCGACGATCTCAAGGGCATGACGGTGGCGGAGGGAATCCTGACCAGCCACGGCGGCAAAACCAGTCATGCGGCTGTGATCGCGCGTGGTATGGGGACGCCCTGCGTATGCGGCGTTGAGTCGTTCCAGATCGATGCGAAGGCAAAGGAGGTGCGCATCTCCGGCACGGACCTTGTGCTTCACGAGGGCGATGTCATATCGCTCGACGGAGCCCGGGGAATCGTCGTTTTGGGCGCGGTACCGCTCACCACGGCTTCATTGACCAAAGACCTTGATACTCTGCTCGCATGGGCGGATGAGATTCGTCTTGATGGCCCCGATGGCCGCGGATTCCACGTTCGCGTCAATGCCGACAACCCGAAGGATGCGGAGCTTGCCTTGAGCTTCGGCGCCGAGGCGATAGGATTGTGCCGAACAGAGCATATGTTCCTGGGCGATCGCAAGCAGATTATCCAATCGTTCATCCTGTCCGAGGATGCCGCCGTTCGTTCGGCTGCCCTTGCTCAATTGCTCGAGGTCCAGACCGATGATTTCCTCTCGATGTTCCGAACCATGAACGGCAGGGACGTCGTCGTCCGTTTGCTCGATCCACCGCTTCACGAGTTTTTGGACGATCCTCGTGAGCTCGCGGTTTCGATTGCCCGTCTCGAGGCGTCGGGTGCAGAAGGGGAGCGACTTCTCGAGGCTCGCTCGCTGCTTCGACGGATCGACGGGATGGCGGAGTCCAACCCCATGCTCGGCTTGCGAGGAGTGCGGTTGTCGTTGCTCTATCCCGAGCTTCCCTTGATGCAGGTAAGGGCCATCGCTAGCGCGGCGGCCGCCCTTAAGCGCGACGAGGGGCTGGACCCTAGGCCAGAAATCATGGTTCCGCTCGTGTCCGTTACTCGGGAACATGTGCAAGTTCGAGACGTTATTGAAGGCGTTATCGGTCAGGTGGAAAGGGAATATGGCGTGAAGCTCGAGATTCCCGTGGGCACCATGATCGAGCTTCCTCGAGCCTGTCTGGTCGCCGACCAGATCGCTAAGCATGCAGACTTCTTCTGCTTTGGAACTAACGATCTTACCCAGACGGTGTTCGGCTTCTCGCGTGACGATGCCGAGGCAAAGTTTATACCCGTCTACCTGCATAAGGGGATTCTTGACGTCAATCCATTCGAGACCATTGATGACGCGGTTCTTGAAATGGTATCGATGGCGGTGTCCAAGGGCCGCGAATCCAATCCCGCCATGAGCTACGGTGTCTGCGGCGAACACGGCGGAGACCCCTCGTCCATCAAGCGGTTCTTTAAGGATGCGAACGTCGACTACGTCTCCTGTTCTCCTTATCGCGTTCCTATCGCGAGGCTTTCTGCGGCCCATGCGATGCTCGAGCTAAGATAGGTGCTTAGCTGCCCGCATCCGGCGATGACGACTGAGCGCTGCCGGCAAGCATGATAAAGGGCCCGTGTTCCCAGAGGTATAAGGACGCGGACCCTTTTGCTTTTTGGATGGATGGCTGGCGCTACGCTTCTGCGGAAAGGTGCGTTCTCCCGTTGTCGCTGTGGATGGTGAACGGGTGCAAGATCAGTTCGATTCCAAGCAGCAGCACATGATGCTCGATATTTTCAAGTGGACTAGCAATGAGGAGCGTGCCGAGCACCACTTCTATGGCGGAGGAAAGCGCGAGCAGCGCGAAGGGCGCCCTAGCGCGAATCGCATGGAATGTCTCGTCTATCTCTCCGGCGGCCTTGCTTAATCCTATGAATCCCCAGACAACTCCTACCAGGGTGAGCAGGGCGGTTCCCTTTACCAGCAGCATTCCTCCGACCACGATCATGACGACGTCGGAACCCTGGCTGATGCTGCCGGCTTTCTTATTTGGATCTGTAAGGTCCGTAATCAAGTCCGCGGCTCCAACCGCGAGCATCAGGCCGCCCAGAAGATATGGTAGGAAGTTCATGATTCCTTCCAGCGCTAGTATGCAGGCGATCCCGATGAAAGGGAACAGCAGGGATGCAATGATCGCAGCCTTTCCAGGCGTTGGCTGCTGTTTGATTTCGCTGACGGAATCGATTCGTGCCATGATGGGATAGTTCCTTTCATATCTGCTGTCTAATTATGGTGACGGTTAGGTCGGATTGGCCGTCTGATGTATTGTTCCCGCATTTGGCATCGTATGTTCGTTATCATAGGTATATACATGGATACCCCTTGCCTTTCGTATGGTCAGCCATAAATGTGCAGATAAGGTGTTGGATGAGGTTCATCCCTTAGCTACCAGCGAAATGCTTATACTGAAATAGTTTGTTCAACCTATGTGTCGGCGTACGCGCGCGGCACCTCTAGAAGAGTAAGGATCGAAAGATGGATTACATCCGCGCAATCGAGCGCCAGCAGATCCGTGAGGACATTCCTCAGGTCCGCGTTGGCGACAACGTCAAGGTGCATTATCGCATCAAGGAAGGCGACCGCGAGCGTATCCAGGTCTTCCAGGGCGACGTCATCCGCATGAGCGGCGGCTCCTCCCGCGAGACCTTCACCGTCCGCAAGCTTTCCTTCGGCATCGGTGTCGAGCGTACCTTCCCGCTTCACAGCCCCAAGATCGCCAAGCTCGAGGTTATCCGTCACGGTAAGGTTCGTCGCGCCAAGCTGTACTACCTCCGCGACAAGGTGGGCAAGGCTGCCCGCATTCCCGAGAAGCGCTAAGCTTCATCCTTTTTTCAATTACGCGCACCTGGCCGCTCCGAAAGGGGCGGCCTTTTTGGTTGCATTACGCTTTCGTTTAACGGCGTTCGCGGTACCATGGAAAAGATGACGGTCTGCATCCAAGGAGTCCCAATGGCAAATATGACAAGTTCGGCCCCCGCCGCGCAGGTTGCGGCAGAGCTGGGGAGCGCTCCGTTTAATGAAATTCAGTTGCTTGTCGATCGTTATCGTGAGGACCCTCGCGTTCAAGTTCAAAAGGCCTGCGAACGCGCGTTGAAGCGCTGGAGCAAGGAGAAGGCGGAACACGAGCGAGTAGACGGCATGTACCGTCTCATGGATGAGCTTGGCGGCAGCGGTATCGTGGTCGGCGTGGACGAGGTGGGACGTGGTTCCGTCGCGGGGCCTTTGACCGTCTGCGCCGTCTGCCTTCCCTCCGATCCTAAGATTTGGGGCATCAACGATTCTAAGCAGTTAACTCCCGCAAAGCGCGAGGCCCTGGCTTCCAGAATCGCGCAGGAAGCGGTTGCGATCGGCATCTGTCACATATCTCCCGAGCGCATCGATTCCGTTGGCATGGCATCTGCTCTTCGCGAGGCCGTCGCGGGCGCCGTTGCCGATACCGGACTTGAACCCGATTGCGTTTTGATGGATGGAAACCCTCTGGGCGCGGTCCCCAACGAGCGCGATGTGGTTCACGGTGACGCGCAAGTGGCTTGTATCGCCGCCGCCTCGATTGTTGCCAAAGTCACCCGCGACGAGATGATGGTCGAGCTGGATGCAGAATATCCCGGATACCATCTGGCGCAATCAAAGGGCTACGCATCGCCCGATCATATCAAGGCCATACAGGAACATGGTTTGACCCCCATTCACCGAGTGAGCTTTTGTGGTAATTTCTTGCAGACAGGCACCCTTTTTTAATGGCGCCGGGCGCTTTTGCCCACGCTGGCGGCACGTTCTAGCTTTCGCTAGCATTGTTTTGCAATAAATCATCGCTTTACTTTCGGCATTTCTGGAAGATTCAGCCGACCTTGCGCGAGCTAATACGCCTCCATGCTTTCCGTTAATTATTTTCCAACGGAAAGGAGCGCGAAATGTCACGGCGAAGCAAGGACCGAGTTCCCGATCTTGGCGGTTTCGAGGACCTGTTGTCAGAGGATGCGTGCCTTGATGATGATAGGATGCTCGACGGCCTTACTACAAAACAACTGGGTAACGTTGGCGAAGCGATCGCGGCGCTCTATTTGAAGGAGCGGGGATACGACATTCTCGAGCGCAATTACCGTTGCCATGAAGGGGAGGCGGACCTTATAGCGCTCGATACGGTCGAGGGCGTCATCGTTCTGGTTGAGGTCAAGACGCGAAGGGTCCGTCATCTCGATGACGATGGGTATCCCGAAGAGGCAGTTAACGATAAGAAGCGCCGTCGGTATCGCCGTATCGCCGCAAATTATCTTATGGATCGCTTTCCCGTACCCGCGATTCGTTTCGATGTGGTCGCCGTTTCGGTTGCGTCCGGTCACCTTGCGGGCATCAGGCATATGGTAGGGGCCTTTGACTGGGAGGCGGAGCCGTGAGTTCTGATAGGCCCGGGTCGTTTGCCGTCCATGCTGCATGTATCAGAGGGGTCGAGGCACAGCCCGTTACGGTCGAGGTCTCATACGGCGGAAGCATACCGGGTATCACGATCGTGGGCATGGCGGACAGTTCGGTTCTCGAGGCGCGGGTGAGAATTCGCTGCGCCCTGGTTGCCTGCGGATTCGACGTTCCGCGTCGCGCGATCATCGTGAACTTATCGCCTGGCGATTTGAGGAAGACCGGTTCTGGATTCGACCTGCCCATCGCCGTTGCAATACTCGCCATGTCGGGGCAGATACCGCGCACGGGCCTCGATGATCGACTGTTTGTGGGCGAGGTGGGATTGGACGGCGAAGTCCTTCCCTGCAAAGGTGAGGTCGCCTACACCTTGCTTGCTCGAGAGGCGGGGCTTTCTCTTGTGGGGGCCTTGAGGCCGGATCATGTTCCCTTCGACGGCGTGGCGTCATCATATCTGGATAGCATAGGAGCGCTTCGCATGGGCGTCGATTGGGCTTGCAAGCCCTATCCCGTATCTCCCATATCGGAAAGCGTGGTCCAGCCTCGACTTGACTATGCCGATGTCGTTGGACAAGAGGTTGCTAAACGGGCGATCGCGGTGGCGGCGGCAGGCGGGTTGGGCATGCTTATGATTGGACCTCCCGGCTCTGGTAAGAGCATGCTTTCGAAAAGGATGACAACGATATTGCCGCCGATTGATCCCGTCGAGCGCCAGGAGGCCCTGTGCATCCATTCCGTCGCGGGAGATGGGTACGAGGGCCTTCTTGCGGGGGAAAGGCCGTTTCGTAGACCGCACCACAGCATCACCCCTGCTGGTTTGGTGGGAGGTGGAAGGCCGGTGCGGCCGGGTGAGGCGAGCCTCGCGCACGGTGGCGTTCTCTACCTCGATGAGCTCGGGGAGTTTCCCACGGGCGTCCTCCAGACGCTAAGGCAGCCTATTGAAGAGGGGTGCGTGCGCATCGCCCGTGTTGATGGCACATATATTTTTCCATCACGTTTCCAGCTGCTTGCAGCAAGCAATCCCTGCCCGTGCGGTCATTTGGGAGATGGGGAGGTAGCCTGTAGGTGCACGCCGAGCGCCATCTCAAAATATAGGGCCAAGCTCGCAGGGCCGCTTGTAGACCGCATCGACATCGTTCTCGATGTCTCAAGGCCGGATCCATCTCTCATCATCGAGGGTGAAGAAGGGCTTACATCGAGTGAATTGCTTGAGATGGTCGAGCGCGGGCGAGCTTTTGGACGAGACCGTGCGGCTAAATGGGGCACTTCGATTTTAGAGGGAACGGAACGTTTCGAGAGAGTTATCGAGCAGAGCGGCATGAAAGGCGACTCTTCTGATGTTCTGCTCGACATAGCCGCACGTAACCATCTGAGCGCAAGGGGCATCGTTCGTCTCTGCCGCATTGCAAGGACCGTTGCCGACATCGACCAGAGTCCAACAATCGCGGTCGGCCATGTTCTCGAGGCCGCGATGTACCAGGGAAGGAGGAACGATGGGCGTATGTAGGGGGAGGATGGAGCTCAGGTTGGGACAACCCTTATATCCAAGCATGGTCGCAGAGCTGCCGGACCCGCCGAAGACCATCTACGTGAGAGGCGATCCCACAGCCCTCAATGCTTCATGCATCTCGATTATCGGATCACGGAAGGCAACACCTTACGGCCTTGCCGTCGCCGAGATGGCGGCGCATGTTGCCGCGGAATCGAATTTGGTTGTCGTATCCGGAGGGGCTTTAGGTTGCGACCAGGCTGCAGGGCGTGCTGCTCTTGAGGCGGGCGGTAGACACGTGGTGGTTTTTGGAAGCGGGGCGGATGTCGTCTATCCGCGCGGGGCTGAAGACCTAGTGGAGCGAACGCTGTCCCAGGCAGGCGCGGTCATCTCTATCGAACCGTGGGGCGCCCAGCCTCGCAAGTACATGTTTCCCAAGCGCAACAGGGTGATCGCCGCTTTGTCGAAGGCCTTGTTTGTGACAGAGGCGGGGTTGCCGTCGGGTACCATCTCAACTGCCGAGTCCGCGCTGGGCTTGGGTAGGGAAGTTCTCTCTATTCCGGGCTCTATTCTGTCTCCGGAATCAAAAGGGACAAACTACCTCATTTCCGAGGGCGCGACGTGCATTACGGATGAGGAATCTCTTGAGGTGGCGATATCGCGCATCTACGGCACGCTACGGTACCAGCGCGGTGCCGCGCCCGGTTTGATAGGGCTGAATGAAACCGAGTTGCTGGTGCTTGACGCGCTTATCGCAAACCCTATGCGCATAGACCAGGTTTCAGCGATGCTTAAGAAGGACGTTGCCACCACCTTGAAATTTCTCGGTGCTCTTTCGGTTCGAGGATTGGTGGAAACGCTTTTTGATGGACGATTCGCGCCGACCAAGATCGCGCTTCACGCCCGCAGCCGTTTGGGTCACAATATGGGTTCGATGAAAACGTGAAAGGGGAGACCATGGCATATGAGCGCGTGACCGTGATTGGCGGAGGGCTTGCAGGAAGCGAGTGCGCCTGTCAGTTGGCGGACCGTGGCGTCGCCGTTAGGCTGTTTGAGATGCGTCCGAGTCAGATGTCGCCCGCTCACCATACCGATCATCTTGCCGAGCTGGTCTGCTCTAATTCCTTCAAGTCCACGCGCCCCGATTCCGCTGCCGGGCTGTTGAAGCAGGAGCTTCGATCGATGGGCTCCGTCCTCATGTCCTGTGCTGATCGGGCGGCGGTGCCTGCCGGCGGAGCTCTTGCCGTCGATCGAGGCCAGTTCTCTCAAGAAGTAGAGGCAGAGGTCGAATCGCGTCCGCTCATCGAAGTCGTTCGTGAAGAGGCGGTTGATATTCCCAGCGGGCCCGTGGTCATCGCTGCGGGCCCGCTTTGCTCGCCCTCTTTGTCGCAGCGAGTCTTGTCATTGGTTGGAGGCGATGCACTGTCGTTCTTCGACGCCGCCGCCCCCATTGTCGATGCGTCTACGCTGGATATGGACGTTTTGTTTACCCAGTCTCGCTACGGGGAGGAGGGGACGGGAGACTACCTCAACGCACCGTTGAATCGCGAGGAGTACGAGGCTTTTATCGAGGCGCTCGTTTCTGCGGAGCGAGTCGTGCTTAAAGATTTTGAGCGAAAGGACCTGTTCCAAGCTTGCCAGCCTGCTGAGGAGGTTGCGCGAACCGGTATCGATGCCATTCGATTCGGTGCGATGAAGCCCGTTGGCCTAACCGATCCGAGGACTGGAAAAAGACCTTGGGCGGCAGTTCAGCTTCGTGCCGAAAACGCCGATCACAGCGCCTACAACCTTGTCGGCTTCCAAACGAATCTCACCTTCGGCGAACAGAAGCGAGTGTTCAGGATGATTCCGGGCTTGGAGAACGCCGAATTCTTCCGCTACGGCGTTATGCATCGCAACACGTTTGTCGATTCACCCCATGTTCTTGATCGCTCATTTTGCGTTCCGGGGACATCAGTGCGTCTCGCTGGGCAGATTACGGGCACCGAGGGTTATGCCGAGGCGGTTGCGTCCGGCCTTCTCGCGGCTCTCAATACATATGCCGATCTTGCCGGATTGCCGCGCGTCGAGTTGCCTCGTACCAGCGCTTTTGGTTCCCTCGTCGCCTACGCCACGGACCCGGCCACCCAGGGATATCAACCCATGCACGTGAATTTCGGAATCATTCCGCCGCTCGAGGATGGAAAGCGCCGTTCCAAGCGCGATCGATACGCCGCCTACGCTGAGCGCGCGACCAGGGATCTTTCCGTTTATATCAAGAACCGCGGCGACCTGTTTTGCTAGATGAAGCGGACGGCCGGACGCACGATCGGGCGCTCGGATATGTGGATGATTACATCGCGTACGTCGCAAGTGTCTTGTGCCTGTCGGAAAACACCGTTCGCGCTTATGGACAACATCTTCATGCGTTCGTCGATTGGTGCGATGTTCGCAGCATCGACCCGCTTCGGGTGACCGTCCGCCAGCTGCGTTCTTATATAGGCGACATGCGCTCCTTGGGCCTGTCGCAACGAAGCGTCGCCGCTCATCTTTCGTCCATTCGCTCCTTTTTTCGATGGATGATCGTCGAAGGCCTCATCGACTCGAATCCGGCTGAAGCCTTGACGTCCCCCAAGCTTCCTGAAGCATTGCCGGTGACGGTGTCCGCTCGACAGATGCGCGCTCTTTTCAGCGTTGTCGAGAGCGGCACCCCTTCGGGATTGCGAGATGCTTGCATGCTCGAGCTGCTCTACGCGACGGGGGCCCGTATATCCGAGCTCGCGTCACTGAGGCTCGATTCTTTTGATTGGTCGAGTCGCTGCGTGCGGTTGTTTGGCAAGGGCTCCAAGGAGCGAATCGTGCCCGTGCATCAGCGTGCGGCCGAGGCCGTGCATGAGTACGTTCAAATAGGCAGGCCTGCTTTATTGTCCAACAGCAGTCATAAACGGCCCCTTGATACCTCTTCGTTATTCATTTCCAAGAAAGGCCGCGTTATGGACTCCGCCGCTTTGAGATATCGTTTCAAGGCGCTTTCACGAAGGGCCGGCCTGCCTAGTGACATCACGCCCCATACGATGCGCCATACGTTTGCGACCGACCTGCTTGATGGAGGGGCTGACCTTCGCTCCGTTCAGGAGCTATTGGGCCATGCAAGTTTATCTACTACGCAAATATATACGCACCTAAGCGTTGATAGGATGAAGGGCGCTTTAAAGCAGGCTCACCCCAGGGGCGAGTGATGAGGGGCGCTCCGATTCTCCGTCAGGCAAGCAGCGCGGCGCTTCACACAACACCAACACAAGCCAAGCCCTGCTGTTGGAATCGTTCTTGATTCCTGCTATCATGCTTCAGGTTGCTGCTATGTGCAGCGCTTGTATCACACACGCGCGACTACTTTTCAGCCGTGGTGCCCGGGACTTGGTAGCTCATGCTCGGGTGGCTGTGAAGGTCGACACCGCGCGGAGGCAAACCACAGGAGGTATCATGGCTACCACAATCAACATCCGTACCCTGCTCGAGGCCGGCTGCCACTTCGGTCACCAGACCCGCCGCTGGAATCCCAAGATGAAGGAGTACATCTTCGGCGAGCGCAACGGCATCTACATCCTCGACCTGAAGCAGACCATCATCAACGCCGACCAGGCCTATTCCTTCCTCAAGACCGTTTCCCGCGGTGGCCAGGTTCTCTTCGTCGGCACCAAGAAGCAGGCCCAGGAGGCCGTCAAGTCCGCTGCAGAGCGCGCCGGCATGCCCTACATCAACCAGCGCTGGCTCGGCGGTATGCTGACCAACTTTGTCACCATTCGCTCCCGCATCAATCGCATGGAGGAGCTCGAGGCTATGGTCGAGGACGGCCGCATGGCTCTTCTGCCCAAGAAGGAGCAGGCTGTTCTGGGTAAGGAGCTCGCTAAGCTCCAGACCAACCTCGGTGGCGCCCGCGATATGAAGGGTCTGCCCTCTGCGCTCTTCGTCATCGATACCAAGCGCGAGGAGAACGCCATCAAGGAGGCCCAGCGCCTGAACATCCCCGTTGTCGCCCTGATTGACACCAACTCTGATCCGGACGAGGTCGACTACGGCGTCCCCTGCAACGACGACGCCATCTCCGCTGTCTCCCTCATGTGCGAGCTGTTTGCCGACGCCTGCCTGGCTGGCGCTGGCAAGGAGCAGATTTCCGAGGCTGAGATGGCCGGCGAGACCGCTGCTGACGCCCAGTAAACACGTTTGGTACGTTAAGGTTCGTTCACCTCTCATTTGAAAGGAGCCATCATGGCCCAGATCACCGCTGCTATGGTTAAGCAGCTTCGCGAGATGACCGACTCTCCTATGATGGAGTGCAAGAAGGCCCTCGTCGAGGCCGACGGCGACATGGACGCCGCCGTTGACGTTCTCCGCAAGAACGGCCTTGCCAAGGCCGCTAAGAAGGCCGGTCGCGAGACCAACGAGGGTGCCGTCGCCGCTTATATCTCCGAGGATGGTAAGACCGGTGCCCTGGTCGAGCTTTCCTGCGAGACCGACTTCGTTGCTTCCAACCCTAAATTCACCGGCTTTGCCAGCTCCTTGGCCAAGGTTGTTGCCGACGTTAAGCCTGCTGATGTTGAGGCCCTCCTGGCCGCCGAGATGAATGGCGAGACCGTCGAGGCCGAGCTCACCGAGCTCATCCATGTTATCGGCGAGAACATGAAGATCGCTCGCTTCGCCGTCCGCACCGTCGAGGCCGGTGCCCTTTCCTCCTATATCCACATGGGTGGTAAGATTGGCGTTCTTTGCGAGTTCTCCTTCGATAAGCCCGAGACCGCTTCCGCCGATGCGTTCAAGATTTTTGCTCACGATGTTGCCATGCAGGTCGCTGCCACGGCTCCGGTCAGCGCTCGCCGCGAGGATGTTCCCGCTGAGATCGTTGAACGCGAGAAGGCCATCTACATGGCTCAGGCCGCCGAGTCCGGTAAGCCCGAGGCAATTCAGGAGAAGATGGCTGTTGGCCGCCTTGAGAAGTTCTTCAAGGGCTCTGTTCTGAATGAGCAGGAGTTCATCAAGGATTCCAACATGACCGTCAAGTCTTACTCTGAGTCCGTTTCCAAGGAGCTTGGCGACACCGTCAAGGTTATCGCTTTCGATCGCCTGGTTCGCGGCGAGTCCGACAACTAAGGTCGTCGTTACTATGCCTTTTAGCAGGCTGTGGGGTTACCCTGCAGCCTGCTTTTTTATGGACCGCGTCTACTTTGCTGCTAAAATCACAAGCAGTGTAACTTTTTTAAGGAGGAGCCTTGTCTGACTACCGGTACAAGCGCGTTCTACTCAAGCTCTCCGGCGAGGCCCTGATGGGCGATGGCGGATACGGCATCGATCCGTCAGTGACCGAGATGCTTGCTCGCCAGATCAAGTCGATTCATGAAGACGGCATCGAGGTCGGTATTGTTGTCGGTGGCGGCAACATCTTCCGTGGCCTCGCTGGTTCCGCCAAGGGCATGGATCGCGCTCAGGCAGACTATATGGGCATGCTCGCCACGGTGATGAACGCCCTCGCGCTTCAGGACGCCTTTGAGCATGAGGACTGCTCTTGCCGCGTTATGAGTGCTATTCAAATGAACGAGGTCTGCGAGCCCTACATTCGTCGTCGTGCGATGCATCATCTTGAAAAGGGCGATATCGTCATTTTTGCAGCTGGCTCCGGCAACCCATATTTCACCACCGATACCGCTGCTGCGCTGCGCGCATGCGAGATCGATGCTGACTGCCTGCTCAAGGCAACCAAGGTTGACGGCGTGTACGATAAGGACCCGGTCTCCCATACAGACGCGGTTCGTTTCGACACCATCAGCTATCATGAGGTCCTGGTGCGCGGCTTGCAGGTAATGGATTCTACCGCAACCGCTCTTTGCCAGGATAACCGCATGCCCATCATCGTCCTCAATATCGAGGGCGAGGATAATATCAAGCGCGCTCTTTGCGGAGAGCCCGTCGGCACCGTCGTCGTTCAGGAGGACTAACAATGGCGAGCATTACCGAGCACATGGACAAGACCATCGAGAGCCTCAAGCACAATTTTGCCAAGGTTCGCACGGGTCGCGCGAATGCCAATATCCTTTCGGACATCACCGTCGATTATTATGGCGTCGCTACCCCCATCAGTCAGGTGGCGGCCGTCAAGACTCCTGAGGCGCACATGCTTGTCATCGAGCCGTGGGATAAGGCGCTTGTCAACGCTATTGTCAAAGCGGTTTCTGCGTCCGATCTTGGCATCACGCCCAGCAGCGACGGCTCTATCGTCCGCCTGCCGTTCCCGGCTCCCACCGAGGAGCGTCGCCGCGAGCTGGTAAAGGAGTGCCGCGATATCGCCGAGCAGGCTCGTGTCGCCATCCGCAATATCCGTCGCGACTTCAACAATAAGATCGAGCGCGATGAAGAGCTTACCGAAGACGAAGTTCGTCGCGAGCAGGCTAAGGTCCAGAAGTATACCGACGAGTACATTGCCAAGATCGATGAGCTCTTCAAGTCCAAAGAGTCCGAGGTAATGGAGATCTAATCGTGCTATATGACGAAGAGAAGCTCGTTGCGCACTTTGCCGACGCTCCGGACGATATCTGCCTAAACAATATCGACCTCACGCGCGTGCCCCGTCACATTTCCTGCATTATGGATGGCAACGGAAGGTGGGCAACCTCTCGCGGGCTTGCTCGTACCGAGGGACATAAAGCCGGTATCGTCGCATTGCGCGAGGTTATCACCACCGCCGTGAGGCTAGGCGTCGACGTGCTTTCGGCATATGCGTTCTCGACCGAGAACTGGGGGAGGCCCCAGCACGAGGTCAACGTCCTTATGCATTTGTTTGCCAAGACGTTTATCGATGAGCTTCCCTTGCTTAAGCGCGAAAACGTTCGCGTCGTCTTCTTGGGTGATATTTCCGCCCTGCCCAAGAAGACGCGCGACGTCTTTGAGTACGGCTTGAAGGAGTGCGAGTCCCATACGGGCATGGTGCTCGCGCTCGCCGTTAACTACGGTGCCCGCGCCGAAATCGCCCGCGCCGCGCGTCTGCTTGCAATGGACGTCCTTAGCGGGGCCATCGATGTTGCCGATATAGACGAGAGCTCGGTGTCCAATCGGCTTTATACCGCGGGACTGCCCGATCCCGAGCTCATAATTCGCACGTCCGGCGAGCTTAGGATTTCTAATTACCTGCTGTGGCAGGCAGCGTATTCCGAGTTCTACATCACGGATACGTATTGGCCGGATTTTGATCGTTGGGGAATGCTGCGCGCCGTCGCCGCGTTCCAGGGACGCGACAGGCGTTTTGGCGGTCTTAGCGCGTAAGTTGCGCTGCGGATCATCATTTCGCGTTCACTAGGAGTATGTACGGTGGAATCTTCTCGTAAGAAAAATTCCGCAGTTCAAGGGGCGTCTGTGCAGCAAGCACGCGACGCCTCTTCTTCTGCCGATTCTAAGGCCGCCCCTTCGCGGCTTCATTCCTTTATTGTTCGAGCGGGCTTTGGTATCGCTTATGCCGCGATATTTATCGCCTGCCTATTGCTTGGCGTGGTTCCCACCGCGGCCTTTGTCGCTGTTATGAGTTGGTTTTGCTGCTTCGAGTTCTATCGAATGATGAGGCTCGACGGCAAGGTTCCCAATGAGATCCTTGGGCTGACCGCCGCCGTCTTGTTCCCCCTGTCTGCGCTTGGCGAGTCGGTGTTGCTTACCGCTACGCTTTTCATCCTTATCTTGTCCGTGGGTATGTGGTACCTCTATTCGCCCCGCACGCGTATCGCCGATGTTGCGGTTACCATATTCGGTCCTTTGTATACCGGCTTCATGCTCTCTGCCATCGTGTTGACGCGCGCGTCTATCCCTGGCCTTGCAGGCGCGTTGCTATCCATCGGTATCTGCGCTTCTCTTTGGGTCAGCGATTCGTTTGCCTATATGGTTGGAAGCAGGTTCGGCAAACACAAGATGGCTCCCAAGATCTCGCCCAACAAGACATGGGAGGGCTTCGCCGGCAGCATCGGCGGGTCGCTTATCATCTGGTTTATTCTTTATGCTACTGGTTTTTATAAGCTCAACATTCCCATGACGTTGTTGTGCGGCGTCGCGGTTGCGATATTGGGTGTCTTCGGCGACCTTATCGAGTCGCGGATTAAGCGTGGGGTCGGTGTGAAGGACTCCGGGAATCTTATCCCAGGTCATGGTGGCATGCTTGACCGCAGCGATTCCCTTATCTTCGGCTGCATTACCGCCCATCTAATCTTGACTATTGGAGGCATCCTATAATGCAGGATCTCAAGCGAGTCGCGATTCTTGGCTGTACGGGGTCAATTGGAACCCAGGCTCTCGATGTGTGCCGTCAGCATGCGGACAAACTAAGTGTTGTCGCCCTTTCCGCTCACTCTAGAACTTCCGACCTTGCCATGTTCGCCAGGGAGTTTGGCGTTGCCCGCGTAGCCGTTACGGATCCTGATCATTTCGATGATGCATCGCTGTGCGATCTGCCGGATGCCTGTTCTTTGTATAAGGGTTCCCAGGCGGCAATCGACATTTGTATGCATGAAGACGTCGATATCGTTCTTGTCTCCATAGTGGGCGCTGCTGGTCTTTCCGCAACGTATCAGCTTATTGCCGCTGGTAAGCAAGTTGCCCTTGCCAACAAGGAATCGCTCGTTGTGGGCGGCGACCTTATTATGCCCATGGTTAAGCCGGGCCAGATGCTTCCCGTTGATTCCGAACATGCGGCGATTTTCCAGTGCTATCAGGGCGAGAATCCTCGTGAGACGCACTGCATCTGGCTTACGTGCTCTGGTGGTCCGTTCTTTGGTCGCACGCGCGATCAACTTGCTTCGGTCACCCCGGTCGATGCGCTGGCTCATCCCACGTGGAATATGGGTGCCAAGATCACCATCGATTCTGCGACCCTTATGAACAAGGGGCTTGAGCGTATCGAAGCCAAGCATCTGTTTAACGTGGGTATGGACGATATCGTCGTTGTCATCCAGCGCCAGTCCAAGATTCATTCTATGGTCGAGTTCGACGATGGTTCCGTCATCGCGCATCTTGGTGCCTCTGACATGCGAATTCCCATCCAATACGCTTTCTCCTATCCCCAGCGCTGGGCAGCTCCCGCCCCCCGTGTTGATTTCCGCTCCATTGGCAGCCTTGATTTCGATAGCCCTGATATGGAGAGCTTTCGCTGCCTTAAGCTTGCCGATTATGCCGGACGTGATGGGGGAACCATGCCCTGTGTGCTCAACGCTGCCAACGAGGTCGCTGTCGATGCGTTTCTTCACGGGGATCTCCCGTTCACGGGCATCGACGAGGTGGTCGAGGAATGCCTTGGTACCCATGCCCGTCAGGACGTTGAGTCGCTTGAGCAACTGTTGGACATCGACGCGTGGGCGCGCGATGCTGCCCGTGAGGTCATTCGCTGCCGCGTGGGATAGGGTTGGCGTATATGGAAGCAATTTCTGAAATTATCGCTCCTATTTTTTGGGGCGTTCTTTTGCTGTCCGTGCTCGTCTTCGTTCACGAGGGTGGGCATTTTCTTGCCGCGCGGGCTTGCGGCGTCCGCGTAACCGAGCTTTTTTTGGGGATGCCCTGTCGTTTTAACGTCCATTTCTCCTCCAAGCGTATTGGTACCAAATTTGGAGTGACGCCGCTTCTCATCGGCGGCTACGCTGCTATATGCGGTATGGATCCGCAAACGGTTCCGTGCGCGCCGGCGGTTCTCGCGGCTGTGCATCGTCGCGGCACGGTAAGCGTATCCGAGCTTGCTCGCGAACTCGAGCTTGATCCGGATGACGTTTTGGATGCATGCGCGTTTCTTCTTGGCTGGGGTTCAATCGCGCCCGTGTATGAGGACGAGAGCAAGCAGAGCTCCAAGTATTACCCCATGACGTATGCGTCCATGCCGCGCGACGCTGCGGGAAACACCGTATATGATGGCAAGGCCTTCGACCGAACCCATGCGACTAAGCAGGGCGATGCGTGGGTTCCTCCCATGGGTGATGATGAGTTCTATCGCTGCGAGCGCTCCCATACCTATTTGGGCAAGGGTTTTTGGAAGCGCGCGTTCATGCTTGTTGCGGGCATTATCGTGAACATCTTGACCGGATTCATTCTCATGGTGGGTGTCTACTCAATTGTTGGCATTCAGTCAGTTGACAACGTCAATACCATCGGGGCTGTCGAAGCGGGGTCTCCTGCGGCGAGCGCTGGCCTTAAAGCCGGAGACGCTATTCTCATGGTCGATGGAGAGAGCACCGCTACGTGGGAAGAGGTGTATAACGCCTTACAGGAATCGGGGGAGGACGGCACCGTTGACCTCACGGTCGAGCATGGCGGATCTCAACGGCAGATGAGTATCGAGCTAAGCGATCAGGGCACGCTTGGTATCAACGCGTCCGTCCGCACGGTTCGCCTTAATCCATTGGATTCCATGCGGGGGGGAGCCATGTACATCGTCCAAACAGCGCAGGGCGTCATTCGCATGCTTACCCCGCAGCATACGGTTGAGATGCTGAATAACTCTGCGTCAATCGTTGGCATCTCGGTTCTTTCCGCCCAAGCAGCACAAGCCGGTGCGGGCACGTTCCTCAGCTTTGCGGCGCTCATCTCTTTCTCGCTGGGATTCATGAACCTGTTGCCCATTCCGCCGCTAGACGGCGGCAAGCTGCTGATTGAAATCGTCCAAGCGGTGTCTCGCCGGCAGGTGCCCATCAAGGTCCAGGCTGCTTTTTCCTGGCTGGGTATCTTTTTGTTCGGATTGCTGTTTGTATACATGCTCAGGGTTGATATCCTGCGCTTGCTTTAGAGAAGGGGGTTTCCCATGTCGAAGGCGTCCGTTCCCGCACGTAACCTCACGCGTCCCGTTAATGTTGGCGGGGTGCAGATTGGCGGGGGAGCGCCCGTTGTCGTCCAGTCGATGACGTGCACTCCCACCACCGATGCCGATGCCACGCTCGCGCAGGTCAATACTCTTGTCCAGGCGGGCTGTGACATCGTCCGGGTGTCCGTGCCCACGGCGGAAGCCGTCGAGCCGTTTGGACGAATCTGCTCGTTAAGCCCCGTTCCCATTGTGGCCGATATTCATTTCGACTATCGGCTCGCCATCTCTGCGGTCGAACACGGGGCTTCAAAGCTGCGCATCAACCCCGGAAACATTGGGTCTTGGGATCGTGTCGACGCCGTCATCGACGCTGCCGGCCAGGCTGGCGCTGCGATTCGCATCGGCGTGAACGCGGGGTCTCTTGATAAAGATATCGCCTCGCGCGAGGACTTATCGCAAGTTGACAAGCTCGTCGCCTCGTCCATGCAGTTCGTCGAGCATTTCGAGACCCGAGGCTTTACCGATATCGTCTTGTCCGCCAAGGCTCACAGCGTTTCCACCACGCTCGAGACCTACCGCAGGCTCTCTTCCGAATTGCCGCAGATCCCCTTGCATCTTGGCGTGACTGAGGCCGGCGGTATCCAGCAGGGCACCATTAAGAGCTCTATCGCTTTGGGTGCGCTGCTAGCGGAGGGTATTGGCGACACCATGCGTGTGTCCCTTACGGCCGACCCCGTCGAGGAGGTCCCCGTCGCCTGGGGTATCTTGTCCGCGCTCGAGCTTCGTCGTCGTGGACCGGAGATTGTTTCGTGCCCAACCTGTGCCCGCTGCCAGGTCGATCTTATCGAGATCGCGGACGAAGTGACTCGTCGCCTTGCGTCTTGCACCAAGCCCATCACTGTTGCCGTCATGGGTTGCGTTGTCAACGGACCCGGTGAGGCTTCGGATGCGGACGTGGGCGTTGCTTGCGGACGAGGTTCCGCCTTGTTGTTCCGCCATGGCGAAGTTGTGAGGAAGGTCGATGAGTCTCAGATAGTCGATGCCCTCATCGAAGAGGTGGAGGCGCTGTAGCGTCGTCCCGTTTGCGGTATCATTGCTGTTGTTTTGCACATATATCAGAGGAGTTCCATAGTGTCTACCAAACGCACCAAGGCCATGAAGATGTCCGCGTTGTACGCCCCCACGCTTAAAGAGGATCCGGCGGAGGCCGAGCTCGCCAGCCATCGTCTGCTGCTGCGCGCCGGTATGATCCGCAAGCAGGCCGCCGGCCTGTATAGCTACCTGCCGCTGGCTTGGCGCTCGCTCAAGAAGATCGAGGACATCGTCCGCGACGAGATGGACGCCGCCGGGGCACAGGAGCTTCTTATGCCCATGGTCGTCGATGGCGCCCTGTGGCATGAGAGCGGCCGTTGGAACGCTTATGGGCCCGAGCTGATGCGTATGAAGGACCGCCACGACCGTGAGTTTGTTCTTGGTCCCACTCATGAGGAGACCATCACCGATTTGGTGAAAAACGAGTTGCGTTCCTATAAGCAGCTGCCCGTCAACTTGTATCAGATCCAAGATAAGTTCCGCGATGAGATGCGTCCCCGCTTCGGCCTCATGCGCGGCCGCGAGTTCATCATGAAGGACGGCTATTCCTTCTCCGCCACGCAGGAGAGCCTGCAGGAGATCTACGACGACATGAAGGACGCCTATGCCCGCATCTGCGAGCGCTGCGGCCTTAAGGCCCTGCCCGTAGTCGCCGACTCCGGTCAGATCGGCGGCGATACCTCCGTTGAGTTCATGGCTTTGGCGGACGCTGGCGAGGCGAGCCTGGTCTACTGCGATGACTGCGGATTCGCCGCTGACGATGAGGCCGCTTCCACTAAGGTCGCGGTGACCGAGGGCCCTGGAGACGGCACCTTGGAAAAGGTTCACACTCCTGGCATGGGTACCATCGAGGCCGTTGCCGACTTCTTTGGCTTCCCCCAAAACGGGACCCGCAAATCCCTGGCCCTTATTGCCGAGGACGGTACCAAGGTTGTCGCCATAGTTCCCGGCGACCATGAGCTCAACGAGTGCAAGGCTGAGAAGATTTTTGGCGAGTATCATATGATGAGCGAGGAGGAGCTTGTCGAGGCCGGCCTCTTCAAGGGCTTCATCGGGCCTGTGAACCTGCCCCAGGGTATCCGTCTTGTTGTTGACGAGTCTCTTCGTGAGTCCCGTAGCTGGGCTTGCGGTGCAAATGAGGTCGACTACCACTTTATCGGTGCATGCCCCGATCGCGATTTCACGGTGGACGAGTGGGCTGATCTTATCACCGTTCGCGAAGGGGATCCCTGCCCCCACTGTGGCCGTCCTCTCAAGGGTGCCCGCGGTATCGAGGTCTCCCAGGTGTTCCAGCTGGGTACCAAGTACTCCGAGGCCATGGGCGCCACGTTCGCGGACGAGAACGGTGAGGAGAAGCCGTTTATCATGGGTTGCTACGGCGTGGGCGTTTCCCGTACGCTTGCCGCCGTCGTCGAGCAGCACAATGATGAGCATGGAATCATTTGGCCCGTCTCCATCGCCCCGTATGAGGTCTCCATCGTCCCGCTCGATCCTAAGCTAGACGAGTGCGCCGCCGCCTGCGACGCCATCTCTTCCGCCCTGTGCGATGCCGGTATCGAGGTTGTTGTGGACGATCGCGATGAGCGCCCGGGCGTCAAATTCGCCGACAACGACCTTATGGGCTTCCCGTACCAGATCGTCATCGGCAAGCGCGGCCTCAAGAACGGCACCGTGGAGCTGAAAGATCGCGCTACCGGCGATCGAGTGGACGTTGCAATCGATGAGGTTGCCTCTAGGGTCGCTCAGATGGTTAACGAGGCCCGATAAGCTGGGTTTCCTGTTTGGTTTGAATATTGATAGGGGAGGGGCTGGCTTGGCCCCTCTTTTGCAACCGGGTGCGCAATGCTTAAGCCGTAGGCCTTAGGGTGGGCGAGTCTGAGTGAGCGAGTTTCAAATTTTCTTAAATTCATCCTTGCATTAGGGTGGGCTTTCCCGTATATTATTCCTCGCACCGCTTGGGGGCGTAGCTCAGCTGGGAGAGCGCTTGACTGGCAGTCAAGAGGTCAGGGGTTCGATCCCCCTCGTCTCCACCCAAGAATCTGAGAGCCTCCGAGATAGTTCGGAGGCTTTTTTCATACACGGTGTTATAAGGGCTTGTGGCGCAACGGTTAGCGCAGGGGACTCATAATCCCTGGGTTCTGGGTTCGAATCCCGGCAGGCCCACCATTGAATCTGCAGGTCGTGCCTAGTGCGCGACCTTTCTATATGAATGGGGCGGACTAGAGACTTGTAGGATCTGCTCATTGAGATGCTCATTGAGATTTCTCATAACGAAAAAAAGTTCTTGCAATGCTTCTCGATGCATGGTTATAATCTCTTTTGTTGCTTGGGGGCGTAGCTCAGCTGGGNNNNGATCCCCCTCGTCTCCACCCAAGATTGTTCAAGAGTCGGAAGTTCTCTTCCGGCTCTTTTTTCATATGCGAGTGATCAGTCGGCTAGTCTGCTTATCGATTAATTGTCCAATTGGTGCAATTGGTCCATCTGAATCTTTTTCAAAAAAGTTCTTGCACGCAGCTATCTATTCCCGTATATTATTTTCCGCACCGCTTGGGGGCGTAGCTCAGCTGGG
>NZ_DCJT01000011.1:72651-206017 GCF_002320115.1 Collinsella sp. UBA1693
ATCCCCCTCGTCTCCACCCAAGAAATTTCAAGAGTCGGAAGTTCGCTTTCGACTCTTTTTTTGTTGATAAAGATCCTCTACTCGGGCACATTTCGCCTTGCGGCGGATTCTCTTGCATCGCGGCAATCGTCCACGCTTCGTTTGTGTAACCGAGGTGTTCCGTGGCGTGTCTAAAAGGGGAGAACCCGGGGCACTTCTGATAAACTCGATACGATATAAATCAGCAGTCTTTAAAGGGGAAGAACATGGACCCCGCGCCGTCACATGGATACAACACACATTCCGGTGCCCAACAGGTGCTGAGGTTCGTCAGCAAGCTTTATCTTGCTTGGTATGTGCTCTCCGCGTTTGTCGCCATCGTCTTCTTGGCGTTTTACCTGTTGACCGGTTTTGATATCACGGACTTCTCCAGCGCCGTGGCGCCCACGCGACAGGCTGCGCTTGCAAGTGGTGCCGTCTTTCTGGTCGATCTTGTGTTCAACATTGTCCTCGCCATCGCCGCATTGCATTGCGCCGACCATCCCAGGTTCGCCAAGCGCTTCCGTATCCTCGCGATCATCCTTGTGATTCTTAGCGCGGCCTCTTGTGCGCACAATGCGGTGAGTGGGCAGCTTGCCAGCGTTGCCTCTTCGTTGTACAGCCTGTTTATCAACGGGCTATTGCTCTACCTAGTTACGCAGGTAAAGAAAGACCAGCTTGCTGGTACGGCGTTTGACGTATTCGACCTTCAACGTACGCCTACGGGCAAGGTTCTTCGTACCGATCGACAGGTTGCTCGCGCTATCGAGCGCGGCGAGATTCCCGTTGTCAATCCTTCCTCGTCCACAACCTTGTCCACAAACGCGACAAGATTCCAAAAATAGTTGTTGGCGTATTTGGAATCCCATGGTAATATTCTTTCTGCTGAAAAGCGCTAAGGGCGATTGGCTCAGTGGTAGAGCACATCCTTCACACGGATGGGGTCACAAGTTCGAATCTTGTATCGCCCACCAGAACTTAATGGGGACCCGGGAGACCGGGTCCTTTTTTCTTATTGGTCAAAGTGCGAAGGTGATGGATACATGATTCTCCTTGCAGACAAGATCGAGAAAAGCTTTGGCGCCCGCGTGCTGTTCTCCGGCGCCACGCTTCAGATCAATGCCGGCGAGCGCTATGCGCTGGTTGGACCAAATGGTGCCGGCAAGACCACCATGCTCAAAATCATCATGGGCCAGGAGTCTCCCGATTCAGGCTCCGTGCAATATGCCAAGGACGTTAAGGTGGGCTATCTCGAGCAGGAGACCAAGCTTGCCTCCGACACGTCCATCATTCAAGAGGTGATGGCATCGGCCGAGGAGATTCGTCGAATGGGCGAGCGCGCCGAGGAGCTTCAAGTGCGCATCGCAGAGGCTTCTCCAGACGATAATTTGGATGAGATGCTAACCGAGTACGGTCGCGTTCAGGACCGCTTCGAGCATCTTGGCGGATACGAGCTGGAGAGCAACGCTCGTCAGATCCTCGCGGGCTTGGGTTTTCGCGTAGAGGATTTCGATAAGCCGTGCTCTGAATTCTCTGGCGGTTGGCAGATGCGCATCGCGCTGGCGAAGCTCTTCTTGCGCAGGCCGGACCTTCTATTGCTGGACGAGCCGACCAACCACTTGGACCTCGAGAGCGTCCAGTGGCTGCGCGGCTTCATCGCGAACTACGAGGGCGCCGTTCTCATTGTCAGCCACGACCGCGCCTTTATGGACGCCTGCGTGGACCACGTCGCGGCTTTGGAGAACCGCCGCGTAACGGTGTACACGGGCAACTATTCGTCCTATCTTAAGCAGCGCGAGGACAACCTTGAGCAGATGCGCGCCAAGCGAGCCGCCCAGGAGCGCGAGATCGCCCATATGCAGGTCTTCGTGGATAAGTTTCGCTATAAGCCCACCAAGGCGGCGCAGGCTCAAGAGCGTATGCGCCGTATCGAGCAGATCAAAAGCGAGCTTGTCATTTTGCCCGAGGGCCACAAGCATGTAGACTTCAAGTTTCCCGATCCCCCGCGCTCCGGAGACATGGTTGCGGCGCTTGAGGGTGTGAGCAAGTCCTATGGCGACAAGCGTATCTATAGCGGTATAGATCTCAAGCTCTACCGCGGCGACCGCGTGGCCCTGGTTGGCCCCAACGGTGCCGGTAAATCTACGCTCCTCAAGATGCTCGCCGGTGTCGAGGCGCCTTCATCTGGTACCCGCGAGCTTGGTCTTCACGTAGGCGTTGCGTACTACGCCCAGCATCAGCTGGAGGGCTTGAAGGAGTCCAACACGGTGCTGCAGGAGATCGACTCGGTGGCACCTGGCTGGACCGTTCCGCAAGAGCGCAGCCTTTTGGGCGCGTTCCTCTTTAGCGGCGACTCCGTCGACAAGCGCGTAGGCGTACTGTCCGGCGGAGAGCGCGCGCGTTTGGCCCTGGCCAAGATGCTGGTAGCCCCCGAAGCGCTGCTGTGCCTGGACGAGCCTACTAACCACCTTGATATCGATTCGGTCGATATGCTCGAGAATGCGCTGCGCAACTTCCCCGGCACCATCGTCCTCATTAGCCATGACGAGCACCTAGTGCGCGCTGTGGCGAACCGCGTGGTTGATATTCGCGACGGCAAGATGACCGTGATCGACGGTGATTACGATTACTACCTGTATAAACGCGAGGACCTGGCGCAGCGCGCCGCGGCGGAAGAGACCGCATCGCAGCAGGCCAAGCAGCCCGCCCGCGCACCTCGTGTTCACGTTACGGAGCAGACGCCCGTCCGCGAGGGCAAGAAGACCCGCGAGCAGCGCCGTGCCGAGGCAGACGCCCGCGCCGAGCTCAACCGCCGCCTTAAGAAGACCAAGACGCGCTTGGCCGAGGTCGATAGGCTTCTAGAGAAGCATCGCAAGCGCTATGACGAGCTCATGGAGTTGATGGCGTCTGAGGAGCTTTACGCCGATCAGGAGAAATTCAACGCCGCGTTGGTGGAATATAACGGTCTCAAGAAGGAGATTCCCGCGCTCGAGGATGAATGGCTCGAGCTCTCGACAAAGATTGAAGAGGAGACCGCACGTGGACTTGCGTAGAGCCGGGGCTATCGTCCTGAGCATTGTGGCCATCGCGCTGAGGCTATGCGCTATCGCGATGTGCGCCATCACCGTCGTCCTGTGCTTTTCCGGGCTTTCGGCGCGGCTCAACATGGTTGGGTTCGTGGTCGACCTCTCTCGCGCCATGCCCGCCGTCATCGCTGGCTACGGAGTCATCACCACGCCGTTTGGAGGGGTGTTCCGTCTTGATTTCGCCCTGGTCGCCGCAGTCTTGTTCCTTCTTGACTACGTATGCTGCCGCGCGTCTCGCGCCCTGCGCCTTTAGGAGGTATCGCAACCGATGGGTCTAGATATAGAATCGCTGCTTATCAGCGCTCTTGCCGTCATCATCGGCATCGTCATCCATGAGAGCGCGCACGCGCTTGCCGCTTATGCCCTGGGTGATAAGACGGCGCGCTCGCGTGGCAGGGTGTCTCTCAACCCGCTTAACCATATCGATCCGTTCGGCACTATATTGCTGCCGCTGCTCATGATCGCCGCAGGCGGCCCGGTGTTCGCGTTCGCCAAGCCGGTTCCGATCTATTTGGGCAACCTCAAGCATCCCAAGCGCGACGAGCTCTTGATCTCGCTGGCGGGGCCCGCTTCCAACATCGTGCTTGCGTGCCTGGGCGCGCTGCTGCTCTCCGGCGTGGTAAACGGGTCGATGTGGGCCACGGCCGCCGGTTCCATTGTTGCGGAGTTTGCGCTCACGTTTATCTTCGTAAACCTGTCCCTGGCGTTTTTCAACCTTATTCCGCTTCCCCCGCTGGATGGCTCCTCCATCTTGGTGCTGTTTCTCAAGGGCGAGGCGCTCAACACCTACTACCGTATCCAGCAATACGCCATGCCCATCTTGATCGTTGTGCTCTACCTGCTGCCCATGCTCACGGGCATCGACCTCATCGATATCTACTTCGATTTCACGGTGTATCCGCTGGGCGATGCCCTTCTGTCCTTCGCCCTGGCATAAGAGTGCGGTACACTTTTAGCAGTTTGTGCAGATAGACCGCATTCGCCCTGGGTGCCTTGCGGTTTTACGGGTCGAGTCCAAGGAGGCTGGCGTTGTCTTATCGCGTTTCCACGCAGGCTTATTCCGGCCCCTTTGACCTGCTGCTCCAGTTGGTGAGCAGGCAAAAGGTCGATATCGGATCCATCTCCATTTCAGAGGTCGCCGAGCAGTATCTTGCCGAAGTCGAACGAATGCAGGCGCTGGACCTGGATGTTGCGAGCGACTTTTTGCTTGTCGCCGCCACCCTCCTCGATATCAAAGCGGCTTCCCTGGTTCCAGATGAACCCATTAAGGCGTCTTTGGACGAGGACGAGGATGAAGAGCTTGCGGACCTGGACGGCGACGCGCTTCGCGAGGTCCTTATCGCCCGCCTTATCGCGTACAAGCAGTTCAAGGGTGCGGCGGCTGCCCTGGGCGCCCGTATGGAGGCCGAAAGCCGCATGCATCCGCGAGTCGCCGGTCCCGACCCAGAGTTTTTGAACCTTATGCCAGATTACCTGGCCGGCATCACGCTGCGCGGACTGGCGGTGATTTGCGCGGATATCGATGGCCGCCGCGAGAAGTTTCTGCTTGAGGCCGAACATGTCGCCCCGCGCCGCATGCCTATCGAGCTTACCGTTGCCTCCGTTGACCGCGTTACCATTTCTCGTCCTCATACTACGTTTAGGGAGCTGCTCGATGGCGATGCCACCACAGAGCAGGTGGTCGCCACCTTTTTGGCGATTCTCGAGCTTGCCAAGCGCGGTTCGGTCACGCTTGAGCAGGACGAGAATTTCGGCATCATTCGTATCGACCGCGTTGAGGGCGCGCCGGAGTACCGTCTCGGCGAATCGCTTGAAGAAGAAGGGGAGTAGCCCGTATGTCCGACCTTTCTACGTTGGGCCCCTCGTCCATAAAGGGTGCGCTCGAAGCGTTGCTGCTGGTTTCCAGCGATCCGGTAAGCGCCAGCGCGCTCGCGGCTTCGCTTGATGTCGCTCCGGGCGAGGTCGCATCGCTTCTAGCGGAACTCCAGGTTGAGTATGAGGAGGCGAATCGCGGTTTTCAGCTTCGCGAGGTTGCGGGCGGATGGCGCCTGTTCACGCACCCGGCGTTTCACGACCAGGTTGAGGCGTTTGTGCTGTCTTGGGACACCCAGAAGCTCAGCCAGGCGGCGCTCGAGACGCTCGCCGTCATCGCGTACCACCAGCCCGTTACGCGAGAGACCGTCAAGGGCATCCGCGGCGTCAACTCCGACGGCGTCATCTCGTCGCTAGCCGATAAGGGCCTTATCCGCGAGATGGGTCGCGATCCCCAGCGCGGGCAGGCAATTCTCTACGGCACCACGGCGGCATTCTTGGAGAAGTTCGGTCTTCGCAGCGTGCGCGACCTGCCCGATCTTGAGCAGTTTGCACCGGATGAGCAATCGCGCCAGTTTATTCGCGAACGCTTAAGCGGCCGCTCCATCCAGTCTACCTTAGAGGAGACGGAAGAGGACTTGGAGGAGGAGCGCGACCTGCTGGGTACCGAGGATGTTCCGGATGCGGACATGGAACTGATCGGCGGCGTCGCCGATGGCGACGCGGATGTTACGGATATGGAAGGCGGTTCCCATGAGTAGCCCCGCATTCCGCCCCGATGAGCGCCTGGTCCCCATGAGGTTGCAGCGGTTTTTGGCCCGTGCGGGCGTCGCGAGCCGCAGGGGGTCGGAGGATCTTATGACGGCGGGACGCGTCAAGGTGAACGGGCGCATCGCATGCGAGCTGGGAACCAAGGTCGATCCCTTGGTCGATCTTGTCGAGGTTGACGGCGTTGCCGTAGCGCTGTCGCGCGGTAAGGCATACCTCATGCTCAACAAGCCCGCGGGCTATCTCACCACCATGCGCGATCCCCAAGGCAGGCCGTGCGTGGCTGAGCTCGTTCCCGTAGATAAATACCCGGGCCTGTTTCCGGTTGGTAGACTTGATATGGATACCACCGGCTTGTTGCTGTTCACCACTGACGGCGATTTGGGCCAAGATCTCCTGCATCCCTCAAAGCACGTCTGGAAGACCTATGTCGCGTTGGTCGACGGCGATGTGCGCGATGAGGACCTGGAGCCTTTGCGCCGTGGCATAGAGCTGGACGATGGGCCTTGCCAGCCCGCTCGCTGCCGCATCGTTTCTAGGCGGCTCGCCGCTCCGGTGGCCTACGGCAACGTTCCCGCGCATACGGGTTTTGTCGAGGTCCAGATTAGAGAGGGCCGCAAGAATCAGGTCAAGCGCATGCTCGGCCGCGTGCACCATCCCGTGTTGCGCTTGCACCGTTGCCGTTTTGGGGATCTTGATCTGGGTGACCTGGCCTTGGGTTCTTGGCGCGAGCTAGATGAGCGCGAGGTCGCCTTGCTCAGAGGGTAGCGGTTCGCGAGTAGAATACCGCTTCTGCTGGTTCGCTTGTATTGATATGTGTCCCGCCGCCCTCGACGGCGCGCGGCTGAACAGAAAGGAGACCGGCGATGATCGTTGCCATCGATGGCCCCGCTGGTTCTGGAAAGTCCACCATCGCCCGCGAGATCGCGAGGCGCATGGGGTTTGAGAAGCTGGATACCGGGGCCCTGTACCGTACCGTCGCCTTTGCCTGCACGCTGCATGGTGTGGATTTGGACGATGAAGACGGGGTCGTCACCCTTTCTCGCTCTCTTGACATCAGCTTTGATTCTGCGGGCGAGGCTACGCGCATTTCCGTCGATGGGCGCGATGTAAGCGATGATATCCGCACGCCGGCTGTAGACCGCATAGTCTCCAAGGTGTCTGCTTACCCCGGCGTTCGCGAGGCCATGCTGCCCGTGCAACGGCTTTTTGCCCAAGATCGCGATGTCGTCGCAGAGGGGCGCGATATCGGCACCGTGGTGTTCCCCAATGCGCTTGTCAAGGTTTTCCTTACGGCCGATCCCCGCGAGCGAGCGCGGCGTCGCGTGCTGCAGCGTCACCCCGGCGAGCTGTTGAGCGATGAGGCTCTTCAGCGCGAGGTAGATGAGACCCTGGCGGATCTTGAACGTCGCGACAGGCTCGATTCTTCCCGTGAAGCCGCGCCCTTGCGCGCCGCCGACGATGCCGTTCGCATCGATTCGTCCCGTTTCACCATCGACGAGGTCGTCGACCAGATTCGCGACCTTATCTCTAAGAGGCGAGATTCATGAAGCTGTTCCATTCAACTTATGATGAGTACTATGACGCGGGTGTAGGCGAGTTTCCGCTGCCCATTCGCTGCGTTCGCAATGTCGCGCTCGCGATTGTGTGGGCGTTCGCCTTGTGCATGTGGTGTGCCCGCATGGAAGACGAGCGGTATATGCTCGAGCGCTCTGATGGCAAGGGCACCGTCATTATCTGCAACCATACCTCTATGGCAGAGGTGGTCTCCATCTGCACCTACCTGTGGCGCCGCGGCCGCATCTTCCGTCCTATTTTTAAGAGTGAATTTGGGTCGCATCGCATCGTGGAGTGGGTGTTCTCGCGCGCTGGCGGCATTCCCGTCGAGCGCGGCACCGCAGATATGAAAAGTCTTCGACGCGCGCAGCACGCCCTACAGCGCGGCGAGGATGTTCTTATCTTCCCGGAGGGCACGCGCATTCGCACGGATGAGCAGCCGGTCGAGGTCCACGGCGGATTTGCGCTTATGGCGCAGATGGGCAAGACGGATATCACGCCTATGGCCGTGTGCGGTTTTCGCGATATCACCCCTGCCGGTAAAAAGGTTCCTCGTCCAAAAAAGTGCTGGATGAGGGCCGGCGAGCATGTTTCCTTTAACGATGCGCCCGAGGGCATGAAGCGCCGCGAGCGCTCCCAATGGGTCGAGAACCTGGCGGTCTCGCGCATGTACGCGCTTCGCGACCAGCTCCGCGCCGAGCATCCCGGGAGGTTCTAGACCGTGCCTGCATCTGTTATTGAAATCGCTCTGCACGCGGGCGTGTGCTACGGCGTTGAGCGCGCGTTGTCCAAGGCATATGCCGCGGCGCATGATGCCGCCCAACCTGTCCATACGCTCGGCCCTCTTATCCATAACCCCCGCGTTGTTTGCGAGCTTGAGCGCGAGGGGGTTGGGCTTGCCGATTCCGTAGACGATGCGTCTGCGGGCACCTTGGTCATTCGCGCCCACGGCGTGGTGCCGCAGGTTATCGATGAGGCGCGCGATCGCGGCCTGCACGTAATCGACGCCACCTGCCCCTACGTCAAGAAGGTCCACGCCGCCGCGGCCAAGTTGGTCGCCCAGGGTTATCAGCTTATCGTGGTGGGGGAGAGCGGGCATCCTGAGGTCGAGGGCATCCTGGGCCATGCGGGCGGCGCGGCATTTGTTGTAAGCAATGTCGAGGACCTTGATTCCATCGACCTTTGCCGTCGCGTCGGCGTGGTTGTGCAGACCACGCAGACTCCCGAGCGCTTGGCGCAGATTGTCTCCGCTCTTGTACCACGCGTGGCGGAGGTCAATGTTATCAACACAATATGCAAGGCCACCCATGAGCGTCAGGCCAGCGCCGCTGATTTGGCGAGACGTGCCGACGTAATGGTGGTTGTGGGTGGTAAAAACTCAGGCAATACGCGTCGTTTGGCGCAGATCTGCTCTGAGCGCTGTGCATCCACGCACCATATCGAGGACGATGCAGAGATCGACCCCGCTTGGTTTGAGGGCGCCTCGCTAATCGGCATCACGGCCGGGGCCTCTACCCCCGCCGCGCACATCGAGCAAGCTCGCTCCGTTATCGCCCGGGCGGTTGGACTATGAGTGATATAGATGTTGTCGACCTTACAGTCCCCGCTTACGCCTCGCAGGCGTCCAACTATGGTTCGTCTACGCGGCGCGCTCAGGGGGACGGCGCGTTTCATGGCGCGCTGGTAACCGCGGTCCGTCCTGATTCCCCTGCATATGACGCTGGCATCGAGCCCGGCATGTACGTGTCCCGCGTCAACCGCGAGCCATTGACGGATATGATCGTGTGGCTGTGGGAGGCAGATGAGGACGAGGTCGAGCTTGAGGTCTTCGATCCATCCGACAGCACGACGGCCTCCTGCGTGCTCGAGCGCTTCCCCGGAGAGGACTGGGGGCTTACGTTTAACGACGCCGTCTTCGACGGTATGCGCACCTGCGTCAACGCCTGCGTGTTCTGCTTCATGACCATGCTGCCTCGCGAGAGCCGCAAGACGCTTACCATTCGCGATGATGATTATCGGCTTTCATTCCTGCAGGGTAATTTTGTCACGTTGACCAACATGAGCGATGAAGATGTTGAAAACGTCATCTCCAAGAACCTCTCGCCCATGAATGTCTCTATACATGCGGTGACGCCCGAGGTGCGCCGCCGTCTCATCGGTAGGAACGCCGCGCGCGGCATGGAAATTCTCGAGCTGCTCATGGCTGCGGGTATTGAAATCCATGCGCAGATCGTGCTGTGCCCCGGCCTTAACGATGGCGAGGAGCTTGCGCGCACGCTTGAATACTGCGAGGCCCATCCCCAGGTTACAAGCCTGGGTATAGTCCCGCTTGGTTTTACCAAGCACCAAAGCCGTTTTACGTCCTCGTATTCACATGACCCGGCTTTGGCGCGCGCCGTCGTCGAGCAGGTGCGCCCCTACCAAGACCGTGCTTTCGAACGCTTTGGTCGACATACCTTCCAGCTCTCAGATGAGTTCTTCATCGCCGCTCGGCTAGACCCGCCTCCAGCTGATTTCTACGACGGTTATCCGCAGTTTTACGACGGTATCGGAATGATTCGCTCGTATTTGGACGATACCGATGCCGTGTTGCGCAATCCGTCTCGTATGGTTGCCGTTCGCGACATCTTGCGCGAGCGCGGTTTTGAGCTTCTCGTTCTGTCTGGCGAAGCGGCACGTCCCACGGTCGCGCGTTTTATTGAGGACGAGTCCCTTGCGGGCAAGGTTACAGATATTAAGAACCGCTATTTCGGCGGCAACGTCAACGTAACCGGCCTTCTCACCGCTGAGGATATTCTTGAACAGCTGCCCCAAGATTTGGGCGGTGTTATGCTCATTCTGCCCGAAGTGATGTTCAACGCTAGCGGCCTTACGCTGGACGGGTATCATCGTGAGCAGCTTCTTCAATCGCTGGAGAAGCGCGGGGGCGCGGTTCGCGTGGCTCCCACAACCCCGGCGGAGCTTCTCGATTTCCTCGAAGAGGACCCGCTTTTGCAACACTAGAGATTCGGACTGTAGGAGCCTGAATATATGAAACCCATCGTCGCTATCGTCGGTCGCCCCAACGTGGGCAAGTCCACACTTGTCAATCGTATCGCGCAGACCGCCGATGCCATCGTCCACCAGAGCCGCGGCGTCACCCGAGACCGTTCGTATCATGAGGCGGATTGGAACGGACGTAGCTTCACTTTGGTCGATACGGGTGGCATCGAGCCCCTTAAGAGCGAGGACGTCTTCTCCGCCTCTATCCGAGACCAGGCTCTCGCAGCTTGCGAGGAAGCTGCGGTCATCCTGTTCGTCGTCGATGGCACCACCGGCGTCACGGAAGAAGACGAATCGGTCGCCCGCATGCTCAAGCGCGTCAAGGCACCTGTGTTCTTGCTGGTCAATAAACTTGATAACCCTGATCGCGAGGGCGATAACCTGTGGGAGTTCTACTCTCTTGGCGTTGGCGAGCCCATTGCCATCTCCGCCCTGCACGGCCACGGTACCGGCGATTTATTGGACGAGGTTGTCGCGCTGTTCCCCGAAGAGGACGATCTTACCGCGGAGCCTTCGGATCCCAATTCTCTGTCTGTCGCCATCATAGGCCGACCCAACGCTGGCAAGTCCTCGCTATTCAATAAGATTATCGGTTCCGACCGTTCCATCGTATCCGATATCGCGGGTACCACGCGCGACGCCATCGACACCATCGTCGAGCGCGATGGGCGCCGTTATTGCATGGTCGACACCGCCGGTATTCGCAAGAAGAGCACCGTTTACGAGAACATTGAGTATTACTCTATGGTTCGAGGACTGCGCGCTATCGACCGCGCAGACGTCGCGCTCTTGGTGGTTGATTCCACCACGGGCATGACCGAACAGGATCAAAAGGTTGCCAACCTCGCTATCGAGCGCGGTTGCGCACTGGTCATCCTGCTTAATAAATGGGACCTTCTCAAGGACGACCGCGAGCGCGAGCAGGTTATGGAGACGGTCGACCGCCGTCTCACCTTGGCTCCGTGGGCCAGCGTGCTTCGCATCTCTGCTCTTACCGGCCGTTCCGTCGAGAAGATCTGGGCGCTTATCGATGCGGCAGCCGCTGCACGCGCCAGCAAGGTGTCTACATCCCGTTTGAACCAGATGCTTACCGAGATGCGCGAGTTCGGCCATACCGTGGTGGATGGCAAGCGCCGCCTTCGCATGCATTACGTGACGCAGACCGGCACCAAGCCGCCTACGTTCACTTTCTTCGTTAACCATACCGATATGGTGAACGATACGTATCGTCGCTATATCGAAAACCGCATGCGCGCCGCTTTCGATTTCAAAGGTACGCCTATTCGCCTGCGATTCCGTAAGAAAGATTCCAAGAAGGAGGACTAATCCCGCCCATGGATGCTTCAGTATCTCCCATTGTAGTCACGGTTGTTTGCATGGCTGTTTGCTACCTGGTTTGCGGTATTCCCTTCGGCCTCATCATCGGTAGGCTCTCCGGTAACGTTGATATCCGTAAGGCTGGCTCGGGCAATATCGGTACAACCAACGCGCTTCGCGTCGCCGGTCCCAAGGTCGCGGCGCTCACGCTGTTGTTTGACTGCCTCAAGGGCGTTTTGGGGGTCCTTATTGGGCGCTGGGCCATCGCTGCATTTGGCTACTGCGCCGGCGCCTCCATTATGGATCCCGGCGCATCGGGCGATGTGTTGCTGGCGCTCGTGGCATTGTCCTGCCTCTACGGGCACATCTTCTCGCCATACCTTAAATTTCACGGAGGCAAGGGTATCGCGACGGGCGTGGGCGTGCTCTTTGGATTCTGCTGGCCGCTCGCACTTCTTCACCTGGGCATATTCATCATACTGGTGGCCATAACCAAATATGTCTCCGTGGGGTCAATCACCACGGCCGCCCTTGTTCCGGTTACCGTGTATCTTCTGTTCCCCCAGATCAGCCTGTCTGCGCTTGCTATCTGGGCAGTGCTGGGTTGGACCGTTGTTTGGGCGCACCGTGGCAACATCTCTCGCTTGCGCGCCGGCACGGAGTCAAAGCTTTCCTTTACCAAGCGCGCTACCAAGATGGATGGTGAGTAACAGACATGAAGATCGCCCTTATCGGCGCAGGTTCGTGGGGCACGGCCGTAGCCGGCCTTGTCGCCGATTCCGTCGATTCCGTTGCCATGTGGGCTCATAGCCCGCAGACGGCGGACGGAATCAACTCCAATCACGTCAACCCCCGTTACCTTGATGGCTATCGTCTACCTGATAACGTCACCGCCTCTTCGTCCCTGCAAGAAGTCATCGATGGCGCCGAGGGCGTGATCTTTGCCGTGCCCTCTACGCATCTTCGATCCGTTGCTCATGAGGCTGCGGTTTATCTGGACGATTCCGTTCCGGTGCTTTGCCTTACCAAGGGCGTGGAACTTACTTCAGGCTTGTTGATGACCGAGGTCATAGGAGATGAGATAGGTCATCCCGAGCGCATCGCAGCGCTATCTGGCCCTAATCACGCCGAAGAGATTTGTCGCGGGGGCCTATCTGCCGCCGTCATCGCCTCGGAGGATCCGGAGGTGGCCGAGTTCTTTAAGGCGGCTCTTATCTCCCCTGCGTTTCGCGTATACGTCTCTCCCGATGTGGTCGGCGTTGAGATGTGCGGCGCGACCAAAAATATCATCGCCATCGTGTGCGGCATCTCAGCCGGTTCAGGCTATGGCGATAACACGCTCGCTCTCATTATGACTCGCGGCCTAGCAGAGATCAGCCGTCTGGTCCATGCGCGCGGGGGAGACCCCATGACTTGCATGGGCCTTGCAGGAATGGGCGATCTGGTCGCCACCTGCACCTCTGAGCATTCGCGCAACCGTTCTTTCGGCGTCGCGTTCGCCGGCGGCACGTCGCTTGACGAGTACCAGCAGCGCTCCCATATGGTGGTCGAGGGCGCGGCTGCAGCTCGCAGTGTTTCCGAGCTCGCACGCGAGTTGGGCGTGGATGCTCCTCTTACCTTCGCTCTCGAACGTACGCTCTATCATGGCGGTACCTTGGCGGAGGCCCTCGAGTTGCTCACGGACCGTTTTCCCACCCAAGAGTTCTATGGCATGGACGATTAGAAAGGCTGGCACCATGCGCGATTCCGTATTGATTTCCCCCTCGATTCTTTCCGCTGACCTTGCGAACCTTGGTCGCGACCTCAAGATGATCGACAATGCCGACCTCATCCATATCGATGTTATGGACGGCCACTTCACCCAGAACCTCACGTTTGGAGCCGGCGTGGTCGCCGCGGCGAAGCGCTCCTGCGACGTTCCCCTGGATGTCCATATGATGGTTACCAATCCTGACGAGACCATCGACTGGTATATCGATGCCGGCGCGGATTACATCACTGTTCATTACGAGGCCTCCGTGCACCTGCACCGTACGATCAAGCACATCCAAGAGCGCGGTTGCAAGGCCGGCGTTGTCTTGAATCCCGCCACTCCCGTCTGCGTTCTCGAGAGCATTATCGAAGAGCTCGATATGGTCCTGGTCATGAGCGTGAACCCGGGCTTTGGCGGCCAGTCCTACATCGAGAGCACCTACGCCAAGCTGCGCCAGCTCCGCGGTCTTTGCGAGGCGCATGGCGTGTCTCCCCTCATCGAGGTCGACGGAGGCGTTTCGTCCAAAAACATCGAGCAAGTGGTTCGCGCTGGCGCCGACGTTCTGGTCGCGGGTTCGGCAGTCTTTGGTGCCGATGATCCTCGTGCCGAGGTCGATCTGCTTCGCGAGCTCGGTAACCGCGGCCTTGCGGTCAACGCGTAGCGGATAGGGTCGCGCTCAATGGAAAACGCATCCATCAACCGCATCGTCAACCTTGATTACGCCGCTTCGACGCCCTTGCGCGCCGAGGCGGTTTCCGCTCAACTCGCCTACGACTCCTCCGATATCGCCGGCGCAAACCCAAACTCGCTGCACAGCCTTGGACGCAAGGCGCAGGCCGCTCTCGAGTCGGCTCGCAGGGACATCGCCAAAACGTTTGGATCGCGCGTGCGCGCGAGCGAGGTGGTCTTCACAGGCGGCGGTACCGAGTCGAACTATATGGCTCTCATGGGCCTGTCTCAGGCGGCTCGTGCCCGCGATGCCAAGCGGTGCCGCGTGATAGTTTCCGCTATCGAGCATGATTCCATCCTCGATAACCTCGGACAGCTTCGCGCCGCCGGTTTCTCGGTCGACGTGGTTAAACCTTGCCGAAAGGGGTTCATTACCCCGGACGCCCTCGAGGCCTTGCTGGGACGGGACGTCGCGCTTGTCTCCATCATGCTTGCCAACAACGAGACCGGCGTCGTGCAGCCCATCGAGGACCTTGCGCGCGCGGCTCATTCATGCGGCGCGCTCTTTCATACCGACGCCGTGCAGGGCTGGCTCCACATCCCCCTCGATGTGCAACGGCTTGGCGTTGACGCCCTTTCCGTCGCGGGTCACAAGGTTGGGGGACCCGTGGGTATCGGCGCGCTGTATCTCAAGAACCGCACTCAGCTTGCACCGCTGTTCCATGGAGGCGGGCAGGAGAGGGGGCTTCGTCCCGGCACGCAGGACCTTCGAGCCATTCTCGGTTTCGCCGCTGCTGCTCGCACGGTGCACGCTTCCCTTGAGCGCGATCACGCCCTCTTGTTAGAGCTTTCCCGAGCGCTTTACGGGCGACTTGCCTCGTCTGCTCGTATACACGCCACCATGGGCGACCCCGCTGCGGTCGACCGTCTTCCCGGTATCGTTTCGCTTTATGTGGACGGCATCGAGTCTGAAGAGCTCATCCTAAAGCTCGACGTCGCCGGGTTCGAAGTCTCAGCAGCCTCCGCCTGCTCCAGCGGGTCCATGGATGCCAGTCATGTCCTCACCGCCATGGGTATTCCGCGCGAGCGCGCCCTGGGTTCGCTTCGCATCTCGTTCGACGACCGCGTCGATCCAGCGGACCTCGATAGGTTCGCCGACGCGTTGTTGAAGATTGCGGGGTAGATAATGCTTATCTCAGAGCTTCTTGAGGGACTTTTCGAGCTATTTCCTGCTGATACGGCTGAGCCCTGGGACCACGTGGGCCTGTCCGTCGGCCGTCCGGATGATGAGATCCGCGGGGTAACGGTGGCGCTCGATGCGAGTGAGGCGAACGTTCGTCGCGCTGCGGCCGATGGCTCGAACGTCTTGCTTACCCATCACCCTGTCTACATCAAGGCGCCGCAGGCTTTTGTTCCCGCTTCGCCCGCGTACCCGTCGTCTGCGGCCGCCGTGTTCGCGGCTGTCGAGTTCGGCGTCAGCATCATCTCGCTTCATACCAACCTCGATCGCTCCTGCGAGGCGCAGCAACTCCTACCGTCGCTCGTGGGCTTGCAGGCTGTTTCGTCCTTGGAATCCGCCTCCTGTTCTGGGGCGCTCGGGTTGGGTTCGCTTGCGGACGCTTCTTCTAAACTCACCTTGGAACAGCTCGCATCTCGCTGTAGTGAAGCTTTCGGCTGCGATCCGCGCGTATGGGGAGATCCCGATCGGGCTCTTGGGCGCGTTGCTTTTCTGGGCGGCTCCATGGGCGATTTCGGCGAGCTCGCCTTAGCGTGCGGGGCGGACGCGATCGTTACGGGCGAGGGCGGCTATCATGTATGCCAAGACCTCCTCGTCCGCGGATGCAGCGTTATCTTGCTTGGACACGACCGCAGCGAGGAGCCGTTCGTGGATATCTTGGTCGATGCGCTTGCCCGGGTGGGATTTAGCGGTCCAATCGCTACAATAAAGAATCCTCATCAATGGTGGACCTATACAAAAGGAGAGCGCGCATGACCGTCGGATCTACGCTTTTGAAATTGCAGGAACTCGATCTGGCGCTCGAGCGCGACCAGGCCGCGCTCGACGGCATGCCCGAGATTGCCCAGCTTGCTAAAAAGCGCAGGGCTTACCTCAAGCTCAAGGCTGATGCCAACAAGCTCCTTGCTGCACGCAAGGACCTCGAAAACGATCTTGCGGATTTGGACGAGGACGAGGCGTTCTGCAATGCCGCCGTCGACCAGGCGCAAAGCGAGATGCAAAAGCCCGAGAACCACCGTCTCATGAAGGAGTTCGAGCAGCAGCTCGCCGGCATCGCAAAAAAGCTCGACAAGATCAACTTCGCCCGCAAGGACAAGATCGCAGCGCTCGAGAAGGCCAAGTCCAACGAGGCGTATGCCACTGAGTACATCGCTAAGTTCGAGGCGTCCGTGATCGAGGACACGCGAGCTGCCCGCGAAAAAGCTGATGAGATCAGAAACCGCATCGAGGTATCCCGCCATCAGCGCGACGCCCTTATCAAGACCGTCGATTCATCCATTATCGATACCTACAACAAGGCGTCCAAGCGCTTCAATGGCCTGGGCGTCGAGAAGCTCGAGGGCGCTGTTCCCAGCGTTTGCCGCATGTCGCTTTCTCCTTCGTCCATGGACTCCCTTAAGGGCGCGGACGAGGTGGCCGAGTGCCCCTATTGCCATCGCTTGCTGGTCATTTCGGCCGAGGAAGAATAATGGGTGCGGCCCTTTTGCGTTCCGACGGCAGGCAGGCTTGCGCGCTTGTCTGCGTCACGGGTTGCATCGCTGCATATAAATCATGCGAGATCGTCCGTCTACTGCAGAAGGCGGGCGTTCGCGTAAAGGTGCTCATGAGCGAGCATGCGACGCATTTTGTCGGGCCCACCACATTTCGCGCGCTAACGCACGAGACGGTGGCGGTGGGTCTGTTCGATGATCCGCAGGACCCCATCCATCACATCTCGCTTGCTCAGGAGCCCGACGTCGTTCTGGTCGCTCCCGCGACCGCGAACGTTATGGCTAAGATGGCCCATGGCATTGCCGATGACCTGCTGTCAACAACCCTGCTCGCTACCAACCGCCCCATTGTTATCGCTCCTGCGATGAATACCGGGATGTGGGAGGCTGCTGCGACGCAGGAGAACCTCTCGACCCTGATTGCCCGCGGATGCGAGATCGTGCAGCCCGCGTGCGGCAGACTCGCGTGCGGCGACGTTGGATCGGGCAAGCTGGCTTCCGTTGAGGACATCGCCCAGCGTACGCTTGAGGTTTTGGGGCGCACCATTGCCGGCGACGCTAGCGGTAATCTCGCCCAAGAATGCGCGGGCTTGCTTCAGGGCAAGCATGTTGTGGTCACCGCTGGCGGCACGCAGGAGGCCATCGATCCGGTGCGCTACATCGGCAACCGCTCTTCTGGAAAGTTCGGCTATGCTATCGCCTCTGCCGCGCTCGCCATGGGTGCGCGCGTTGTCCTGGTCTCTGGACCAACCAACCTGCCATGTCCCGACGGCGTCCATCGCATCGACGTGGTGAGCGCGGACGATATGTTCCAAGCGGTCGACGCCGCATTCGATGGCGCGGATATTCTGGTATGCGCCGCTGCCGTTGCCGATTACACGCCCGTTCGCAAGGCGGACCATAAGCTTAAGAAGGCCAACGAGCGTCTTGATTGCATCGAGCTGGTCGAGACGCGCGATATCCTAGCCTCTGTGTCTGCGCGTAAGGGCGATAGGGTAGTGGTTGGCTTCGCCGCGGAGACCGATAACCTCATCGAGTACGCCTCGTCCAAATTGGCATCTAAGGGCTGTGATGCCATTGTTGCCAATGACGTCTCCCGTCATGATTCCACGTTTGGGTCCGATACCGACAAGGTGACTTGGATCACGGCAGATGGTGCAGAGGAGCTGCCCTGTATGCCAAAGAATGAGGCTGCGTTTGAGATCCTCAGGCGCGCCGCGCTCCTTTATCGTTAGGGACGGCTATCCCTTATCGCGTTGATCAGCTTTTGCAGTCGCGGCCGGTGCGTTAATTCGTGCTGGCCGTTTGCATGTTCTTGAAGGCGATTCGTATTTTCATATATGAACGCGGGTGTCTTTATGTTGCCTTGTCGTATTCCAGGTCTATAGATTATAGAAAAAGCGCAGGTAATGGGTCGTGGCAATCAAGTGTTGCTAATGCGGAGAAAAGAGATTCAACTTTTTTGAAAAAAGTTCTTGCATAGGTTGGGTGGTCTGGGTTAAAGTATTCCCTGTTGCAAGGCAGAAAGCCAAAAGCAACATTGCTTCGGGACGTGGCGCAGCTTGGTAGCGCACTTGACTGGGGGTCAAGGGGTCGCTGGTTCGAATCCAGTCGTCCCGACCAGAAGCTTCAAGCCCGGCTCTTTGGAGTCGGGTTTTTTTATATCTACTAAGTTCTTGCAAGATACTCCTCCAGCGCCTCGCCCGTTTGGTAGATTTCGCCAGCGGCCTGTTTTCCCACGTAGCGGTAATGCCAGGGCTCATTCGAGATGCCCGTCACATCAACCTTATCAAGCGGGTACCTTAAGATGAATCCGTATTGGTGCGCGTTGCTGGCAAGCCATGTGTACATGCCCTCATCGTCCTCTTCATCATTTATATCCACGGCAAGGCCTAGCTCGTGCTCGCTTGTCCCCGGTGGCGCAACCCATTGTAGTGCGGCGGAAAGCGCGTCTTCCCCGGAGTAGCCGGCTTCGCGGTATAGCTCCACCCGCTCGTTGAGAATCTGCTGCTGTTCATCTCTCGTTCTAAATGAGGAGCGAATGAAGGGATGATATCCCGCTCTTCTGCAATCTTCTAGCATCGCGTTCAGGCTGTCGGCGATTCGCTTGTCTACGCTATGTCCGCCGCCCACATCCGCGGTTTCAACTGAGAAGCCATCTGGCAAAGGGTTTGAGGCGTTTACTAATACAAGGGACCACGTACCCTCGTCCTCATCAAACTGCAGAAAGGTTGCCGCAGCGTTTGGCTCTATCAGAACAACTAGCCGGTTCGCTAGCCCGCTGATGTGTAGCAGCCCGGCTATTGCCACAATGGCGACCAGGACGTTTCTTGCTCGGTTGAATCGCGAGCGCCTCTTGCGGTGCACCTTGGTCCCAAGCGGAGCGGTGGCGGATGCGTGGGACGAGTACACTCTGCGTGCGGGGCGGCATGCGGGGCGATATGCGGGTGCGGCATCTCTCGTGTGGTTATTGCGGTGAGTGCGGTTCATTGGTGTTCCTTTTGGGCTCCGGGAGAGCGCCTGCGCGCGCCTGGTTGCCACATTGCAGCCTTCTGTGTACGCTCTCATACGCTACGCTTGAACCGCCTTATGCATCTCATGGCAATACCTTAGGTTTTTCTGCAGACCCTTAACGATTCCTTATCTCGTTGCAGCCGGGGCATACGTGTTGCGGGCGGCGTTATACAATGGCGTCATGATTGAGAATCCAAACATATTGATCGTTGATGACGAGCGTTCGATCGCTGAGCTGGTAGCCGAGACCCTCCAGGGCGCCGGCATGTTCACCCAGGTGTGCGTGCATGCGGGCGAGGCTTTGCCTATGGTTCGCGAGGGGTCGTTCGACCTGATTATTCTCGATGTCATGATGCCGGGGGTAGACGGTTTTGAGCTCTGCGCGCGCATGCGTGCGGAATCATTTGTCCCCATCATCTTTTTATCAGCCAAGGACGAGGAAGCCGATAAGGTGTTGGGCCTTACGTGCGGGGGAGATGACTATATAACCAAGCCGTTTTTGCCGCGCGAACTTGTCGCCCGCGTTAAATCATGCCTTAGGCGCAGCTCCTATGCCAGCGACGCTGCGTTACAGCGTGTACTTCGCTGTCGCGGTATCGAGCTTGATTCGGCGACCCATGTGGTGTCTCTTCATGGAGAGCGGCTTTCGCTTACGCCAAAGGAGTTCGATCTGCTTGCGGTGCTTCTGCGAGCATCTGGGAGGCCGGTTGCCACCCAAGACCTCTATGAAGCGGTTTGGGAAGATCTGTATATGCCCGCAAGCTCCAATTCCGTTATGGTGCATATTCGCCATTTGCGATCAAAGCTCGCGGCGCTCGACTCCGAGCAGGTGTTTATCGAGACCGTCTGGGGTGTTGGCTACAAGATCGCGCCCTAGTTTAGGCCGAGATGTTTGGGGCGATGCTTAGAAGGGAATCGTTATGAAGATGAGGACCATGCAGGGCGTTTTGTGCCGGCGCCGCGCGTACGCGGGGCTCGCTCTCTCGCTTGTCGCCTATACCCTTGGTTTCATCGCATTGATTTCGCTTTGCCGGGCTCTGTTTGCAGACTCCCTTTCCGTTGTTATCGCCGATGCCGCCTCTACGTGGGTAAGCGTTCCGGATTCCCAGGTTGACCTGTACCGCATGCTTGGGATGCAAGAGGGCTCCATGGCGGATGGACTGCATCAGTTCCGTGACCTCAGCGATTACCATGCGGTTGTTGGCTTTATCGAGGGGCCGTTGGTGTGGTCTGCATACGGCGTGGGCCTCGTTGTTATCGCCGCGTTGCGGATCCACATTGTCGCGTTAGATCTGGACAGCGTTATCTGGGCGCTTTCCCAGGCTTCCACCAATAACGGTTCCCTTGTTGCGCCAAAGCTGCCGGAGCACCTTACACAGGCCCAGCTGGAGCTTGAGCGGCTGGGGGAGCGCGTCGAGAGCGCCTTTCATGCGGCCGAGGCGGCGGAGTCGCGCAAGAACGAGCTTGTGGCGTATCTTGCGCATGATATCAAGACGCCTCTCACCTCTGTAATTGGCTACCTTGCTCTGCTTGCCGAGGAGCCCGACTTGCCTTATGAGAAGCGAGAGCGCTTTGCGTCTGCCGCGCTTGATAGGGCTCGCCGTCTGGATGGCATGATGGACGAGTTTTTCGAGATAACCCGCTACAACCTTGGTTCTATCCCCGTTGAACGCGAACAGGTCGACGCAGTGATGTTGGCTGAACAGGTTGCAGATGAGCTTCTTCCTGCTGCGAGCGGTCGCGGGGTCTCAATTGCCGTCCACGCGCCCGATCGACCTGTTGATTCTTTTATCGACCCCGATAAGATGGCTCGCGTTTTAGGCAACATACTCAAGAACGCCGTGGCGTTTGCGAACCCTTCAACAGAGGTTTTGCTTAATGTTCACATCGAGGGCGAATCGGTTGTGTTTGCGGTCGAGGATACGGGACGAGAAATCTCTCCGGAACACCTTGTCCATATATTCGAGAAGTTCTACCGCGTCGATGGGGCTCGCTCGACTGGTCGCGGGGGTGCCGGGCTTGGCCTTGCCATTTCAAAGGAGATCGTCGCAGCGCATGGGGGCGACATCACGGCGACGAGCGAGTCCGGCCATACGGTGTTCATAATTCGAATTCCTTGCTCTTGCAGTGCTAACAAATAATGATTCGCTGAATCCATTCATACATTAGGTTCGCAGCAAGGGAAGGACTATGTTTAGGTGGCCATGCGGTTCGGTGTCCAATTAGCATAGTTACGAAAAAAGGCTCCCTGAAATCAACAGGGAGCCTTTGCTTGCAAGCAAACGTTTGTCCAAAAAGGGGAGACCTTAGGAGCGAGCCACCTTGGCGGCCTTGAGGCAGCTGGTGCACACGTTCATCTTGCGACGATGACCGTTGACAACAACGTACACGCGCTGGATGTTCGGACGGAACGTACGGTTGGTGACGCGGTGAGAGTGGCTGATGGAGCGACCAGCAACGGGGTGCTTACCGCAGATTTCGCAAACTTTGGACATTTCTTGACCCTCCTTGGGCGGCTAGATTCGGTGCCGCGTGAACAAACAGCAATGAACTATAGCACAGCATGGGCAACATGTGCGTAATCTACATATTGCACATGTTACTTTTTTCTGCACTTGATTCGAGCTTGGGCTCGGTTTCGTGGGAGTCATATTATCGCCTGCTCAAGATGCTCATGCAAGACTCATTTGCTATGGCGCCTATTAAATAATCATTCCGTGCGTATTCTCATCACATTATTAATTTGCAGGGACCGGAAGATGCCTTTGGGCACTCGTATGTGGAAAAGCAAGCGTTCTACAAGTTTCCGTATTCGTGCTCGAAACAAGGTGGAAACATGTGTATACTTACAAAGGACCTTTAAGCGCGTACGAGATACCGCAAGGATACATACCTCTTCGCAACTGTTGTTGCCCTCGAGATCACTCTTGCCGATGTCTCAACCGCGCTAGCGGTCGGGCATCTATTTTTTTGCGGTGTCTCATCAGTGCGATGGCGCCGCGAGGAGCAGGGAAGGAGATCGATGGGCACGTCTTCACCCAAGGCAGTCATCATGGACGAGACTGCTGTGCAGCGCGCGATCACGCGTATTGCGCACGAGATCATCGAGCGCAACGAGGGCTGCAACGACCTTGCCATTGTCGGCATCGTGACCAGGGGAGATATCCTGGCGCGCCAGCTCACAGAGCAGATCAACCAAATCGAAGGTGCGGAGGTTCCGCTGGGAAGCCTTGATATCAGCTTCTATCGCGACGACTTCCTTACCCATATTTCCCCCGAGGTTCACGAGACCAAGATTCCGTTCAATGTTGATGGAAAGCGCATTGTTCTGGTCGACGACGTCCTTTATACCGGCCGCACCATCCGTGCCGCCCTGGACGCCGTTATGGACCTTGGTCGCCCCAAGAGCATCGAGCTCGCCGTCCTTGTTGACCGCGGACATCGCGAGCTTCCCATCAGCCCTGATTTCGTTGGAAAGAACGTTCCCTCGTCCCGCGACGAGAACGTCCGCCTGTATTGCAAGGAAGTAGACGGCCGTACGTCCGTCGAGATCACCGAAGTCGCGCCGGGCGCCCGTGTGGGCTCCGCGCCGCTGGGAGGCGAGTAGAGCCGTGTTCAACAACCATAAGCACCTTATCGACATCTCGGAGTACTCCGATACCGAGCTCATGACGATTCTACAGACCGCCAAGGCGTTCTCCGAGGTCAACGAGCGCGCGATCAAGAAGGTCCCCACCCTTAAGGGTAAGACTATCGTCAACATGTTCAACGAGCCTTCGACGCGCACCCGTAGCTCCTTTGAGCTTGCCGAGAAGCGCCTTTCCGCCGACACTCTTAACTTCGGCGGCTCCTCCACGTCTACCGTCAAGGGCGAGAGCCTCATCGATACCGTTATGACGCTCGATGCTTATAAGATCGACTGCATCGTTGTTCGCGATAAGCACGCCGGCGCCCCTCATATCGTTAGCCAGGCGAGCCCCGCCGTGGTCATCGACGCCGGCGACGGCAAGCACGGCCACCCCACCCAGGCACTGCTCGACCTGTACTCAATTTGGGAGCGCAAGGAGAGCTTCGATGGCCTTAAGGTTGGTATCGTTGGCGATATCGGCCATTCTCGCGTCTGCGGCTCTTTGATCCCCGCCTTGAAGATCATGGGCGCCGAGGTCACCGTCGTTGCCCCCGGAACGCTCATGCCCCCTCGTCCCGATGTTCTCGGCGCCGACCATGTAAGCTATTGCCTGGACGACGTTCTTCCCGAGCTCGACGTGGTCTACATGCTTCGTATCCAGCGCGAGCGCCTCGAGGGTGCTCCGTTCCCGAGCTTGCGCGAGTATCACCAGCTCTTTGGCCTTACGCAGAAGCGCGAGCGCCTTATGAAGCCCGACGCGATTATCTGCCACCCCGGCCCGATCAACCGCGGCGTTGAGTTCGATTCCTACATGGCCGACCATCCCGAGCGCTCGGTCATCCTCGATCAGGTCTATGCCGGCATCTGCGTCCGCATGGCCGCCCTATATCTGCTGCTTGGAGGTGCCGATAATGGCCTTGCTTCTTAAGAATGCCCACGTTGTCGATCCCGCTGCCAACCTTGACGGCGTTCTCGACGTCCTTATCGATGGCGACCGCATCTCCGCGGTGGGTGAAGGTCTCGACTTCGATGGCGCGGAGGTTATCGACCTTACCGGTAAGTACCTAGTCCCCGGTCTCGTCGATATGCACGTGCACCTTCGCGAGCCCGGCTTTGAGCACAAGGGCGACATCGAGTCCGAGACGGCTGCTGCGGCCGCGGGCGGTTTCACCGGCGTCTGCTCCATGCCCAACACCAACCCCGTTGCCGATAACGGCACCGTTATCACCTATATCAAAGCTCGCGCCGCCGAAGCCGGCCATTGCCGCGTTTACCCTGCGGGCGCCATGAGCAAGGGTCTTAAGGGCGAGATCATCTCCGAGATGGGTGATATGGTCGCGTGCGGAGCCGTCGCCTTCACCGATGACGGCCGTGGAATCCAGGGTGCCGGCATGATGCGCCGCTGCATGGACTACGGCAAGATGTTTGACAAGGTGTTCATGAGCCATTGCCAGGACGAAGACCTTGTTGGCGAGGGCCAGGTGAACGAGGGCGTCGCCTCTACGCGCCTGGGTCTTCTCGGCTGGCCTGCGGAGGGCGAGGAGCTGCAGATCTCCCGCGATATCATGCTCGCGGAACTCACCGGCGCCAAGCTGCACATCCAGCACATCTCCACCGCACGCGGCCTCGATATGGTTCGCGCCGCTAAGGCCAAGGGTCTGCCCGTTACCTGCGAGGCCGCCCCGCACCACATGTTCCTCACCGAGGATGCCATCACCGGCGCTTACGAGACCTGCTTCAAGGTCAACCCGCCGCTGCGCACCGCTGAGGACGCGCAGGCGATTATCGAGGGCGTTTTGGACGGCAGCGTCGACGCCATCGTGACCGACCACGCTCCTCACGCGGATTGGGAGAAGGCTCGCGAGTTCGAGCTCGCCCCCTTCGGCATGATCGGTATCGAGGCTTCGCTCGCCCTTATCAACACCAATCTGGTCAAGACCGGCAAGATGGGCTATGGCAAGCTGGTCGAGCTCATGTCCATCAACCCCCGCAAGATTCTGGGTGTCGAGCCTGTGAGCATCGAGGCGGGTTCCCTTGCCGACATCACGGTCTTTGACGCCGATGTCGAGTGGACCGTTGGCGAGGACGGTTACGTCTCCCATGCGAAGAACTGCGGTTTTGCCGGCACCAAGGTGACCGGTCGCGCCACCGACGTCTTCGTGGGCGGCAAGCAGACTCTTAAGAATGGTGCTATCTGCTAGTTTTAGTTAATATAGCTTCATGAGAGGCCGTGGTGCGCGCCCGCGCTCGCGGCCTCTTTACACTTTGTAACAAGGGCAAGGGTTTTCGAGCATGCGCTCGATTTAAATCCGCAACAGGTAAGGAGCATATATGCCTACGCCTTCACCCGCCCGCCTGCACGACTTCACTGTTGTGTCGAACGAGAAGATCGCCGATGGCGTTTTTTCTCTCGTAATCTCGGCACCTCGCCTCGCAGGCTCGCTGAAACCCGGTCAGTTTGTTAACCTTGCGGTTCCCGGCAACGCAATGTCTCTTCTGCGCATTCCGCTGAGCTTCGCCTCCGCGGATGCCGATAAGGGAACCGTTGAGATCTGGTATGCCGTGGTGGGCGAGGGGACCGAGCGTCTCTCGCGGATGCAGCCCGGTTCCACCTCTACGTTGCTCGGCCCCGGCGGTCATGGATGGACCGTTCCGGAGGGATGCAAGAAGGCTCTGCTCGTCGGTGGCGGCATCGGCGTTCCGCCGGTGCTTTGCCTGGCCCGCGACCTTGCTTCCAGCGGCATCGCCTTCGATGTCTGCGTTGGCGCCGCGAGCGCGGATTCCATGGTTGGTGTTGAGGAATTCAATGCCGCCGGCGCGGGAAAGGTTCTCGTCGCTACCGATGACGGCTCCGCCGGCTACCATGGGTTCTGCACGGATCCCGCCGCTGAGCTTCTGGCGGCTGGCGGCTATGACTACGTTGCCACGTGCGGTCCCAGCCCCATGATGAAGAAGGTCGCCGCTTCTGCAGCCGACGCCGGCGCGTTTTGCGAGGCGTCTCTCGAACGCATGATGAGTTGCGGCTTCGGCGCTTGCGCTACGTGTGCCGTCGAGACCGTCGACGGCATGAAGGGCGCCTGCATGTGCGGTCCTGTTTTTGACGCTTCAAAGGTGGTGGCATGGTGAGCAAGGTGAATATGGCCGTCGATTTTGGCGGCGTCAAGATGAAGAACCCCATCAACACGGCTTCCGGCACGTTCGGCTACGGCTGGCAGTTCTCTGAGCTTATGGATGTGTCCCAACTGGGCGCCATCACCACTAAGGGTTGCGCGGCCGAGCCGTGGCCCGGCAACCCCGCTCCGCGAATGGCGGAGGTTCGCGGCGGAATGATGAACTCCGTCGGTCTTCAGAACCCCGGCGTGGCCGCATTCGCCGCTCAGTCCGGTCCTTGGCTGGACGAGCTTTCCCAAAAGGGCACTCAGGTCATCTGCCAGGTCGCAGGCCATTCCACCGAGGAGTACGTGCGCGCCCTCGAGATGTTCTGCGAGCTGTGCCCGTGGGCAGCGGGCTTTGAGATTAACGTCTCCTGCCCCAACATCGCTGCCGGCGGCATCGCTTGCGGTTCAACCCCGGAGGGTGCCGGCGACGTGATGCGCGCATGCCGCAAAGTGACCGACAAGCCGCTTTTCGTCAAGATGGCCCCCGTCCGTATTCCCGAGATCGCCCGCGCCCTTGAGGCGGAGGGTGCAGATGGCCTGTCTGTCATCAACTCCATCCCTGGCATGGCGATCGACGTCCACACGCGTCGTTCCAGGCTGAGCAAGCCTACCGGCGGACTTTCCGGCCCGCTTTGCCATCCCATCGCGGTCCGCATGGTTTGGGAGGCTGCCAATGCCGTCGATATTCCCATCAACGGTGTGGGTGGCGTCATGACGGGCGAGGACGCGGCCGAGTTCATCCTTGCAGGCGCTACGTGTGTTTCCGTTGGCATGGCTAATCTTGTTGACCCGACTGCCTCCGTTCGCATCCTTGCGGAGCTTGAGGCCTGGGCTGAGAGCCAAGGTGTTAACGATATCAACGAGCTGATTGGAGCCTTGGAATGCTAGAGTCGCTCGCTCGCGATCGGGTTATCGTCGCCATCGACTGCGGTAGGGATCGCGCTATCGAGCTTGCTGATGAGCTCAAGGGTCACGCACGGTGGCTCAAGGTGGGTATGACCCTGTACTACGCCGAGGGCCCCTCCATCGTCCGCGAATTCAAAGAGCGCGGCTTCAAGGTATTTCTCGACCTTAAGTTCTACGATATACCTCATCAGGTTCGCGGCGCCGCCCGCTCGGCGGCTTTGGCCGGCGCGGACCTCATGTCCGTGCACGGGATGGGTTCGGGTGCCATGCTTGCCGCATGCCGTGAGGGCGCCGAGGAGGCTGCGGAGGTTACGGGCTCTCGTCCCCAGCTCGTTGCCATCACGGTGCTTACGAGCATGAGCCAGGACTCGCTGACCGAGATCGGCATCGATAGCCCCATCCCCGTCGAGGCTGATCGCTTGGCGAGGCTTGCGCGTGAGAACGGCATCGATGGCGTTGTGTGCTCTCCGCAGGAGGCGGGGGCGATGAGGTCGGTGGTTGGCGAGGATGGACTCGTCGTCACGCCCGGTGTGCGCCCAGCCGGCGCCGCCCTGGGCGATCAGACGCGCGTCGCCACTCCTTCCTCGGCATTCAAAGCTGGTTCCAGCCATATCGTCGTCGGTCGTCCCATCACCGGTGCCGAAAATCCCGTCGATGCGTATGAGGCGATTATCGCTGAACTTTGCGCGATGGACGATTAACGGCCCCTGCATTTTCCTGCGGAATCTTCGCGGTAGTTATATGGATTAGCAACAAAACTGCAAGTAAAGGCATGTGTATGCTTGAACTTTGGAGTTTGTTCGTCTAATCTATATGGCTGTTCAAGGTTCGATTTGCTGAATTAGCAGGTAAAACCAAGTTTTTTGGATTGTAACTACTCATTTGGAGGTACACATGGCTCTTCCTCAGCTCACCGATGAGCAGCGCAAGGCTGCCCTGGAGAAGGCTGCTGCCGCTCGTCACGCTCGCGCTGAGCTTCGCGAGAAGATCAAGAAGGGTGAGGTGACGCTCGAGTCCGTCCTCAACTCCGAGGATCCCATCGCTTCCCGTATGAAGGTTTCCACCCTCATCGAGTCCCTTCCCGGCTATGGCAAGGCTAAGGCCGCTAAGATTATGGACGAGCTGGGCATCTCTGCGACCCGTCGCGTTCAGGGCCTCGGCGTTCGCCAGCGTGAGCAGCTCCTCGAGCAGCTCAACAAGTAAGTGAGCTCCATCGAGCCAAAGCTCTTTGTGATTTCTGGACCGTCGGGTGCAGGTAAGGGCACGTTGGTATCCCGCGTGAGGGAGGCCATGCCTAACCTGGGCCTGACGGTTTCGGCTACTACAAGAGCGCCCCGTGCCGGCGAGGTAGACGGCGTCAACTACCACTTCCTCTCTGAGGATGAATTTTCCCGGCGTATCGCAAACGGCGACTTTGTCGAGTGGGCCCAGGTTCACGACCATCGCTACGGAACCCTGGTTCAAGAAGTCGAGCAGAAATTATCTAGTGGATCTTCGCTCATCCTAGAGATCGACGTTCAGGGTGCCCTAAACGTTAAAGAGCGTTTTCCGGATTCGATTCTCATCTTCATCGAGCCGCCTTCTATGGAGGTGCTTGAACAAAGGCTCGTTGGCAGGGGTTCCGAAACCGAGGAATCTCTTCGTCTTCGACTCGCCAACGCCCGTCATGAGATGAGCCTCGCAGACCGCTACGATGTTCGCTTGGTTAACGACGATCTTGACGCCGCTACCGATGAGCTTTCCAGGGTTCTGCGGGAATATGAAAGGAACTGAACCGTATGTCAGTCATTAAGCCTAAGATCGACGACCTGCTCGATAAGACCGATAACAACCGCTTTCTGCTCGCTTCCGTAGCTTCCAAGCGCGCTTGCGATATCAACAGCATGCTTCGCGAGCAGCACAGCCGCGTTCTCGCTGTTCAGGATATCGACGATATCACCATCGCTATGTCCGGCAAGGATACTATTTCGATGGCCATGGAGGAGATCGTTGATGGCAACATTTCCTTTGAGCATGATAAGTACGAGGCTGCTCTTGGTCACAAGGCTGCCGAGGAGTAGCTCTTATGGCCAGCCGTGTGTGTCTCGTTCATTATCATGAGATCGGACTTAAAGGCAACAATAGAGCGCGTTTCGAACGCATCCTTATGGATAACATCAAGGCGGCTTTGGCCGCCTTTTCCGTTGCCACAATTACCCGCATCTCCGGTCACATTCTAGTGACGTTCTCGGTCTCCGGCGAGGCCGAGCGTGCATTCCCGCTTATCGCCAAAGTTCCCGGGGTCGCTCGCGTCTCTCTTGCGTTTCATACAAACAGAGAGCCGGGAGAATATTGCGCTGCGGCCATTAAGGCGTTGGAAGAGTTTGGCGAATTCAACTCCTTTAAAGTTGTTGCCAGGCGCTCCAACACCGATTATGAACTGACTTCCATGGATCTCAACAAACAGGTTGGCGAGGTCCTGTGCAACGCGTTTCCCGATAAAAAGGTCCTTATGAAGGGCTGCGACGCGCAGGTGCATGTTCTTGTCGTTCAGGGCAGCGTCTATGTGTACGCGCGCTCCGAGCGCGGTGTTGGCGGCCTGCCGCAGGGGAGTGCCGGCAAGGTCGTTACCTTGCTATCTTCGGGTATCGATTCTCCCGTTGCGACGTGGCTGCTTGCACGTCGAGGCGCCGTGCCTGTTCCCGTCCACTTCTCAGGTCGTCCCCAAACGGCGGATACCAGCGAGTATCTTTGCCAGGACATCATCCAGGCGTTGGCGCCGTGCGTTCAAGTGGGACGTCTATATGTCATCCCCTTTGGTGATTGCCAGCGTGAAATCTCCATCGCGTGCCCCAGCGATCTTAGGGTCATCATGTATCGTCGCGTCATGTACGCCGTTGCGGAGCGAATCGCGCAGCTCGAGGGCGCCAAGGCGCTTGTAACCGGTGAGTCCCTGGGCCAGGTTGCCTCACAGACGCTTGAGAATATCATGGCGGTTAACGAAGTCGTTGATATTCCCGTCTTCAGACCGCTTATCGGTTCCGATAAGCAAGAGATTATCGCTCGCGCCGAGCAAATCGGCACCTATGACATTTCGACCCAGACCGCTCCGGATTGCTGCACGTTGTTCATGCCTCGTCGTCCCGAGACTCATGCGAAGCTCGATGAGGTTCATGCGGCATGGGAGATGTTCGATCACGAAGCCATGATTCAGCAGCTTGTTGATGCTGCCGAGTACATCGATTTCAGCGCTCCCACGTATAAGCCGCCGCGTTGTATGCGCGAGCGCCATGACGAGCTTGAGATTCGTTATCAGCGGAAGAGCGCTGAAGGTTAAGCTCCGCAGCCTCTTTTGATATCCTTTATAACGTATAACAATCTCAGTTTATGCAAACATATTGATATCTTTTGAGCCGGTTTCCTGCTGTGGGAGATCGGCTCATTTCATTTGCACCCTGCTACCTGCCCAATCTAAATTAGGACGATATTTTTGGAAGACGGCCTTTCACTTCTTCATTTTGTCGAACACCTGGCAGCATCCTCTTTAGACAATTAGATATGGGGAGTGATGAGGTATGCAAGAACACGATGACATTACGCCGGCGGCATGGAGGCTGGCATCCCTTTTGCGGTCGCATCCTTGGAGGGTCATTGCCGTAATCGCTTCGGTCATGCTGGTTTTGGGGACAGCTCTTGCCGGAATCGTCAACGCGAATACGAGCAGCAGCGACATCGTCGTTTCAACTGATGATGCCAATCAGGACGAGGGTACATCTCGCAAGGGTGGCGACGGCGATTCCCGCGCATACGAGGACGATGTCGAAAATGGGAAGGCAATTGCTGTGACAGTCGATGTCGATGGTGCGGTTGTGAATCCCAATGTTATCGAGCTGCCAGAAGGATCGCGTGTCCAAGACGCTATAGAAGCATGCGGCGGGCTTGCTACCGACGCTGACGTGAGCGGCATAAACAGAGCCTCCATTCTTCAAGACGGGCAAAAGGTCTACGTTCCCAAGGTGGGCGAAGCGCCGCAGACGTCCGGATCCGCAACGGGTACGGCCGCAACGGGAGGAACGCTCGTCAACATCAATACCGCTACGGTTGAAGACCTGGACGGGCTTCCGGGTGTAGGCGAGGCGACGGCGCAAGCTATCGTAGACGATAGGGAGGCAAATGGTGCGTTCGCCTCGATTGAGGACCTTATGCGCGTGTCTGGGATAGGGGAGAAGAAGTTCGAGAAGCTTCGTGACCTTATATGCGTATAGGGGACGACGTTCAAGAGCATTCTGCCGTCGCCTCCGGAGCGGGCGCTGAAGACGCCAAGCCCATTCGACCATTACTGCCTGATTTCTGGTGCGCAACTGTCGCTCTCCTGGCAACATGCTTGCTACTCACCCAGGTAGGCTGGCTTGCCCAGATAGATGTTATTCCCAAGGGGCTGCCGATCGTCCTCATGGTTGTCATCGCAGTCCTTGGTTTTGCTCTTTGCATTGCAGGGCGCCATGCATCCATGCGAGCCAGGGGACTGCTATATCGGGCCTCAGTAGGTATTCTTGTCGCCGTGTTGTGCTGCTTTGTGTCGAGCGCGCGATCCATCGCAGCTTCGTTCAGGGTGGCTAGCGTCACCGTCTCATCTTGTTGCCTCGATCCCGTTGAGGACCCAAAGATCGGCACTTCATCGATATCCACCATCTGTAACGTGTGCCGTGTTGATGGCGCCGTTTTGGGGAAGGTCCTTGTTCAAACCGATGACGTTCTCGATCCCGGCAGGCTCTATCAAGTTGCAGGCTCTCTCGAGCCTTTGGACGATAGCTCATGGCATCGATATCTTTATATGAAGGGATGCGTTGCGATCGTTAACGCACATGCCGTTATCTCCAGTTCACCTAAACCCGCTAACCCTGTTCGCATGGTAAGGACTTGGCTGCTGGATGCGATATCACCGTCATCTAGTCCCTCAAGAGCGCTTATCGCGGGCGTGATCTGCGGTAGAACCACCGAGCTTTCTCAAACTCAAGCGCAGACGGCGTTCAGCCTTACCGGACTCACGCATCTTGTCGCCGTTTCCGGTAGCCATCTGGCGTATATAGCGATGTTGATTGAATCTTTGCTGCTCGCGCTGGGGTGCCCGGTGCGGACCCGTTCGGTAGTCGTGGCCTGCATCATGGGATCTTACGTTGTATTTACCGGTTGTGCGGCATCTGCGATGCGCAGCTTCCTTATGGTTGGATGCAGCTCTTTGACGCTCGCGGTGCGTAGGCGCCCCCATGCCCTGTCCGGTCTGGCCCTGTCGTGTATGCTTCTGTGCGCCTTCAATCCAAAATCGGCTTGGGATCTGGGGTTTCAGCTATCCGCAGCGAGTGTATTGTTCCTTAACCTGTTTTGCACGTATGTAGCCTGGACTATAGAGCGCGCAGGCGCGCCAAGGATGGTTTCCCAGCAGCTTTCCATGACGCTTACCGCGCAATGGGCCACCCTACCGTTAACGGTTCCTGTATTTGGTTCCATCTCAATAGTATCCCTTGCAGCGAACCTGGTGGTTGGTCCGTTGATGACGGCGTTGCTCGCCGCGGGACTGGTTCTAGTCCCCATTTCCGCCCTCGCGCCCCTTCGTGCCGTCGCTATGATTCCATTGGATGGACTCGCGAACGCCTCGATATTCTTCGCAGATGCGCTCTCTAAGATACCCTTTGCAACCATTATGGCAGACGGTGCCGCCCCATACCTTCCGCTGCTATATCTTGTCGCCCTTGCGGTATACGCGCTATGGCCGGTTATTCCTAGGCTGGGGACTGTGATCGCCTTCATGCTTGCCGGCGTTGCCTTTACCTGCCACGTTATCTTCTGGTCATATTTTGTGCCTCCTTCCATCACGGTTATGGATGTGGGTCAGGGCGACTCTATCATCATCAGAGAGGGCTCTTCATCGCTCTTGGTCGATGCGGGGGTGGACGAGGCCGCGCTCGAGGCGCTCGTCCGAAACAACGTGGTCGCGCTCGACGGGGTGGTTATAACGCATTGGGATAAAGATCATTGGGGCGGTTTGCCGGCTATATTGCAGCGTATTCCCGTTAGGCGGCTCTTTGTCGCAAAGGGAGCGGTTGACGCCATGCCAAAGGACATCGATGCGTCTTCATTCGAAGATATCGTTGAATTGGGGTTGGGAGACTCTATAGCAATTGGCAGTTTTACCTGTGATGTCGTATGGCCCCAAGAAGACGTTTCGGGAGAGGAGAATGGAGATTCCACGTGTCTGGTTGTCACTTACGACCACGGGGGGAGAAGCCTTCGCTGTCTGCTCACGGGAGATACCGAGCTCGATCAAGAGCTCGCATATCAACGTGACGTTGGGAACATCGACGTTCTTAAGCTTGGCCATCATGGGTCGGGATTATCGGTTGACGGCGATCTTCTCAAGGCGATAGATCCAGAGGTTTCGATTGCAAGCGCGGGAAGGGGAAACTCATACGGGCATCCCTCTCAGGAATGCGTTGACTGCGTGCGCAGCTACGGCTCGCAGTTCTATTGCACCATAGACTATGGGGACGTCTGCATCGAGCCATGGCAAGGTGCTGTTAAGATAAGATGCTCTAGAAACCTTTGAGCGCGCGTCGTCGCGCCTCGTTCAAGTTAGTGGAAGGGGCCATTATGTCGAGTACAGAGTTGCTTCCCGGCTATCTGGTTGTCGGCGCCGATGAATTCAAGCGTTCTAAAGTCGTCGCGAAGATGAAAGCGCGCTTGGATGCCACCGGCATGGCTGATTTCAATTTGGACGAGCGCGATTTGACGAAGGATCCGCAAATCGACGACATAATCGCCTCGCTCAATACGCTTCCCATGGGTTCGGATTTTCGTTTGGTCATCCTCGAGGGCTGCGACAGGCTTAACAAGGCCGTCAGCGAGCCGCTTGTCGCGTATTTTGATAACCCGTCTCCTTCTACCGTCTGTTTGGTGGTTGCGGAGAAACTTGCAAAAAGCACTCGTCTTCATAAAGCGATTAGCAAGCTTGGCGCTAAGGCGGTTATCGATTGCGCTCCTAAAAAGGCTTGGGAAATGCCCAAGCAGGTTGTTGCGATGGCGAAAGCCCATGGAGCCACCATTACGCTGCGCGCTGCCGAGGAGCTGGTTAGCAGGGCCGGTGAGAATTCACGCATGCTCGATAACGAGTTGAAAAAGCTCGTCGAAATGGTTGGTACCTCTATCGATCTTCCGGACATCGAGCGTCACATCGCGAGAACGGCCGAGGCGAAACCATGGGATCTGTTGAATGCCATGTCCGCCCGAAATATGGAGAAGACGTTGCAGCTTCTGGCTTTGCAGCCCGATAAGAGCGAAGTGAGGCTCTATATGCTTCTCGTGGGTCGTCTGCGTGAGCTCATTATGGCCAAGGCGCTTGATCGTCGTGGTCAGGGCAGGGAGCTGGCGGCCAAGCTCGGCGTCCAATCTTGGCAGGTAAAAAATCATCTCAACTGGGCCCGCAACTACTCTATGGAAGAGTTGCTTCGCGCTCTTGCGCGCGCGGAAGATCTCGAGCTTGCCCTTAAGGGGTCCCGTGATTCCGCTCTCGCGCTTCGCCTTTGGCTGGTCGATTTCATCGAACATTAGCGCGCCGTCGCCATTTGTGTTCATTTTCCGTGCGCTCTTCGTGTATCGAGGGGCTTATTTGGTTTTGCCCATTTATTACGATGTGCTTTTCCAGTGCCGATATAAACCTTGGAAGATTTATTCGATAGCGAGGCGATAGTTTCGAGAGATTAACCGCTGCTTCAACGCTCCTCCTCAGCCATACGATGTGGTTCCCTTTTCGAGGTCTGGAGGAAAATATGGACAACGTGTATGCAGGCAGAGATCCACTTTTTTTTGGAGGGGAGACCGCAGTCGAGTACTGGCGGCGAGCCAGTAGGCGGGGAGTGAGGCCTAAGCCCGTTACGGGCATCACGCTTAAGAGTGCTCCAGACCTGAAGCATCTCGCCGAGTCGTCATATAACGTTCGAGCAATGGCAAACCTTCGAGGGATGCTGCATGTCTACGTGTCAAATACTGGTTGCGTTCCCAATGGCAAGTTTGGGGTGCCCTTTAACGCTAAACTCCCTGACCCCAGATTCGCCCACCATGGTTCGGGTGCCGCGATGTGCGGCGATCTTGATTCGTATCGTTATGAAACCGTTACCGCGAAGATGATCGCGCATAGGCTGTCGACGGACTCGAGTGTCGGATCGTATTGCTTCGTGGCTCCAGACGTTTACGTCGCGTCTCCAACGCTTGCGCTTCTGCAATGCGCTGGGAGCCTGCCGCTGCCTTCGCTGATGCAACTCGCTTACGAGTTTTGCGGCATGTTTTCAGTTGATGTCCTGAACCCGAAAGGCTATATAGAGCGCTTGCCCCTTACCGACAGCTCAAGCTTGTCGGCGACTATCAACCAATTTGTGAAGACAGGCCCGGTAAGGGGCTCGGGCGCACTCAAAATAGTTTCCGATAGGCTGATTGATGGCATCCGTTGTCCGTCTGCCGCCGCGCTCTGCTCTTTGTTCTGCGCGCCTGCGGGCAGCGGCGGATACGCGCTTCCAACGCCGCGTGCAGGCGTGCTGCATCGGCTTGCTTCCGAGGAAATCGATGATGGGATACCCTGCAGAATACTCATTGACTTGCTGTGGACTAAATGGCCCGATAGGCCGGATATGGATTGGTCCTGTGGTCAGAGCATCGGCGTGATAGTCTGCGACGGGGGAATGAAGTCGAGTAAGCGGATCATAGAGCTTCACGAGTCGGTGCCCAACAGCAGGAACATTGCTCTTGTCTGTCTCAGCGCTTCCGATCTGCAGTCGCGCGCTACCTGCAATTCGGTTGCCAAGATGATAAGGGGGGTCGTTGGCGGTAAAAGGCCAAAGCCGGTGGGCGATTACGACTTGCGCAACGAATTGATGCGTAGCGATCTGTTTGAGTCCGTCTCAATAGCTTCATAGTGAATAGATACAACAAAAGGCCCCGTGAATCACGGGGCCTTTACGCGTAAATATGCTTGGAAGATCCAAGTAATGGTTAAGCGATGGTGTTAACCAGGTTCTGAACGCCGGACTTACGGTTAGAAGCCTGGTTCTTGTGGATAACGCCCTTGGCGGCAGCCTTGTCCAGCGCGCGGTAAACGCGGGTGGCAGCTGCGGAAGCGGCCTCCTTATCGCCAGCCTCGACGGCGGCGCGGACGTGCTTGACGAGGGTCTTGAGCTCGGAGCGAATCGCCTTGTTGCGAACGCGAGCGATCTCATTGGTGCGGATGCGCTTCTTCTGAGACTTGATGTTTGCCACTTGTAGTTTTCCTTTCGAGTTCTTCTAAAAAAGCCTGACTATCCGGCCTCTGAGACACGGTTGAGGTCATACAGTCAAGTGAGTATAGCACTCGCCCATGCAGAGGTGAAGGGGTAACCCTGTGGATTACACGTGAATCTCCGCTGTTTCTGCACGTTTTGGCTCTCGCGCTAGGGGCGAATCATGCGGTATCATAACTCGCATGAATACTATAGATACCTCACATATCAGGAATTTCTCGATTATCGCTCATATCGACCACGGCAAGTCGACTATCAGCGACCGAATTCTTGAACTCACCCGAACCGTAGACGAACGCGATATGGCATCGCAGCTGCTCGATACCATGGATATCGAACGCGAGCGCGGCATCACTATTAAAAGCAACGCCGTGCGCGTCATGTATGACGCCGATGATGGCGAGACTTACCAGTTTAACCTTATCGACACCCCCGGCCACGTAGACTTCACCTACGAGGTCTCGCGTTCCCTTGCCGCCTGCGAAGGCGCCGTTCTGGTCGTGGACGCGACGCAGGGCGTCGAGGCGCAGACCGTATCGAATGCCAACCTGGCGATGAACGCCGATCTGGATATCGTTCCTGCCATCAACAAGATCGACCTTCCCTCTGCGCACCCGGACGAGGTCAAGACGGAGATCGAAGACGAGCTCGCCATTCCGGCGGATGACGCGGTATGCGTTTCCGGCAAGACGGGCGAGGGCATCCATGACCTACTCGAGGCAATCGTATTTCTCGTCTCTCCTCCCAAGGGCGATCCGTCGGCTCCCTTGAAGGCGCTCATTCTCGATTCGTATTTCGACGAGTATCGCGGCGTGGTGGCAACGGTTCGCGTGTTCGACGGTTCTATCAAAAAAGGCGATATCTTGCGCATGATGCAGGGCGGCGAGGACTTCCTCGTCGATGGCGTTGGCGTCAAGCATCCTGCTGAGGCCCTTGTTGAATCTATCGGCGTCGGCGAGGTCGGTTTCGTAGTCACCGGCCTGAAAGATCCCGAGGCCGTCCATGTGGGCGATACCCTTACCATGCGCGATGAGCCATGCGATGCGCCCCTACCCGGCTACCGCGAGGCCAAGCCCATGGTCTATACCGGCATATTCCCCATCGATAACAAGGATTACGAGAATCTGCGCGACGCTCTCGACAAGCTCCACGTCAACGATCCGTCGCTTACGTGGACCCCTGAGACATCCGTAGCGTTGGGCTTCGGTTTCCGCGTGGGATTTTTGGGACTGCTCCATATGGAGGTTGTCAAGGAGCGCCTCGAGCGCGAGTTCGGTCTTGCCTTGATAGCCACCAGCCCTTCGGTGGACTACCACGTGTATAAGACCGATGGCACCATGGTCGAGGTTCGCAGTCCGCAGGACCTTCCCGACGCAACGCGCATCGATCGCATCGAGGAGCCCTACCTCAAAGCCAAGATTATCGTTCCTCCGGAGTATACGGGAGCGGTCATGCAGCTCGCTATCGAGCATCGCGGTATCACCACCGACATGATCCATCTCTCTCAGAAATCCGTTGAGATGCGGTTCGACATGCCCTTGGCTGAGCTCATCCTCGATTTCTTCGACCAGCTCAAGAGCCGTACAAAGGGCTATGCGTCGCTTGATTACGAGTTCTCCGACTATCGTGCGAGCGATCTGGTGAAACTCGATATCCTGCTTTCCGGTGACGAGGTGGACGCATTGTCCTTCATCGTCCACAAAGACAAGGCGTATGCGCTGGCGCGTGGCTTGTGCGATAAGCTGAAGGAGATCATCCCCAGGCAGCTCTTCGAAGTTCCCATCCAGGGCGCTATCGGTAACAAGATCATCTCCCGCTCGACGGTGAAGGCGCGCCGTAAAGACGTGCTCGCCAAGTGCTACGGCGGCGATATCTCGCGTAAGCGCAAGCTTTTGGAAAAGCAGAAAGAGGGAAAGAAGCGCATGAAGGCGATTGGTTCCGTCGAGGTTCCGCAAGAGGCCTTCATGGCTATTCTCAAGGTTGACGAGTAGGTTATCTGCCTCATGGACAATGCCGACGTTTTGAAGAAGCGGTTTAGCGCTCATCCATATCTGCTGGCTCCCATGGCTGGCGTGACCGATGCCGCTTATAGAATCATGTGCAGGCGCCGTGGCGCCTCTATGGCATATAGCGAGATGGTGAGCGTCGCGGGGTTGGCATATGCTAGCGAAAAGACATGGGACCTGGTTCTTCCTCAAGACGAGGAGTCCCAGATTTGCGTGCAGCTGTTTGGCTCCAAACCGGAGCAGTTCGCTGGCGCCGCTCGTGCGGTGAGCGAGCGCGTGGGGTCTAAGCTCGACGCCATAGACATCAACATGGCATGCCCCGCGCGAAAGGTGATTACAAAGGGCGAGGGCTCGGCGCTTCTCGAGCAACCTGAGCTCGCCGAGAAAATCGTTGCCGCCTGCGTCTCCAACTGCAGCGTGCCGGTGACGGTGAAGATCCGTAAGGATTTTAAGTCCGGAAAGCTTTTGGCGCCAGATTTTGCTGCCCGTATGGAGCAAGCCGGCGCCTCCGCAGTGGCCGTGCATGGAAGGTCGGCGGGACAGCTTTACTCTGGATCTGCAGACTGGTCGGTAATCGATGCCGTGGCAGACCGCGTCTCCATCCCCGTTATTGGAACGGGGGACGTCTTTTGCGCTCAGGACGCAGCGAACATGCTCGCCCAGACGGCTGCCAGCGCAGTGTTTATCGCCCGCGGCACCTATGGCAACCCGTGGATCTTCCAAGACGCCGCCGCCCTGAGCGCTGGATCGCCGCTGCCAGTCCACGATGCTTACGAGCGCCTTGCCGCTCTTCGTGAGCATGTAGAGCTTCTTGACTCGTTGGGCGGCCACATGGCTAAGGCGCGTACGTTTGCCACGTGGTATCTCAAGGGGATTCCCCATGCGGCGTTCTGGCGCGGAAGGTCGGTTCGCTATTCCACTACTGAAGAGTTTCTCGACCTTGCGGACGCCATCGAGCGCGACCTCGCATGCTGTGAGGAGCTGGCTGGCAAGGGCCTCCCCATTCCGCACGACCCCTTTATCTAGCCATGTCCGTCGAGTCCCTCTACATCCATATCCCGTTTTGCCATGCCCGCTGCACGTATTGCGACTTCGATACCAAGGCGGCGTGCGGCAGCCAGTTGCTCTCCCAAGGCGACGCATATGTCCAAAAGCTCTTGCGCCGGCTGCGTGATGCGGATCGGGCAGGAGTCCTAGAGCGAGTGGAGACGGTCTATATAGGCGGCGGCACCCCCACCGTTTTGGGCGAGCGCCTGGTGGACATCGTCCGCGAAATCCGCGGCTATTGCAATCCTGTTGAGTTTACCTGTGAGGCTAATCCCGAGTCCTTTACTCCCGAGCTCGCATTCGCTCTGGCTCATGCCGGAGTTACCAGGGTTTCTCTTGGCGTGCAGTCTTTGGACGATGATGAGCTCGCGCTGCTTGGCAGAATTCATTCATCTTCCCAGGCGGAGCGCGCCGTAGGTCTCGCCCGGTCATGCGGGTTCTCCACGTCTGTCGACCTTATCTGCGGTCTATCGGGTCAGACCATGGCGTCGTGGGAAAAGACGCTTGATCGAGCGTGCGCGCTCGAGACCGACCACGTCTCCGTCTATCCCCTTATGATCGAGGACGGCACGCCGCTGAGCCGGGCGATCGAAGCCGGTAGGGTTGCTGAACCCGATGAGGACCTTCAAGCGGAGATGATGGACGTGGCGAGGTCCGTGTTGACGGGCCGCGGGCTTGAGCGATATGAGGTTGCGAGCTATGCGCGCGCCGGTAAAGAATGCCGCCATAACATCGCCTACTGGACGGGGAAGAGCTATCTGGGATTGGGGAGGTCTGCCGCCTCGATGCTCTCGTCCAAAGATTACGGGGCGTGTGCCAAGCTGTTCGATGCGCTCGACGTTCCCAGCGGCGCTTCGAGGATCCGCATAGTCCAGCTTGATGATGAGGGTACCGCCTTTGACGTCGAGACGCTCTCTTCTTGCGAGGCGCTTGCTGAAGACCTTATGCTGGGCGCTCGGATGAGTCGGGGCATCTCGTATGACTTGCTGCGCCGTGCGGCCGCGGTGATCCCCCCTTCGCGCCTCTTGGGAACTTTGAAAGAGGCCGTAGACTTGGGTTTACTGAGCTTGAGCGATTCTTGGGATTCGCTTGAGGCGGCGCTGTCTTGCGATGTTTCGCGGTCGGGGCCATGCGCTATGCCAACCAGGCAGGGCTGGCTTATGGGCAACCAGTTGTACGGCATGCTGTGGGACCTGCACAAGGACGCTCGCTTCTGTTGACGGTGCGTCTTATAGCCCATTGATGGGTTTGCGGTGCATCAAATAATCTTGTCAGCACCATCACATATACTTACAAAAACCTATTCGCTTTCGCACAGGAGGTCGTTGCCCCATATGGCGACAATGAACGAAAAAGATTACTACGCCATTTTGGGCGTCCCCAAGGATGCTTCGGCGAAAGATATCCAAAAGGCTTTCCAGCAAAAGGCCCGCAAGCTTCATCCCGACATCAATAAGGCGCCCGATGCCGAGGAGCGCTTCAAAGAGGTGTCAGAGGCGTATGCCGTGCTTTCCGATGACGCCAAGCGCGCACGCTACGATGCCATGCGTTCCGGCTCTCCCTTTGCCGGGGCCCCGTCGCAGCCCGGTTCATCCGCCGGCTCATATGGCGGGGGTTTTGGCGGCTTTCCGTTTGGTGGATTTCCCTTTGACGCCGGCTTTGGCCAGTCTAGGCGGGCTGCCTCTGCCTATAACCCCGAGGAAGGCGCTAACGTGGTGGTCGAGGTCGACCTTACTGCGGCTCAGGCTAAAGAGGGGGCTAAAAGGGCCGTTACCTATCGCAGGTACGAGAGCTGCTCGCATTGCCATGGCTCCGGCTCGGTCTCGACCGACCATGCTAAAACGTGCCCCACGTGTGGCGGAACCGGCTCGATCGACGTGGATATGGCATCCCTTTTTGGTATGGGCGTACTCAAGATGGTCTGCCCCGAATGCGCGGGTTCGGGTCGAGTTGTCGCCGATCCCTGTCCGCAGTGCGGGGGTTCGGGCCGCACCGCGGTGACTTCCGAGGCCGTTATCGAGTTCCCGGCGGGAACGCATGACGGCGACGTGGTGCGCATCAAGGGTATGGGCCATGCGGGAACCAACGGTGCCGCTGGCGGCGACCTGGTTGGTAGAGCGCGCGTCTCTTCGGAGCGCCTTGAGGGGCGCGCGGCCAACGGGTTCTACACGGTTGGCGTGATGCTGCCGTTCCTGCTGTTCTCTGCGTTTACGGGCGTCTTTTCGTTGTTTGCGCTCATTTGTCTGGTTCCGCTTGTTATGGGCATAGGCATGATCGCGTCGGACGATGCTCTGCATAGGCCCTCCCTGTGGTGGAAGCGCGGTCTTTCCCAGCTTCTTAACGGCGCGGTCAACGGCCTGTTCTTCGCCCTCATCATGGTTTGGTTTACCAGCTGCACCAACGGGTTATTTCTCAGCCCTTATAGAATGATGTGATGGTTAGCCCGCTGATGTACGGGGCATAATGACAAGCGGAAAATGACGGCGGGTCGCACCCGCTTAGATCGGGAGGTTCTTTCTCGTGGCGGAGAAGAGAGATTATTACGAGGTTCTTGGCGTCGATCGCGATGCTGATCAGCGTGCTATTAAGCGGGCATTCCTGAAGAAAGCGCGTGAGGTGCATCCTGATGTTTCAGATGACCCTAATGCCGAGGAGCTTTTTAAAGAGGTAAACGAGGCATATTCCGTTTTGTCCGATGAACAGAAGCGCGCCAACTACGATCGTTTTGGCACGGCTGACGGTCCGGGTATGGGAAGCGGTTACGTCGACTTCTCCGACATCTTTGGCGGTATGGGCGTCGATGACATCTTCTCGTCTTTCTTTGGCGGCGGGCGCTCCGGTGGGTCCGCGCGCAATCGTCAGGCTCGTCGCCAGGGCCGTGACATGGCCATCAACCTCACTATCTCTCTTGAAGAGGCGGCGACTGGTTGCACCAAGACCATCAGCTACGATCGTCTGGCTCCGTGTGAGGACTGCAACGGTTCCGGCCTGTCCGAGGGCGCCCAGGAGAAGCAGTGCGACCATTGTCATGGAACGGGTTATGTAACAACTTACCAACGCTCCATTTTTGGCGATGTTCAGTCTACGGCACCCTGTCCGGATTGCCAGGGAGAGGGCACCGTTATCGATCATCCCTGCGAGATGTGCAACGGCCAAGGTCGTACGCCCACTCATGAGAAGCTTGACGTGCAGATTCCTGCTGGCGTGGCAACGGGCAGGCAGTTGCGCGTCTCCGGGTACGGCGAGGCGGGCTATCGCGGCGCGGAGTCCGGCAATCTCATCGTCACGGTTCAGGTTTCTGACAATGAGCGTTTCCAGCGAGGTGGAGACGACCTCTATACCGATGTGACCGTCTCCATGGTTCAGGCCGCGCTTGGTTGCTCGGTCACCGTAGACGGCATTCTTCCGGACGAGAAGATCGAGGTCAAGGTTCCCGCCGGCACGCAGTATGGCACCGCTATCCCCGTCGAGGGCTACGGCATGCCCCGCATGGGCAGGTCTGGTCGCGGCAGGCTGGTGGCGCGCGTCCTCGTCCATATTCCCGAGCACCTTTCTTCTGAGGCGCGCCAGGCGCTGGAGCGCTACGAGGACGCGGTGGGCGAGGATTACGAGAAGCAGCACAAGACGGTGGGCGATCGAATTCGCGACGCCATCGATGACATCCTTGATTAGGCGGGCAACGTGCGTAAAACCACTGCTTCCGTTATCAATCTTGGATGCCGCGTCAACCGGGTGGAATCCGATAAAATCGCCGTCGGTCTCATCTCGCACGGTTTCGAGCTTGTGGATGAGGATGAAGCGCAGCTGATCGTGATCAACACCTGCGCCGTCACCGGCGAAGCGGAGGCCAAGACGCGTAAAGCCGTTCGCAAGGCGGCCGGACGTCCTTTGGAGCCCATTGTTATCGTTACCGGATGCGTTGTTAACCTCAACCCCGGGGAGCTCACTTCTATTTCTGATCGCGTGATCGCCGAGCCTTCAAAGGCGGATGTGGTTTCGCGAGCTCTGCACGCTATCGGACGCGTGGCGGATTCATCAGAGGGCCGGCACCTCGATGACCGCGAGTCTTCGACCATGCTTTCGGTCTCCTCTGGTGAGGCCCATGTGGACGAGGACCCCCATGCCATCTCTGATCTATTGGGACGTTCTCGCTATGGAATCAAGATACAGGACGGATGTAACCACCGTTGCACGTATTGTATTGTGTGGAAAGCGAGAGGGCCCGAGCGTTCCGTTCCCCTAGACAGCGTGATACGCGATGTTCGCTCCGCTGAGCTCGCCGGGGTGCCCGAAGTGGTCCTTACCGGTGTCAACCTTGGCGCCTACCGTTATGAACTGGCTGACGGTACGGTTGTCGGTATCGCGCGCCTGCTCCAAGAGATACTCGACCAAACCGAAATTCCCCAGGTCCGCCTCTCGTCCATAGAGCCTATGGACGTCGATTTGGACCTAGTGCGCGTTATGTCTTGCAATCAGGTCCGTGTGGCGCCCTTTTTACACCTTCCCATTCAGTCTGGCTGCACGCAAACCTTGAGGCGTATGGGACGGCCATATTCTGCTGAGACGTTGCTTGCGAACGTGGATGCTATTCGCGACATCTTGCCCTCTGTCTCGATTTCCTGCGACCTCATCGTTGGCTTCCCAGGTGAGACGGACGAGGAGTTCGCTCGCACGCTGGAGGCATGTCGCAAGATAGGGTTCTCGAGGATGCACGTCTTTCGATACAGCAAACGGCCCGGTACCCCGGCCGCCACGGCGCCCAACCAGGTCGACCCCAAGGTTATGGCCGCGCGTTCCGCCCGGGTGAGGCGCCTGGCCGAGCAGATGGCGCGGCAAGATGCCGCGTCGCGCATCGGTTCGGTTGAAAACGCCGTCTTCGAGTACGAGGACAAGGGAACGCTGGGGTCGTTTCACAAGGTCATTATCGAGGACGCTCCGGCGGGTATGCGAGGAGCAATCGCCCCTGTCCGCATCGTGAGCCTCGATGATGACGGATACCTACATGCCCGTCTTGTAGATTATCAGAGCTAGGAGCACCAATATGGATGCCGCAAAGGTTCGCCTTACCATTCCCCAGGGTATCGACCCTGCTTTGGTTACCGGCGCGGGGGATTGCATCCTGCGCGCGGTAGACGCTATGAAGTGCGGCGAGGCGTTGGTGAGGGGTGACTCCATCCAGCTTTCAGGCTCTCCAGATGAGGTCGAAAAGCTTACGCGCCTGTTTACCCAGCTCATCAAGATGGCATCTGCCGGTCAGGTGCCATCTAGCGATGACGCCGATCGCATCATGGAGGCCCTTCGTCATCAAGATTTCGCCGGTGCGGGTTTTGCTGACGATATCATCCTTACGTATCGCGGTCGCGCCATTCGTCCTAAAACCGCCGGCCAGAAAGCGTATATAGACGCCATCCGGTCCAATACGGTCACGTTTTGCCTGGGGCCTGCGGGTACGGGTAAAACCTATCTTGCCATGGCTATGGCGATCGCCGCGCTCAAGCGTCGCGAGGTCAGCCGTATCGTCCTCACCAGGCCGGTCGTCGAGGCCGGAGAGAGCCTTGGCTTTCTTCCCGGTACGCTGCAGGAGAAGATCGACCCCTATATTCGTCCGTTATTCGATGCGTTGTTCGACCTTACTGATATGGAGCGCGCCAATGAATACATCGAGCGCGGAACCATCGAGATCGCGCCGCTTGCGTATATGAGGGGGCGCACCTTGAACGACGCCTTCGTTTTACTTGACGAGGCCCAAAACACCACGCCCGAGCAGATGAAGATGTTCCTGACGCGCCTGGGCTTTAATTCGAAGTTTATTATCACCGGTGATGCCACCCAGCGAGACCTTCCCATCAAGCGTGGCGGGCTCACCGACATCGAGGATATTCTGGCGGACGTCGCAGACGTCAGCTTTATCCATTTGGGAAGGTCCGATGTCGTCCGTCACCAGCTGGTTGGTCGGATCGTCGAGGCATATGACGCATTCGAGACCGCTCGCGACGCGCGGGCGCGCGCGAAGAAAGGGGAGCGCCATGAGCGTGCTCATTAGTAACGACGGGGGCATCCAGGTTCCCATCGACGCAGATGAAATAGTCCAGGTCATCCAAGCGGTCCTGTCTGCTGAAGCGGTGGAGCGTGAATGCAGCGTTTCCGTCTCCATTGTGGACGAGGATGAGATCCAGTCCCTGAACGCCATGTGGCGCCAGATCGACGCCCCCACCGACGTGCTTTCTTTTGAGTGCGACTCGCCGTTTGGCGACGAGGTTCCCGATGGTGAAGTGGTCGAGCTGGGCGATGTCATTTTATGTCCCGCCGTCATCGCCGCGCAGGCGCCCGACTTCAACACCACGCCTGCCGATGAGTTCCGCCTTATGCTGGTCCATGGCATGCTGCATCTGCTTGGGTACGACCACATCGACCCCGATGATGCGATGCGTATGGAGGATCGAGAGCTTGTGATTCTGCGCAGTCTTGCTCAAGTGCGCGGCATCGACCCCCAATCGATTGTAATCGGTCCAACCACCAGCCATCTGGATGATTAGGAGCCGCCATGATACCCGGTTCGGATAGGGACCATCCCACTTTTGTCCAGTCATTTCGCTATGCCATCGAAGGTCTCTTCACGGCGATCAGAACCGAGAGAAACATCAACGTGATGCTTGTCCTGGGGGTGGTCACCGTTGTTGCCGGCATTGCGGTGGGGCTCGACCCCGTCTCTTGGTGCCTCATCGTCATTTGCTGCGGACTTGTCATCTTTGCTGAGCTTTGCAACACCGCAATGGAAGCGATCGTCGACCTCGCTACGCAAGAACTTCATCCCCTGGCAAAGCGTGCGAAGGATATCGCTGCGGCCAGCGTTTACGTTCTCTCGCTCACGGCTGCGGTTGTGGGCGTCATCGTCTTTTCCCACGCCCTCGGTGTTATTTAAGAAGGAGTTGCCATGAGCGACCAATCTATCAATTCACATAGCGCTCTCAATGACGTCGATGACCGCAGCCTGCTAGAGGACGCGGACGGCGACCTTTTCGATGTCGAGCAGGATTTCGATCCCTTTGCAGAGCTGGACGATGATGAGCTCGATGCGATGCTCGCCAAGGCTGAAGGCGGCTTCGATGCTACCGCTTCCGGCGTACCGGAGGGGTTCCGCAGCGGCTTCGTGGCTCTTGTGGGGCGTCCCAACGCTGGTAAATCCACTTTGCTCAACGCATGCTTCGGCCAGAAGGTCGCCATCACATCACCCGTCGCGCAGACTACGCGTCGCCGCATGAGGGCCGTGATCAATCGCGAGGGCTGCCAGATCGTCATCGTCGATACACCGGGCCTGCACAAGCCTAAGGACTCGCTTGGCTCCGAGCTTAACAAGAGCGCGCTTTCCGAGATTGGCGACGTGGACGTCGTGGCATTTCTGGTCGACGCCACCAAGCCCATCGGCAGGGGAGACGCCTGGGTCGCAGAGCATGTTGCGGCGTCCAGGGCTACAAAGATTCTCGTCCTTACCAAAGCCGATATCGCCAATCCCCAACAGGTGACCTCTCAGCTTGAAGAGGCGAGGAAGCTTGTCGATTTCGACGAGGAGCTCGTTGTCTCGTCCACCGAAGGGTTCAACGTGGAGGCGTTTGTCTCCGTTGTGGCTAGCTATCTTCCCGAGGGACCCAAATGGTTCCCCGACGACATGGGCGTCGATGCTTCCGATGAGACGCTTGTTTCCGAATTTGTGCGCGAAAAGGTCCTCCTTCACACGCGCGAGGAGATTCCCCATGCCGTGGGCGTTCTGTGCGACGGTTTTGAGTACAAGCGCGACCTGTTGAAGCTTCATGCCACCATCTACGTTGAGCGCGAGGGCCAGAAGGGCATTCTCATTGGCAAGCGCGGCGAGATGATCAAGAGGATAGGTATCGAGGCGCGACGCGACTTGGAGCGCATTTTCGACACCCGCGTCTACCTTGAGCTTGATGTTAAGGTTAAGCAGGGCTGGCGTGAGGACCAGGGCCAGATTAGGCGATTTGGCTATTCCGCGGACGAGTAGCAGGGGCGCGTGCGCGGTATGGCGGGCTCGAGAACTTATAGAACCTGCGCCATCGTTTTGGATAAGACCAAGCTCAAGGAGACCGATCTTATCCTTACGCTGCTAGCGCGAGATGGACGCGAGATCAGGGCGGTTGCGAAAGGCGCGAGAAAGCCGGGAAGCCGCCTGGCTGCTCGTTGCGAGTTGTTCTGCACGGTCGACCTGCTGCTTGCTAAGGGGCGGTCGCTCGACGTAGTCTCGCAGGCAGACCTTGTGGGGGCCCCGATGGGCGCCGCCCCCACATATGAGGCCATGCAGCGCGCCTCTGTTATCGCGGAGGTGGCCTCGCTATGTTGTTTTGAGGATGCCACGGATTCCTTCGTCTTCAGCATCAGTGCGAAGGCTCTTCGTGTTTTGGGCTCTTTACAGGGTGATTGTCCGCATATGGACCTTTTGGTCGCCGCGTACGTTTTCAAGCTTTTGAGCCACGTTGGTTATCGCCCGGATTTATCGTCCTGCGTTGCCTGCGGGGATCCGGCGTTGGCGTTTTTCTCCGCCTCCGCTGGAGGCCTTCTATGTTCCTCGTGCGCGTCCAGCGTCGCGGGGGCCGAGGCGGTGGATGCGGAGGCCGTTAACTGGCTGAGGGCGTTGCTGCCGCTCACCTTTGACGAGCTGGTGCTTCAGCATGTCGATACGGGTACGTCCAACCTATTGCTCGCCCTGTCCCATGCCTGGGCCGCCACCCATCTTGATGCGAGGCTGCGGGCGATGGAGTTCCTGCTGGGCAGATAGGGTGTCTTGTGTTCATCCTGCGTTGATGCGTTGGTTGTGGTACTATATCGAGCTGTTGGTACCCCGACCTTGGATGCGCGCTTTCACCGGCGGCTTCCCAGTACGGGGCGAACAGAGTCCTTATGGACCATAGAAGAAAGGTGATCAACATGACGATCTCCAAGGAGCGCAAGGCCGAGCTCACCGCTCAGTTCGGCAAGAACGCACAGGACACCGGTAACTCCAAGGTCCAGGTCGCTATCCTGACCGAGCGCATCCGCGAGCTCACCGAGCACATGAAGTCTCACCAGAAGGACTTCCACACCCGCCGCGGCCTGCTCATGCTCGTTGGTAAGCGTCGTCGTCTTCTTTCCTACATCAAGAAGAACGACATCAACGAGTACCGTGAGCTTATCGGTCAGCTCGGTATCCGCGACAACATCCAGTAATATGGCATTTGGGAGCGCTACGGCGCTCCTTCTTGTGTGAGGGCACCGCGACCGCGGCCCCGACACCCGTCCGAAACGGTTTTTCGGACATGAAGACGCCCGTGCGCAATGTGGCGTACGGAGATGAAAGAGGAAAAATGACTCTCGTATCCAAGACCTTCGAACTCTACGGCAAGACCTACACGCTTGAGTCCGGCGAGCTCGCCAAGCAGGCTACCGGCTCCGTGCTGGTGAAGCAGGGCGACACCACCGCCAACGTGACCGTCGTCGTTTCCAAGGAGCGTAAAAACTACGACTTCTTCCCCCTGACGGTCGACTTCATCGAGAAGATGTATGCCGTGGGCCGCATCCCCGGCGGATATCTCAAGCGCGAAGGTCGTCCCAGCGACAAGGCTACTCTTACCGCCCGCATGATCGACCGCCCCATCCGCCCCAGCTTCCCTGACGGTTTCCGTAACGAGGTTCACGTCGTCGCTACCTCTCTCGTTGCCGATCAGGTGAATCCCATCGATGTCATCTGCACCATGGGTGCCTCGCTTGCTATGACCTTGGGCGGCGTTCCGTTCGAGGGCCCGCTGGCTTGCGTCCGCATCGGTCGCGATCGCGAGACCGGCGAGTTTATCGTCAATCCCACCTACGAGGAGCGCGACAACTCCGATCTGGACCTGGAACTCGCTGGCACTCGCGACTTCATCTCCATGGTCGAGGCTGGCGCGGACGAGATCTCCGAAGAGGACATGCTCGCCGCCATGCAGTTTGGCCAGGAGGCCATCGGCGCCTTCTGCGATGCCCAGCTCGACTTCGTTGAGGAGTGGGAGCGCGTCAACGGCGAGATCGTGGTGAAGGAGTATCCGCTCGATCAGCCCAACGAGGAAGTCCACGATCGCATCTTCGCTCACTACGACGAGATGTCCGCCGCTCTTCGCGACGCCGACAAGCTCTCTCGCATCGGCAAGGTCGAGGCTCTGAAGGAAGCCATCAAGGCCGAATTCAGCGAGGACGAGCAGCTGCTGTGGGAGCGCGAGATCCCCGTCAACCTCAAGAAGCTCGAGAAGCAGGCAATGCGCACCATGGTTGTCGAGACCGGTGAGCGCGTCGACGGTCGCGCTGCCGACGAGATCCGCCCCATCATGGTGAAAGACAACTACCTGCCCCTGGTTCATGGCTCCGGCCTGTTCCAGCGCGGTCAGACCCAGGTACTCTCCGTGCTTTCCCTGGGCATGCTCAACGAGGGGCAGCGTCTCGATACCATCGAGCCCGTCGAGGGCAAGCGCTATATGCACCAGTACAACTTCCCGCCTTACTGCACCGGAGAGGTTGGCCGCATGGGCTCTCCTAAGCGCCGCGAAATCGGCCACGGCAACCTTGCCGAGCGCGCGCTCCTTCCCATGCTTCCCTCTGAGGACGAGTTCCCCTACGCCATCCGCGTGGTTTCCGAGGTTATGGAGTCCAATGGTTCCTCGTCCATGGCTTCCACCTGCGCGAGCACCTTGGCGCTTATGGACGGCGGCGTACCCATTAAGCGCCCCGTTTCCGGGATCGCCATGGGCCTGATTCAGGAGGAGGGCAAGACCGTTGTCCTGTCCGATATCCAGGGCCTTGAGGACTTCCTGGGCGACATGGACTTCAAGGTTACCGGTACCGAGCGCGGCATCACCGCCCTGCAGATGGACAACAAGGCCACGGGCCTTACGTTCGATATCCTTCGCACCGCTCTCGAGCAGGCAAAGGTTGGACGTGCCTTCATCCTGGACAAGATGCTTCAGGTCATTCCGCAGACTCGACCCGAGACCCGCCCCTCCGCTCCGCGCATCGTCTCCATCTCCGTTCCGGTCGACAAGATTCGCGACGTCATCGGCACCGGCGGAAAGGTTATCCGCGGTATCCAGGACGAGACCGGTGCTTCCGTGGACATCCAGGAAGACGGTACCGTTTACGTCGGCGGCACCGGCGAGTCCGTCGAGCAGGCCGTCGAGCGCATCCAGCTTATCATCAAGGTTCCCGAGCCGGGCGAGGAGTACACCGGTCGCGTCGTTTCCGTCCAGCCCTTCGGCGCCTTCGTTTCCCTGCTTCCCGGTAAGGACGGTTTGCTTCACATCTCCCGCGTCGCCCAGGGTCGCGTCGATAAGGTCGAAGACGTCCTCAACGTAGGCGACGAGGTCAAGGTGCGTGTTCTCGAGGTCGATGAACGCGGCAAGATCTCCCTCGACCGCATCGATAAGCCCGAGGCTCCCGCCGGATCTGGTAACGACGGTGGAGAGGGCGAGCGTCACGAGCGCTCCGATCGTCCCCGTCGCAACCGCTCTGAGCGCTCCGATCGTCCCCGTCGCGCACCCGGTGATAATGGTGGCCGCACCCCGCGCCGCCATCATGAGGGTTAATCCTCGATTGCCAAATCGTTCGACTGACAGCTTGCTTTAAGTACGTGGCCCCGTTGGTTTCGGCGGGGCCATTTTTTTCTACTTTGTTTTGGGTGATTTCAATTGTTTATTCGGTAAGGAAGAGTTATGGTGAATCGCTGCAGTCTTTTCCCTGCTATCATTTAAAAACCTGTGTTTGGGTAGAGATAATACCCATATGAATTGATGCGGCGATTGTTCGCCGTGCATATATCTGTACGACTATCTGAAAGGATTGCATTCCGTTTATGGCAACAACTAAAGGTAAAACCGCGCCGCTGAAGGTCATCCCCCTCGGTGGCCTTGATGGCATTGGCAAGAACATGACCGTTATCGAGTGCGGTCCCGATATGATGCTGGTCGATGCTGGCCTTATGTTTCCGGATGACTCCCAGCCCGGTATCGATTTGGTGCTTCCGGATTACACGTACGTGCTCGAGAACGAGGACAAGCTTCGCGGCATTATTATCACGCATGGTCATGAAGACCATACCGGTGCTCTTCCGTACCTGCTGCAGGACCTCAACAACAAGGTACCCATCTTCTCCAGCAAGCTCACTTTAGGCTTTATCGAGGGCAAGCTTTCCGAATTCCGCATTCGCGCACCCAAGTTCCGTGAGGTAAAGGGTGGTAGCCATGTAAATCTGGGCTGCCTTTCCGTCGACTTCTTTTCCATGACGCACTCTATCCCCGGAGCACTCGGCATCTTTGTCAAGTCTCCGCAGGGTACCGTTATGCATACAGGAGACTTCAAGCTCGATCAGACTCCTATCGACGGCGTCACCCCTGACTATGCCGCGATCACCCGGTTTGGCAAGTCCGGCGTCGACCTTCTTTTGTCGGACTCCACTAATGCCACCGTCCCTGGCTTCACCAAGTCCGAGGCCGAAGTCGGTCACTCGCTGTACGATGCCATCAAGAACGCCGAGGGCCGCGTTTTTGTCGCGTCCTTCTCCAGTCACATCCATCGTCTTCAGCAGATCTGCGATGCTGCTAAGGCGTGTGGCCGTAAAATCGTAGTTACTGGTCGCTCAATGCTCACCAATACGCGCGTTGCGCGCGAGCTTGGCTACCTTAAGATCGATGAAAACGATCTGGTCGATGCTTACGAGCTCAACGGCATTCCCGAGAACAAGGTTGTCGTCATGTGCACCGGCTCACAGGGCGAGCCCCTCTCCGCGCTTTCCCGTATGGCCAACGGTGAGCATAAGACGCTTTCGATTCACGATGGCGATACCGTCATTATCTCCGCCACCCCCGTTCCCGGCAACGAGAAGGCCGTTCAGCAGGTTGTCAACAGCCTCGCTAAGCTTGGTTGCGACGTGTATGACAAACATCGCTGCCTGGTTCATGTGTCCGGTCACGGCAGCCAAGAAGAGCTCAAGCTCATGCTCGCCATGGCTCGCCCCACCTACTTCATGCCCGTTCACGGCGAGGCGGTCCATCTGCGCGCCCACGCAAAGCTGGGTGAAAAGATGGGCATTCCACGTGACAATATCTTTGTCATCGACAACGGTGATTCCCTTGAGATGCGCGCCGGTAAGGTCAAGCGCGGCCGAGCCGTCGAGAGCGGCGTGGTCTACGTTGACGGCCTTCGCATCGGTGATACCGACCCCATCGTTTTGCGCGACCGTCAAAAGCTCGCCAACGACGGCATGGTGACCGTCGTAGCCACCATGTCGACCAAGCGCAAGAAAATCGATGCTATCGAGGTGTCTGGTCGCGGCGTCTCGTTCACCATCGATGATGAGTTCACTTCCGATGCCTCCGACTCGATCATGAAGATGATCGAGAAGGGTTCCTTCAACTTTACCAGCAGCGGTACGGACGCTCTTCGCAAGGCCGTTCGCGATTCGCTTTCCAACTTTATTTGGAACCGTACGCATACTCGACCCATGATCATCCCGGTTGTCATGGAGGTCTAGCGTGGCTAGAAGCGGGGGACAGGCCAAAAAGGGGACTGCGACGACTAAGTCAGATCAATCTAAAAAGGCGCGGAGTGCTTCGGCGGCTCCGCGCCCCTTGCGCGCTAACGCTAAGCATGAAGAGGAGCTGTATCAGGACGTCCCTCCTTTGATGGGGGAGTCTGTTAATCGCGATATCGCAGGGGTCGTGCTTGCCGTTATCGCCGTCGCCTCTATGATCGCGGTGGTTGCCCCTGCTTCTGCACCGGTTACCAGCGCGGTCTCTTCCTTCTATCATCTTGGGTTCGGCTTGGGAGCATATGTGTTGCCCGTCGCGATGCTCGCGGTGGCCGCGTTGCTGTTCTTGCGCGACCGCGCTCCTGTCAACGCCCGAACCACCGTCGGCATAGCCGTTATTTTTGTTTTCATCTGCAGCGCGCTGTCTTTGATGGTCCCCAACACCGACCTTTCCACCGTTGCCATGTTCGAGTCCCATAACCTCGCTTCTAGCGGTGGCTATTTGGGCGCTTTCGTAGCGTCCGCTTTGCAAAATGCGCTTGGTAAGTCCATTGCAATGGTGCTTTGTGTAGGCGGCGTCATCCTCGGCATGGTCATCATCGGCTTCTCTGTGAGCCAGTTTGTGCAGGGCGCTGCAGCTCGTGCGGCGCAGATTGCACAGAAGCGCAAAGTCGATCTTAACGATAATCCTTGGGGCGAAGCCGTTCCCGCCGCCGCTCTCCAGCACCGGCAGGACGCGCCTGTTGCCGCAGCCGGCAAGCAGCAGTCGCTCTTCGATGACATCCCTGCGCCCGAGACCACGTTTTTGGGCAACCGCGAGACCACCGTTCTTCCTCGTCCAGATGATGATGAGGACGATGGTGATCCCTTTGTCGATGTGAAGGACGAGTATGAGGGCGAGAGCGCTAAGACCACGCTTATTCCCGCTAAAGAGCGCTTTGCTAAGGCCGTAACCGCTGCCGCTTCCAAACCTAAGCGCGGCAAGGCCCTGGACGTCATCGCGGACGCAACGGATTCGCTCGAGGCAACCTCTGCAGCCGAGCCCGCTATGGATACGCCGCCCTGGATCGCCGCAAATGACGCTGCGTCTGTCGAGAAGCGACCGCTTCCGGATTTCCTGCAGTCCTCGCCCGCCCGTGCCCAGCAGACTTCCGCCGATCGCGATGCCGATGCGTATGCCGATGAGCACGCCCAGGCGTCGTCGCAGCAGGGGAGAGCCAAGGCAGAGCCTAAGCCCGAAGATATCAAGGTGAAGCCCGCGAGCGGTGTCGACGATTCTGATGATGAGCGCCAGCTGCCGCCCTCGTCCATGCTTAAGCACAGTCCCAAGGCCGCTGCCTCCTCATATTCCGAAAAAGAGCTTGAGCAGACGGCTGCGGCTCTTCAGTCCACCCTGCAGGAGTTTGGCCTTCACTCGCGCGTGGTTGGATGGATCTCCGGCCCCACGGTCACCACCTTTAAGGTGCAGCCCGGCGAGGGCGAGCGCGTGAGCCGTATCTCCAACCTTGAAGACGATATCGCCCTGTCGCTTGCTACCGATTCGGTGCGTATCTTCGCCCCCATTCCGGGGACGTCGCTGGTTGGTATCGAGATTCCCAATAGAAGCAGGCAAAACGTTTCCTTTGGCGACATTTTGCCCTACGTCAAGGGCGGTCCTTTGGAGTTCGCCCTTGGTCGCGATGCCGAGGGTACGCCCATGGTCGCGGACCTGGCCAAGATGCCGCACCTGCTTATTGCCGGCACCACCGGTTCGGGTAAGTCCGTGGTCATCAGCTCCATCCTTATGTCGCTGCTCATGAGGACGTTCCCCGAAGACGTGCGCCTGATCATGATCGATCCTAAGCGCGTCGAGTTCGCGCCCTATGACGGGCTGCCGCACCTGTACGTGCCCGTGGTGACCGAGCCCAAGCAGGCCGCGAGCGCACTGCAGTGGGCGGTTTCCGAGATGGAGCGTCGTCTTAAGATCTTCGAGCGCATTGGCGTTCGTAAGATAGCGACCTTCAACGAGAAGCAGGCCGCCGGCGAATTCGACCATTACGACAACCCTCCAACCAAGATGCCCTATCTGGTCATCGTTATCGACGAGCTCTCCGACCTCATGATGGTTGCGGGCAAGGACGTCGAGGCCTCCATCGTCCGAATCGCGCAGCTTGGTCGCGCCGCAGGTATCCATATGATCGTGGCTACGCAGCGTCCTTCCTCTAACGTTGTTACCGGCCTCATCAAGGCGAATATCACCAACCGCATCGGCCTTACGGTCGCTACCGGTATCGACTCGCGCGTCATTTTGGACCAAACGGGTGCCGAGAAGCTCTTGGGCCAGGGTGATATGCTTTTTAGCCGCGTCGATTGGGGCAAGCCCAAGCGCATCCAGGGCTGTTATGTTTCGGACGAGGAGATTGTCGACGTCGTGGGCTTTGTTAAGGAGCAAAGCGCCGCCGACTACCATGAGGAGATCTTGTCCGCCGTCACGCCGGCTCTTGTTGGAGGGGCTGGCGCGGGGCCTGCCGGTATGGGTTCGTCCGAGCCTTCTGAGGACGATCCCTTGCTGTGGGATGCCGCGCGCATAGTTGTTGATTCCCAGCTTGGTTCCACGTCCGGCCTGCAGCGCCGCCTTAAGGTGGGTTATGCTCGTGCTGGTCGTATTATGGATATGCTCGAGGAAAAAGGTGTTGTGGGACCGCCCGACGGCTCTAAGCCGCGTGAGGTCCTGCTCGACGCAGAGGGTCTTGCCGAGCTGGAAGCCGTAGAGGCGCAGCTCGCTGCCGAAGATGAGTTTGGAGGGTTCTGATGTCCGCCCGATTTGGAGAGATGCTGCTCACTCGCCGTCGCGAGCGCGGTATGTCTATCCAGCAGGTATCGAACGCTATAAAGATCCGTCCCCAGATTATCGAGTACTTCGAGACCGGTAACTTTGCCTCCATGCCGCCGCGCGGCTATGCGCAGGGCATGATTTCGAGCTACGCGCGTTTTTTGGGGTTGAACCCTCGCACCGTTGTTGACGCGTATTTCGACGAGCTTCATACGTATGAGCGCGTCAACAATACCGGAGCCGGCAGGTTCCAGGATTCCGTTGCCGAGGCAAGTCCGCACAACGTGAATCCTGAGGGCCGCTTCCTCATGGTCAACGGACCCGTGCCCAACTCTCGGTATGGGCAGAGGCCTCCCCAGGCGGGATACGTTTCCGAGTCGGTGTCTCCGCATGAGCCCATGTCTACCAGCACTCTTCGGTACGGGCAGGCAAACCGCGGCGGTAGGCAGCGCGCGTTGCCGCAAGGTGGTGGATACGGTCCTTCCGGTCAGTCTCGCTATGGGCAGGGCCCTCGTCCTGCTCGCGGCGACCAGTATCCGTCCCGCGGCGGCCGTTCTACGGATTCCCGCTACAGGGGGTCGGCGCCCTCTGCAGGCAGACCTCGTCCCCAAGGTTCCATGCAAAACGGTTACCGCTCCGCTTCCGGGCGCCCCAGCCAGCAGAACCCCGGTCGATACCAGCAGTCGCGCGGTAGGTCCTCTCAGCCTCCCTTGCCGTTTTCCGATAATAGGATTCTTATGCTGCTGGGTTCAGCCGTAATCATCATCTTGCTGCTTTTGCTCCTGCTGTTCTTTAGGGGTTGCGCGCCTTCGTCTGACGCGTCCGCTCAGGGCAGTACGCAGACCTCGCAGTCTCAATCCTCCACATCTTCTTCCAATAAGGATGATGATTTGGACGATGACTCTGCTGACGATGGAAGCGATGACGCCGCGACTACCTCCTCGCAGGATGGCTCATCTACCGCTGCTTCCAACACGACCAGCCAGCAGAACGAGCCTACTGAGACCAAGGTTAAGATCAGCATCGCCAAGGGCAAGACGTCTTGGCTCGAGATCAAGCTTGATGGCAAGTCTGTCTACGGCGATACCGTTGTTGGGCCTTTTGAGCAGGAATATACGGTCACGCAGTCGATGGAGATCACCGTCGATAAGCCCGCCGACGTCACCATCACCAAGAATGGTGAGAAGGTGCGCTATGACAGCAAGAGCGCAGGCGTCGCGCGCGTTACCATCACCGCTCCCCAGACTGACTCCACACAGGACGGTACGGACGCCGATGGCACCGCGCAAGATGCGGACGGCACGCAAGATGCAACCCAGGCGGCGACGGATCAAAAAACCGCTACCGGCCAGCAAACCATCCAATCAAACGGCGACTAGGGCGTTTCGATTGGTTCTACGTACGAAAGGAGCCCAACATGGCTAAAGATTCAAGCTTTGATGTAGTGTCTCAGGTCGATATGCAGGAGGTCGATAACGCCTACCAGCAAACCGCGCGCGAACTCACGCAGCGCTACGACCTTAAGGATTCCGGCGCCACCATCGATCTGTCTAAAACGGACAAGACGTTCACCATCAGCGCCCCTGCGGATTTTGTCTCGAGGCAGATCATCGACGTTCTCAATAGCAAGCTCATCAAGCGCGGTGTTGACATCAAGTCCGTCAAGTGGGATGCCCCCCAGGCCGCTTCCGGCGGCACCGTGCGCGTGATCGGCCGCATTATCGAGGGCATCGACCAGCCCACCGCTAAGAAGATCAACAAGGACGTCAAAGACATCAAGCTTAAAGTCAAGGTCACCATCGAGGCCGACAAGCTTCGCGTGAGCTCTGCTTCCAAGGACGCGCTGCAGCAGGTTATCGGCTTTTTGCGCGACCAGGATTACGGTCAGCCCCTTCAGTTCACCAACTATCGATAAGGCATCAGCATGGCTAAAGGTTCTCTACTCTACATCACGCTTGGTTGCGCCAAGAACGAGGTCGATACCGACCGCATGAGGGCGCTGCTTGACGCCGCGGATTACCAGGAAGTCGATTCCGCACAAGACGCCGACGCCGTCATCATCAACACTTGCTCGTTCCTTGCCTCCGCAACCTCGGAGAGCATCGAGACTACGCTCGCTTTGGCCGAGGAGGTCAAGGAGGGTGTTCGCGCTGCGCGCATCATCATGTGCGGTTGCGTGCCCTCTCGTTACGGCGACCAGCTGCCTCAGGAGCTGCCCGAGGTCTCCGCGTTTGTCCGTGCGGATGAAGAGGACGGTATCGTTGCGGTTGTGGACGAGTTGCTGGGCGTTGAGCGCGATATGCCCTCCTTTATTCCCAACATCAAGCGCACCGTCGAGGGCTCCGTCGCTTATGTGAAGATCTCTGATGGATGCGACCGTTTTTGCAGCTTCTGCGCTATTCCGTATATCCGCGGTAGGTATCACTCTCGCCCTGCCGACCGCATCATCGCGGAGGCGCGCGAGCTTGTCGCCGGCGGCGTTAAGGAAATCGTCCTTATTGGCCAGGATACCGGTATCTGGGGTAAGGATTTCAAGGACCAGGTCGATGGTCCCGCAAACCTCGCCCAGCTCCTTGTTGCGCTGGCTGAGGAGCTGCGTCCCCAGCACGTATGGATCCGCGTTCTCTATCTTCAGCCGGAAGGTATGTCCGGCGAGCTTATTGCGGCGATTCGCGACACGCCCGAAGTGCTTCCCTATATCGATATCCCGGTTCAGCACTGCAACGAGCGCGTCTTGAAGTCCATGCATCGCAGTGGCTCCGAGCAGCAGCTCGACGAGTTGTTCGCTCGCCTGCGTTCCGAGATTCCGGGCATGGTCATTCGCACTACCAGCCTTGTAGGGTTCCCCGGCGAAACCGACGAGGAAGCGGAGCAGATGCTCGCGTTCATGGATCGCAACTCCTTTGATTACACCAGCGTGTTCGCTTACTCTCGCGAAGAAGGTACCAGGGCCGCCGAGATGGACGATCAGGTGGACGAGGACGTCAAGCTCGAGCGCGCCCAGAAGGCCCTGGACCTTGCCGAGGCCCTGGGCTTCGCCGCCACCGCCTCGCATGTGGGGGAGACCGCTGAGGTCATCATCGATGGTATAGAGGAGAACGATGGTTTCTCCGAGTTCATCGGTCATGCTTGGTTCCAGGCTCCCGACAGCGACGGCGCTGTCCACCTTGATATCGAAGAGGCCTGCATTGGCGACATCGTAACGGTCGAGTTCACCGACAGCTTCTGCTATGAGCTGGTCGGTCATGTTGTTGAAAGCGAATAGTAATGGCATCCCAGCATAAAGAACTGCAAAGCATTTGGACTCCGGCGAACATCGTCACCTGCGTTCGCATCCTGTTTATCCCTGTGTATATGGCTTTTGCCCTCGGCGCCTTTACCATTGTGGGCATCTCCTATGAGTTCCAGGCGATCGCGGCATTCGTGATCTACATGGTGCTGAGCTTGACCGATAAGGTCGATGGGCATTTGGCTCGTTCTCGTGGCGAGATTACCGATTTTGGAAAATTCCTCGATCCCATCGCCGATAAGCTGCTCGTCTTTTCCGCGCTTCTTATCTTTATCGAACAAGGGGTGCTCGCTTCCTGGATCGTATTCATCATCCTCTTCCGCGAATTTCTGGTCAGCGCTCTTCGCATGGTCGCCAGCGCAAACGGCGAGGTGATCGCTGCAGATAAACTGGGCAAGTGGAAGACCGCGGTTACCATGGTTGCCATCTGCGGATACTTGCTTGTTGATGTTATAGCGCTGTATTCCCTTGATGCAGCATCCATTCTGCTGACCGTATGCCATGTTTTCATGGCGGCCGCCGTTGTGCTCACGGTGGTTTCCGGTGCGCAGTACTTTTGGAACTGCCGCAAGATTGTGTTTAGGGTGTAGCGCATGGAGCTTGAACAAGATATTTACGCGCTTTGCCAAAAGTTGGTCGAGACGTGCGCGGCTAAGGGCTTGACCGTATCTACGGCGGAGTCTTGCACCGCAGGTCTGGTCGCTGCTCACATCGCCGATGTTTCCGGGGCATCCGCTTGTCTCAAAGGCGGCGCCGTTACATATTGCGATGAGGCGAAGCAAGCGCTTCTAGGGGTCTCGCCTTCAACCTTGCATTCTTTTACCGCGGTGTCTCGACAGACCGCTTTGGAGATGGCAACCGGTTCTCGCCAGGTATATGCTTCGGATATAGCGGTTAGCACCACTGGGTACGCAGGTCCCGGCGGTGGCACCGAAGAAGATCCGGCGGGCACGGTTTACATCGGCATCGCCTCCAAGCGCGGCCATCAGGCTTGGCGCTGCTCATTTGCCGGTGACAGGCAGCAGGTCCGTCTCGAGGCGGTCCGATTCGCGCTCGATCAGCTTCTATGCGAATCCATGGAGCTTTCGTGATGTAAACCCTCTACAGCGTCGCATGTTACGACTTGAATGGGCTGTTTTACGTGCGGCGCTTAGATTTAACCGTTTTTCGAGACTCCTTTTTGCAATTAACGATAACGATTCTGTATAGATGCTCCTGCTTAGCATAAAGATATTTTCTTGCAACGAACAGCTGTTCGTAGTAGGATTATCAAGGAAATCATTCGTTAGGAGTCAAGATGGCAAAGAGCACAGGCCCTGCCCGTCAAATTCACGAGCGCACTACCGGCGCCGAGCGCGATAAGATGATCGAGGCGACCACTAAGGAAATCGAAAAGAAGTTTGGAACCGGCTCGATCATGAAATTCGGCGATGGCGGACCGGAGCTGGAGGTTGAAGCCATCCCTACGGGAGCGCTCGCCCTCGATGCCGCTCTTGGTATCGGTGGAGTGCCGCGCGGACGTATCATCGAGATCTACGGTCCTGAATCCTCTGGTAAAACCACGCTCTCCCTTGAGATTCTCGCTGAAGCGCAGGCGATGGGCGGCGTTGTCGCCTTCATCGACGCTGAGCACGCGCTCGACCCCACGTATGCCGCTCGCATCGGCGTCGACATCGATGAGGTCCTTATCTCCCAGCCGGATACGGGTGAGCAGGCGCTTGAAATCTGCGACATGCTCGTTCGCTCGGGCGCTATCGACGTGATCGTTATCGACTCCGTAGCAGCGCTTGTTCCTCGCGCTGAAATCGAAGGTGAGATCGGCGATAGCTCCGTGGGTCTTCAGGCACGCCTTATGAGCCAGGCGCTGCGCAAGCTCGCCGGTTCCCTCGCAAAATCAAAGACTACTTGCATCTTCATCAACCAGCTTCGCGAGAAGATCGGCGTCATGTTCGGTAACCCCGAGACAACGACCGGCGGCCGCGCGCTCAAGTTCTTCTCTTCCGTCCGCATCGATATCAGGCGTATCGACAGCATCAAAAACGGCGCCGATATCATCGGCAACAGGGTTCGCTGCAAGGTTGTCAAGAACAAGGTTGCGGCTCCGTTTAAAACTGCTGAATTCGACATCATGTACGGCACGGGTATATCTAAAGAGGGCTCTATTCTCGACATGGGCGTTGAGTACGATATCGTAACCAAGTCGGGCTCTTGGTACACCTACGAACAAGAGCGCTTGGGGCAGGGTAGGGAGGCTGCGAAGGAGTGTCTTCGCACCAACCCTGATCTACGGGATGAGATCGAGCACCGCGTACGCGTTGCGTGCGGACTTGATTTTGAAGACGACCCCGTTGGCGAGGTCGTGGATCAGACCACGGCGTAATGTCGCCCGCTTGCATAGTTTTCCATCCTAAGTGAGGCCCCCCTTGAGCGATATCGCTTCGGCCGCCGTCTTCTTTCCGGAGAAGGCGGCGGTTTACCAATCATCCTTTCAGCAGGTCAAGCCTACCTCCCGCCTCGTCCTAACCCTTATGGATGGGTCTGAGAGGACTTTTTGTGTCCCCATGCGGGTGGGGCGAATTCTTCAAGCCGACCTCGATGCGCTGCCCCAGTCCGCCTCCGAGGCTGTCGATTACATCGATTCCCTTCAGAGGCGAGTCGCATTCTCCTATTTGGTAGACGTGCTTTCCAGACGTGACCACTCTACAAAGGAGATCCAGGACAAGCTTAAAGGCCAAGGCTTTTCGCCGTCTTCTATTGAAAGCGCCGTCGAGAAGGCCCGGCAATCCCGGTACCTCGATGATGCGAGGTTTGCCAGCTACTTTGTGGATGAGCGGGTGCGGCGTGGATGGGGAAGGATTAAGATCGAGCAAGAGCTGCAAAGAAGGGGCGTGGATCCCGCCGAGATACCCGGGTATCCGGAAGAGTTTTTTGATGAACAGAGCGATGTAGAGAGAGCCGCGGCCCTCTTGGCGCGAAAGTCCATACCCGAGAACAAACCGTTTGAAAAGCTTGTAAGGCATCTTATGTCTAAGGGCTTTTCGTATTCAATAGCGCGAGACGCCGTTCAGCAGCGACTTTGTCGGGATTCCTGATCTTTGCAGTCCGTGATTCTTTAGTTTTGCCTGCTATTCATTTCATTTTGGTTTTTCGTCCAGCTCATTCACCGAAGTCTTTACCGTCTGCCCATGCTTCATTGACATACGTATATTATCAACGTACGATGATTAGGTCATTTGTTATGTGATATGCGCTCATCTAGGATGAGATTGATATATTTCTCATATTCATTTTCATGCGGTGGACTCAATCCATGCAAATGTCCCGCGCGCGGTCATTGGCCTCGTGCAGTTTGATGCATTCAAAATTCTAAAAAGGAGCGTACAAGCATGGAGATTGGCATTGGCATTGTCTGCCTTCTTATAGGAGCAGGTATCGCCGTGCTCGTCATGCGCAACGCCAAGACCGGTAGCATTCGCGAGGCTGAAAATAAGATTCAGTCTGCACATGCAGAGGCTGAGCAGGTCATGGGTGATGCGCGTCGAGCGGCTGAGACGTTGAAGAAAGAGGCTCTTCTCGAGGCGAAGGAAGAGATCATCCAGAATAAGCAGGCAGCAGAGGCCGAGGAGAAGCTTCGCAAGAAGGAACTTCGCGTCCTTGAGAATCGCGTTATGCAGCGCGAGGAATCCCTGGATCGCCGCAACGAGGCACTCGATAAACGCGAGCATCAGCTTTCCAGCCAGCAGGGCCAGATTGAGAAGAAGTCTCGTGAGTTGAACGAACTGTATGAGAAGCAGACCGATGAGCTTGAGCGAATCGCTGAACTCACTCGCGAGGACGCCCATAGGGAGCTTCTCGACAAGGTTCGCGGCGAGGTCACCCATGAGGCGGCAACGATCATCCGCGATAGCGAGCAGAAGGTTAAGGCCGAGTGCCATAAGACCGCTCAGGAGATCATCTCTCTTGCCATCCAGCGCTGCGCTGCCGACCATACCGCTGAGGTCACCGTCACCTCGGTGCACATTCCCTCCGATGACCTCAAGGGCAGGATCATCGGTCGCGAGGGTCGCAATATCCGCACCTTCGAGCAGGTTTCCGGTGTGAACCTGGTTATCGACGACACCCCTGAAACGGTTGTTCTCTCCAGCTTCGATCCGGTTCGTCGTGAGACGGCTCGCGTCGCTCTCGAGAACCTTATCGCAGACGGTCGCATCCATCCTGCGCGCATCGAGGAGATGTATCAGAAAGCTGCCGATTTGGTTCAGCAGCGCGTTCGCGAAGCGGGCGAGCAGGCATGCTTCGATACCGGCATTCACGATCTTCATCCTGAGATCGTCAAGACCCTTGGCGCCCTTCGCTATCGCACCTCGTTTGGCCAGAACGTTCTGCAGCACTCTATCGAGGTGTCTGAGCTTTGCGCAATCATGGCTTCCGAGCTTGGTGTGGACGTTCGCGTGGCCAAGCGCGCAGGCCTGCTGCACGATCTCGGCAAGGCAATCGATCATGACGTAGAGGGTCCCCACGCCGTTATCGGCGCCGATCTTGCTCGCCGCTACGGCGAGAAGCCCGTTATTGTCCACGCGATCGAGGCTCATCACGGCGATGTCGACCCCAACACCGTTCTTGCCGTGCTTGTTCAGGCTGCAGATGCAATTTCCGCGTCGCGTCCCGGTGCTCGCCGCGAGTCTGCCGAGAACTACATCAAGCGCCTTGAGAAGCTTGAGGAGATCGCCAACTCCCACGACGGCGTCGAGAGGACATATGCTATGCAGGCTGGTCGCGAGGTCCATGTCATGGTGCAGCCTGATAAGATTTCCGATGCTGAATCGACCGTTCTGGCTCACAACATCGCTCAGCAGATCGAGGAAGAGATGGAGTATCCCGGCCAGGTTCGCGTCGTCGTGATCCGCGAGAGCCGCGCTGTGGATATCGCTAAGTAACATGAGCGACTCTAACGACCTCATTGCTTTCATCGCCTCCATGTCCGGAGAAGGCAATCTTCGTGTTGAAGAGAACCTAGGCGACGGCTACGTAAAGCTTCGAGTTTCCGAAGCTGAGCGCCGTCAAGCTAAGCACGACATTCAAAGTGTCGAGGATATCGTTATCGAGATGCTCAGAAACGCTCGTGACGCTGGAGCCGATCGGGTCTATATCGCAACATCGAAAGAGGAGGGTGTTCGCACTCTCCTCTTCCTTGACAACGGTTCCGGTGTCCCGATGGGCATGAGGGAGCGTATATTCGACGCCCGCGTCACCTCCAAGCTCGAGACCATGAAGATGGACAAGTGGGGCGTTCACGGTCGCGGTATGGCCCTGTTCTCCATTAAGCAGAACGCTCAATCCGCAGAGGTCCTCACGTCCGGTCCGGGTCTCGGATCCGTTTTTCGCGTTATAGTCGATTGCTCCTCGCTTAAAGAGCGCGTCGACCAATCGACCTGGCCCCAGGCTGAAAAGAACGATGAGGGCGTCTTCGTTTGCACGCGCGGGCCTCACAATATCGTTCGCACCGCCTGCGAGTTCGCTTTGGAAGAGCTTCGTGGTTGCGATGTGTTCTTGGGAACGCCTACAGAGATCGCCTCTACGCTCTATAACCAGGCTCGCCGCGAGTTGGATGCTTCAAGCCTATTATTTATGGACGATGAATCGGGCCTTCCGGTGATATCTCGCCTAGGCTTTGCCGCTGATGCGTCAGATTTCATCCAAATTGCTTCCACTTTGGGCATCGAGATTTCCGAGAGGACGGCCCATCGTATTCTTGCGGGGTCTATCGCACCGTTGAGAAGCGTATCTGCTCGTCTTTTAAGGGAGCGAACCACGCCTGGCGAGAGGTTGATGCGTCAAGTTGATCTTGAACGCGATCGCAGGGGGCTAAAGATTTCGAAGGATGATATCGCCAGCTTTTCTCGGGCCGTGGAGAAGGACTTTAACGACCTTGCTTCACGGTATTACATCAACCTCTTGGGTGAGCCAAAGGTGCGAGTCCTCAAGGATAAGATCACGGTTACCTTTGACCTTGGTAAAGAAGAGTAAACGGTTTTCCAGGTCGCTCGCTTGCGGTATACTTAAAATAATATGCATAAACGCACCACACACGCTGGAGAAACATAGATGGAATTCCTCAAGGTATCGAGCAAGTCTTCACCTGCTTCCGTGGCGGGTGCCATCGCCGGTATGGTTAAAGACGGTGTGCCCGTCAATATGCAGTGCGTTGGCGCCGGTGCCGTCAACCAAGCGATCAAGGCGGTAGCCATAGCTCGCGGCTTCCTAATTCCTACGGGATTCGATATCTCCTGCGCCCCCATCTTCTCCGACATTCTCATTAACGGTGAATCGCGCACGGCTATCAGGCTTTCTGTGTACGTTCACCATCTCTCTATTCAAAGCTCGGACGCTGCCGAGCTGCTTAAAGATTTTCAAGAGGTCTGCTAAGAATGAACTCCTCTATCCTTTCAGGTAAAACCTATTTCATCCGTACGTTCGGTTGCCAGATGAACCTTCATGATTCCGAGCGTGTGAGCGGGTTGCTCGACTCCCTTGGGTGCTTGGAGGTCGGCGAGCCCTCGGATGCCGATATCGTTATCTTTATGACGTGTTGCGTTCGCGAGGCGGCTGATACACGTTTGTACGGACAGTGCTCTTCCTGCAAGAGCCTGCCTAAGCCTCCTAGCGGTCGCCGCGTTATCGCAGTTGGCGGCTGCATCGCTCAGCGTGACGGCGAGGGACTTCTCACCAACCTCGACAACGTTGACGTTATCTTTGGCACCCATTCCATCGCTCACGTGGGCGAGCTTATCGCCCAGGCCTTCGAAGATGGCGATCATCACGTTAGGTGCGAGGAGATCGAAGATAAGGGAGCCACAAGCATGCCGTGGCATCGCGCCACCGCGTTCCATTCTTGGGTCCCCATCATGACTGGTTGCAATAATTTCTGCAGCTACTGTATCGTTCCTTATGTTCGCGGTCGCGAAAAGAGCCGTCCGTTTGAGCAGATCGTTGACGAGGTCGCCGGACTTGTGCGCTCTGGCGTTCGCGAAATCACGCTGCTCGGCCAAAACGTTAATTCCTATGGACGAGACATTTTTGGTAAGCCGCGTTTTGCCGACCTGCTCCGTGCAGTGGGAGAGACCGGCATCGAGCGTATACGCTTTACATCCTCTCATCCTAAAGATCTCTTGCCTGAGACCATTAATGCGATGACTGATGTTCCCGCCGTTATGCCTCACCTTCATCTTGCGGTTCAGTCCGGTTCCACCCGTGTGCTTAAAGAGATGAATAGGCGCTATACGCGTGAGCAGTACATCGATCTTGTTCGCAGCATCCGTGAAAAGATACCTGGCATAGCACTGACCACTGATATTATCGTCGGCTTCCCCGGTGAAACTGAAGAGGACTTTTTGCAGACCCTTTCACTTGCTGAAGAGGTTCGCTACGCCCAGGCCTTTACGTTCATCTATTCTAAGCGCGAGGGTACGCCCGCTGCGAAGATCGATGATCCCACGCCGCATGATGTCATTCTCGACCGTTTCAACCGTTTGGTCTCCGTTATCGAGACCACGGCACATGAATTCAACCAAGGACAGCTGCATACCACGGTTCCTGCGCTCATCGAGGGCGCGTCCAAGAAGGATGATTGCATGCTCCAAGGTAAAAGCCCTTGGAATCAAACCGTTCATGCTCCACTGCCCGAAGGCGCCGACATCGATTCCTACATCGGTAAGATCGTCGATGTCGATGTTGATGTTGCTAAAACCTGGTATCTTTCCGGCTCCTTGGTTGGCGGGCCTCGATGACAATCCCCGTTATCTCTATTACGGGTCCCACTGCGTCCGGTAAGAGTTCTCTTGCCGATGAGGTCGCCTCTCGACTGCATACAGATGTCATCTCTGCTGATGCTATGCAGGTCTATGTTGGCATGGATATCGGTACTGCAAAAACACCAGAGCCAGAGCGTAGGGTACCGCTCCGTCTCGTGGATATCGTTTCTCCTTCAGAGAGCTATTCTGCAGCCCTGTATCAGCATGATGCACGGGCGATAATTGACTCGCTCCTTTCTGCAGGCAAGCCGGCCATTCTCTGCGGTGGCACCGGTTTGTACCTTCGTGCTGCTTTGGACGAAATGGAATTTCCGAAAGGCGAGGTTGAGGGCGAGCGCCGCTCGCGGTATCAGCATATGGCTGAGGAGCTTGGCCCGGAAGGGCTTCACGCCCTGCTTCGTGAAAAGGATCCTGCTAGCGCCGATCAGATTCATCCCAATAATGTTCGACGGGTTGTCCGGGCGCTCGAAATGATCGATGAGGGTATTAGCTACGCCGATCAAAAGGCCGGATTCTCCACGCCCCGCGCTCACTATGATTACGTTAGCTTCGCTCTCACTATGGATAGAGATCGTCTGTACAAGAGAATCGATGATCGCGTTGATATCATGATGCATCAGGGCCTTCTTGATGAGGTAAAAGGCCTCGTCGCTTCTGGTGCCGCTGATGCGATCACAAGCAGGCAGGCCATTGGCTATAAGGAGATCATTGATTATCTCGAGGGGATCTGCTCTCTTGCAGATGCGGTCTCTTTAATCAAGCAGAGGTCAAGGCGATATGCAAAAAGGCAGCTGTCTTGGTGCAGGAGGGATGATAGGACCATTTGGTTGGATATGGACCAGCTGTCAACCAATCAAGCCGCTGATTTCATCATGGAGAAAACGGGGTACTAAATGGCAAAACCGGGCTTCATCTCTACGACTCCCGTCCCGGAGCGAGCCCTTCTCGTTGGCGTTGACTGGAGGGTCAACTCATGGCCTACCGATCGGTCTCTTGATGAGCTCGAGCGCCTTGCTCATACAGCAGGTGCTGAAGCTGTTGCAAGTCTTACGCAGCGACTAGACAAGCCAATCCCCAAGTCATTTATTGGGTCCGGCAAGGTTGATGAACTTGTTCGAATGGTTCACAGCCTTGATATAGAAGTCGTCATCTTCGACGATGAGCTTTCGCCATCTCAACAGTCTTATCTTGAAAAAGCCGTAGGCGAACCAGTGAAGATTATCGATCGCACCGCATTGATTCTCGATATCTTCGGTTTACATGCGAAGACTCGCGAGGGTCGCCTTCAAGTTCAGCTTGCCCAGCTTCAATACCTTCTTCCAAGGCTTCGCGGTATGTGGAGCCATCTTGCAAAAGAGCAGACTCGTGGTGGAATCGGAAGCCGCTTCGGCCAGGGCGAAAGTCAGCTTGAAGTTGACAGGCGCTTGATCCGCAATAAAATCTCCGCGCTTCGAAAGCAATTAAGGCTCGTCGAGAAACGAAGGGGAGTGCAGTCTAAGGACCGACTGGAATCAAGTGCTTTCAGAGTAGCCCTAGCAGGTTATACCAATGCTGGAAAGTCGACTCTACTCAACCGCCTTACGGGCGCCGATGTTTTCACCCAGGATAAGCTGTTTGCAACCCTTGATCCTACAACTCGAGCGTATGCCCTTCCGGGCGGCAGGTTAATTACCGTCACCGATACGGTCGGTTTCATCCAGAAGCTTCCGCATGGGTTGGTTGAGGCTTTCAAATCGACGCTCTCAGAGGTTCTTAACGCCGATCTCATTCTCAAGGTTGTAGATATTTCAGATGATGACTGGATTCGTCAAATGGATGCAGTCGAGTCCGTTCTTTCTGAAATCGGTGCGGGCGATAAGTTATCTGTTACAGTCTTCAATAAAGTTGATCTTCTTGATCCCATTGAGCTTGGCATTCTCAAGTCCCGCTATCCCGATAGCATCTTCTTTTCCGCGCTTACTGGCGAGGGGATTGATTCGCTTACCTCTCGAATTGCCAACGAGGCATCCGCAAGCGACACCGTGCTCAGCGCCACGATTCCGTACAAGGAAGCTGCGCTGATTTCGTTGATTCGCGAGCAAGGTCAAGTTGTTCATGAGGAATTTCTAGGCGAGGGCGTGCGGCTGATTGCTCGCGTTCCCAGCCGTATCGCTCCTCGGATCGAACGCTATATTACCGAATAGCCCCTGCTATCTCACTAACCCAGTGTAGCTGTGAGCAAGGCTAGGACGATGGGCTGGTGGAGTAGGTAGATCAATAGGCTATGGCGTCCAATAATCGTTAACGGATGGCAGTAATCCCTCTTCATCCAACTTGGATATATATAAGCTTTCACGTCTCTAGACAGGTATGCGATCGCTGAAAACACGCCTGCGACATAAAGGAAGAAGTAGGGGATTGGGGGGTAGTAATCTCCGGAAGCAAATCCCGGACCCGGAAAGCCCAGCCACGACAGCCCTGCAAACATATAGCTACCCCTGGGAGCTCCATAGGTGATCGCGAATAATGACACGCAGATTGTTATGCCTATTAAAGGGTTGAGCCTCTTGAATAATCTCGCACCCGCTCCATAGGCTAAGGTACAAAAAGCCATGCAATAGAGAATTCCGAAGGATACGGGTGTGTCAACACTTGCGACAGATGTAACGAGAAACACCACCAATGCGGCGATGGCATACATCGCACCCCTTTTAAGATTGTTCCGCGAGTGTTGGGTCATCCAGCCTGCAAGTATAAGGAATGTCCAGCTAATTGTAGCTCTCCAAATATCTTGAAATATGCTAGATGTAAACCAAGGCAAATCAATCCCATATAGATATGCCAAGTCGTATGTGGTATGGAAAGCGACCATGGAGATTATGGTCAGCCCGCGAAGCGTATCGAAAAAAACGATTCTTTCCGCGGGCTTTTGCTGGTCGATGTCAGACTCGGTATTCATCTAGAACCTTCGCATCAAAGCTACAACCTTGCCAAGAATGGTGGGGCTCACAGCATAGATTGGCTCCATAGAATCGTTTTCAGGCTGCAGCCTCACCCTACCCGCTTCTTTGTAGAAGGTCTTAACGGTCGCCTCGCCATCGATCATAGCGACGACGATCTCCCCGTTCATGGCGTTGTGCTGTTCGCGAACAACTATATAATCCCCGTTGAAGATTCCCACGTTAATCATAGAGTCGCCGTGAACCTCAAGTATGAACGAACTTGAATCGGTTGCTATTTCAGTGGGTAGCGTGAACGTGTCTTCAACGTTCTGTTCGGCGAGAATCGGAATTCCGGCTGCTACGCGTCCAATGAGAGGCAGCGATATGGTCCCACGATTCGGAGTTTCAGTGACATTGGCAAGCTGGGCGTTGGTTCCGTCTTCGTTAAATACTTCAAGAGCGCGCGGCTTTGTTTTATCACGGCGAATCAAGCCATGCTGTTCGAGGGCGCTGAGATGGGCGTGTACGGTTGAGGGCGAAGACAGGCCCACGGCGGCTGCCATCTCGCGAACGCTAGGGGGGTACCCTTTTTCCAGCTGATACGAGCGGATGAAATCGTAGATCTGCTGCTGGCGCTTCGTAATCTTGCGTGCCATAAACGCTCCCTTCATAGTGAAACATTTGTTCGTATTTATCTTGACAAGAACAACTGTTCGAAGATAATAATAAACGAACACTCGTTCTTGTGCTAGTCATTTTTGTCCAGACGAACATATATAACTTTAATCGTTAAATGAGCCGAAGGGAGATACCGATGAATACGCAATCTTACGTTTCTGGAAACCTCGCACTTTCCGTCTATCCGGAACATGAGAACAGTCTTGTTGTTATCAACGGTGGGCGCGATTGCGCTGCGGTCGATACATCTATGGTTAAGCGTGCGCCTCGTACGATTCATTCCCGTAGGCTTTCTGCAATACGTGTTGCCGTCTTTGTTATTGTGAGTGTCGTGGTGTTCATGGCTACCTATCAGATTTCAGTTGCAGCTTCAGCTCCCACTTACGACTTGATCGAGACCATGAACTTACAGTCTGTACGGGCAAAGCAGGGGGAGACGCTCTGGGAGCTTGCTGAGGCGTACCATGTCGATGGGATATCGACTCAGGATATGGTCTCCGCCATTAGAGATTGGAACGACCTCGACTCCTCGATGCTCCAACCGGGTCAAACGATTTTGGTCGCCAATCCTTCGTAGTCATCCTGCTTCAACGCATCTTCGCTGTTCTGGGTTATCCTATATGCATTGTATATCTGAAAGGATGCTATTATGCGGTGCCCTAAATGCGGTGGAGAGAACACGAGGGTTATTGATTCGCGCATGCAGGAAGTAACCAACGCAATTAAACGACGTCGCGAATGTCGTACGTGCGGTCATAGGTTTACGACGTTCGAACGCTGCGAGGACCCTATAGAGGTTGTCAAAAGCAACGGTACCACTCAACCATTTGATAGAAACAAGCTGATGGTTGGTCTTATGCGAGCAACCTCGAAACGGGATATCGATCTTTCTCAGCTCAACTATCTTATTGACGACATTGAGTTAGAGCTTCGATCGAGAACGGTTAGAGCTGTCTCTTCTCATGAAATCGGCGACATGGTTCTAAAGAGGCTTGCCAACCTAGACAAAGTCGCATATATTCGCTTCGCATCTGTCTATCGTGATTTTAAGGATGTTGAAGAATTCTTTAACGAGCTCGACAAGTTGAGGTGAGCTGATGGCTGCTATTACGGTGCCTATTAAAAAGTTGTCCCCAGAAGCCCAGATTCCTTCGTACGCCTATGAAGGAGACGCAGGACTTGATCTTCGCTCTATTGAGACTGTTGTCCTTCAACCTTTTGAGCGCGCTCTTATCCCGACTGGACTGGCTATCGCACTGCCGGATGGATACGCTGGATTCGTCCAGCCTCGCTCCGGTATGGCAATCAAAAAGGGCCTCTCTATTTTGAACACCCCCGGTCTTATCGATGCGCATTATCGTGGCGAACTCAAGATCATTGCCATTAACCTCGATCCCCATGAACCTATCGTTATCGAAAAGGGTGACCGTATTGCCCAGCTTGTTATCCAAGCCGTTCCTAGCGTGACTTTGCTTGAGGTCGATGAGCTCGATGAAACTGACCGAGGCGAAGGCGGCTTTGGTTCAAGTGGATCCAAATAGTCGGCTTTTGTAATGGAGGCTCCTCTGCGCGGAGCCTCCAAGTATCTATCGGGTGTGAGCGGGTTTTTCACCCCAGTAAAATTCAAGAAAGTGCTTCTGTCGCCTTCTTTTGATCTTCGTTTGCCCCATGGTCGCTCGAACGATATCTTCTGCCGCATTCGGTTTTCTCAATGCATCGGCACCAATGAGCAGCGCATCGAGCGCTTCGGGGTGCCTATGGATTCGCTCAAGCGTGAGGACAAGCTCACGTGCTGTGGTCGCATGGAGGCTTGCGCCAAAAGACGTCAGCATTACCGTATTGGCTTTTTCCTGCCCATATGATTTCCCAACCAGGAGCATGGGGAGGTGCGCGCACAGGCATTCGGTAACGGTGAGGCCGCCAGATTTCAGTATCGCTAGGTTTGACGCCCTCATAAGAGAAGCCATATCGCTTACATAATCCAAGACAGTGGCGTTTTCTAGCTTCATTCCAGAGAACAAAGCTTTTAGGTTTCTTGCATATTCATGGTCTTTGCCCGGGAGAAAGACAAAGTGCATGTCAACGAAGCGTCGCAGATAGGGGAGCGTCTGCTCGATCGCCATTCTAAAGCGAACGTACGGCTGCGGTAAGCTTGCTCCTGCGAGAACGAGGACGATTTTCTTGTTTACAGGGAGTCCGAACTGCTCAAGAACAGCATTCCTATCGAAGGGCTCATTCTCAAAGCCTCCTCTAACTGGTATGCCGGTAATGGTTATATTCGCTTCCGGAACCTTACGGGGACGTAGCGTCTCTGCCATAAACTCCGTTGCAACGCAGAACATATCCGCTTCTTTATGGGGCCACAAGCCCTCTATCTCGTAATCGGTGGGGATGCAAACGATGGGATAATCGATATCGGTCATCATGCGAGCACCAACCGCTACGTTTGCCGCGGTGATATGCGTGCATATTAGTGCGAGGGGTCTCTTTTCACGAACATAATCATTAAAGGCTGGGAACATAATGCGTGACCAGGCGGAGCCGCCGCCCCAAAGCAAGCGTCCCGTTAACGTGTATCGCCAAGTGATATCGTAAATGGGGCGCGTGGCGCCGGTGAACGAGGCCGCGGTCTTGTTGCCGTCAAATTTAATTCGTCCAAAGTCTAACACGTCGAGGACTTCAACGATTACGTTGGATGGAACATTATTGGTTCCGCGCATTCGGTCTATCGCCTGAGCGACCGCATTGGCTGCAGCCTTATGTCCTGATCCGACGGATGCATGCATGATTGTTATGACTGGCGCAGGCGTGGCTGTGTTTTGCCAAGGTGCCATCGCACGCTTCTCGTCCATGTTCACTCCTTGCGTAAAATCAATCTTCTCCATTCTACGATTAACTTATCTACTTGTTGTCTCTAATAACGGGTATGAAAAGAAAGACTGATTGGAGGTCATGAATGAATGAACAGTCGACTTATGATGTCGCCATTATCGGCGGTGGACCCGCTGGATATACGGCAGGCATCTACGCCGCCCGCGCTAGCCTCAATGCAGCCGTGTTCGAACAAGGTATGCCGGGTGGACAGATTGCAACATCCGACACAATTGATAATTACCCTGCGTTTCCTTCGATATCTGGCGCCGAGCTTGGAATGAAAATGCAGGAGCATTCTGAACAAGCTGGTGCTCAGACCATCTATGAAATGGTGAACAATGTTCATATTGATGAAACGGGGGAGTTTGATGTTGAGACCGACTCCGCCACGTATCATGCGCGATCGCTGATTGTTGCTACCGGTGCAAGGCCCAGACTCGCGGGTTTTAAGGGTGAAAATGACTATCGCGGTAGGGGTATCTCTTATTGCGCAACATGCGACGGAATGTTTTACCGCGGAAAAGACTTATTTGTTGTGGGCGGCGGAAACTCAGCCGTCGAGGAAGCGATGTTTCTGGCTAAGATCGCTAAGCACGTTACGATGGTTGTGCGAAAAAATCATTTTAGAGCATCTCGGGGCATGGTCTCTAGGCTACTTGAGCATGATAACGTTTCGGTTCGCTTTAACACATCCATCAATGAGGTTACCGGCGGCACGCTTCTTAATCGTATAGAGTTCATCGATACGACAAACGGCGAATCTAGAGTCGAGGAACTTCCTGAGGGGTCATTTGGCATCTTTGTCTTTACAGGCAACGATCCCGTGGTCGATCTTGTGAAGGATTACGTAGACCTTGGTTCAGACGGCGGCGTTATCACCGATGATTCCATGATGACGAAAACGCCTGGCTTGTTTTGCGTTGGCGATATGCGCACTAAACAGCTTCGTCAGGTTATTACTGCTGCCGCGGACGGCGCCATTGCCGGTACGGCAGCGTACCGATACCTGGAGCAGTTGGATTAACGCTATTTGATTGTTTGCTTTGGGAGAAGGAAGGCTTCTATGCTCAAAGCAGTCCTTCTTCCCTTTTCTATTCGCGATAATATATCTTATGTAAAGTTATGTGTATTACAGCTATATTCTGCCATGTTTCACGATGATGCTATTCCACCAGGTCAGACTAATAAAATCGCTTCATGGCTTTACGCGGCATAACATTGCTTGCCGAATCTGCTGCGTATTTTGTTGGCACGTTGTTGGCACGAAACCGGAAGCCCGCCGCTAGCTCTTGGACCTTCGCGATGATACCCTTGCTCCAAAGGCGATTCACATCGTGTCGTTCGTTTGCCGATACGTTGGGAGGGGAAATGGCATCTGCAGCGACAAGGGCGAAGGAAGCCTGGCAACCTCGCGGAGGGTACGTCGACCCTCGCTCCATGAAGGCCGTGCGCTTCGAGGGCGCGCGTCCGCTCTTCCCCGCCGCGTCGGAGAACGTGCACCCGTCGGTGGTCGAGACGGCCGTGAGGCGCCTCCTTGCATTGACCGCCGGCGACACCGTCGAAGGCGCGTTCTCGGAGTGCGTCTTCTCGGCGCTCGTGGTCGGCCAGAGAGACGACGCACTGAGGCTCCGGGCGGACATCAGGGGGCTTGACGACGCCTCGGTCGCCCCTCGGCCTGCCGGCTGAGCGCGTACGAGGCCGCCTTGGAAGCCGGAATCGCGCTTCACGCCGAAGATGTCACAAGGATGCGGCCAAACGCCGCAACGCTCGCCAACGTCAGGACGATGGTCGAGTCGGCGTCGGGCTTCCTGAAAGGACGCCGTCTCGTCGCGCGCGCTCCCCTTTCCCCTGGAGGTTTCACGGACCTCGTGGACAGCGGATGCTGCGACTTCATGACGAAGCGCGCGCTCTGGGACGTCAGGACCTCGGACTCCGCGCCAGGCGAGGAGGACACGCTCCGTCTCGCCATCTGCCTGCTCTTGGGCCTGCGCTCCCGCTGCGGCCAGCTTTTCCGGCGGATATCGGAACTGGGCGTCGTGAACCCGAGGCTCCTTGTGGCGTACGCGGTCGGCGTGGAGGACATCCCGCCTGCCGTCATGCGCGAGATAGGAAGGAAGGCCGTCGGCGTCGAGGACGTCGAGTTCCCGCTCCCGCAGGGTTCCGCACATGCAAAAAGGCCCCGCTGACGCGGGGCCTCGCTTTGCGGACCGAGGTCACTTTCCCCAATCCTCGTTCTCCAAGAGCGCCGTCCACCTCTCGTGGACCCCGTCGCTCTTCAGGGTGTGGTCATGGTTGTTCGTGGCCTCTTCGACCGCAAGCCAATACCACTTCTCCTTGTCCTGGTTGTCAGGCCATTGCACTCGCCCGGCGATAAGGTCGGACTCGTCTTCCGGAAGCCTCTGAAGGACCCGGTTGGCGATCGCCATGGTCTCCGCACGCGTGATCGGGTCGTCCGGACGGAACTTGTCCGAGCCCTCGACGCCGAGGACCCATCCGTTCTCGGCCGCGACGAGCACTATGCGCTCCGCCCAGTGACCGTCCATGTCCGCGAACGGCTCCATGTCGGGCCATTCCCCGTCGTCGTCGAACCTGCCGGCCATGGCGGCCAGCTCGGCGCGCGTGATCGGGTCGTCGGGCCTGACCGTACCGACGCCGTCGTCTCCCCGCAGGATGCCCATCGCCTGGAGCGTGCCCACTGCGGGCTCGTACCACGCGCCGGGCTCCACGTCCGGGAAGGTGGAGGATTCGCGATAGTACTCAGCCCTCGTTCCCTCGTCAAGGAGACGGTAGAACATGGCGGCAGCCTCCGCCCTGGTGATGTTCGACTCCGGCATGATCAGGCGGCCTTGGTCGGTGTCCCTTCCCAGGACGTAGTTGACGTGATCCGAGGTGAAGCCTCCCGGCACCGCGGTGGACTCCCATTTGGCCCATACGGTCTTGTCGGCGTCCATGGCAAGGGGGTCCTCGGCAGGCTTCGTGAGGGTTTCATCGAGGTACCAGCCGGCGAAGGTGCAGCCTTCGCGCAGCGGGGTCTTAAGGTCGACCTTCGCCCCGAGAACATGGGTTTCGTCAGCGAGCGGACGACCGCCGTTGGTCTCGTAGTGCAGCGTCACGGTCTGGGGCTGCGGAGGCGTGACCGAACCGCCGCCGCTCGTTTCCCACGTGAGAACGAACGGAGAGAACCCGCCGGCATCTACATGGAACTTGATTCCCTGGTCTGTTTTGTCGATTCTCACCGGCTCGATCTCGGCAGAAGCGATGTCGTCCACGTCGTAGCCTGAGTTGCTTCCGTCGCGGTGGAGTCCCTTGAAGTGGTAGAGAGCGAACTCGGTGTTCTCGTCGGTGCCCTCGGGGTAGCCCCAGTAGACGTCGGTGCCTGCGGAGGCCGTGATCCACGCGTTGCTGTTGTTCGCGTCGACCAGGTCGAGGTACTTGGCCTGATAGCTCGGGTCGTCGCCGATGGACCCCTGTTTCTTGAGCGCGGTCAGCAAAGCCTCTGTCCTGTTGGCGTCGACGTCGATGATGTCGTCGAAGAGCAGCGAAGGGGCGGCGCCTTCGGGCAAGAGGACATTCGTGTCGTTCAGAGCGTACGTGGTGCCTGCGGGTTCGACCGCCATGGCGGTGCCGCTTGCCAGGGGTTGGGACGGGGCCGTTTTCGAAACATTGACGACTGCATCATCGGGGTCGGACTGCACAGCGCGGACGGTCAGCGTGCCCGTGCTTAACGCCACAGCGTATTCGTCCTCGCCCTTCGAAGCGGTGATGTCCGCTATGTTGTTATCTCCCAAGTACAAACTAACCGAGAACTGCGCGAACGTCTCGTTGACGGCAGAGACGTCGAATTCGTCGCTGACGACGGTCTTCCCATCCGCATTCGTGTACGTCACACGCACCTGGTCCTGACCTTGGTAAGGCTCGAAATGGTAATAGCCACCGCCGTCGGAAATCGCAGTCCAAGACTTGCCCTGGGATTCGTTAGCGAACGTTAGGCCGCTTGTGTCCTCGATGCCAGCTATCCTGAAAATGGGATGCGGCATCGAGTTCTCGGAAACCACCGTTCCTTCGTCGCCAACCACGGCCGAGTAGCCACCCCCGCCTTCGTAGACAGTGATGTCGGCGGGAGTAACTGTGACGACCTTGGGATTCGGAGATTCAGGGGTCTGCTGCAGGAAGACGACGGTGTAGCCGCCGGCGTTCTGGGCGGGCAGCGAAAGCGAGAACGAGCCGTCGGACTCCGCCGACACGGAATAAAGGATTGCTGAGGATTCGTTGGGCTTTCCGTTCTCGTCCGTCGGAACTATTGCGGCATACAGCGGCTGATTCTCGTCGAACTTAAGATCCGATATCCGAACGCAGACGGAATCGTTGTCCGATTGGTACCAGAAGGAACCGCGATCCTGGTCTAGACCCTCAAATTTCTGCTTTGCGAAAGACTCGCACTCGTCTCGACCTGTTCCAAGCTTAACAGGCCCAGACACCTCCATGGTCGCATTCGGCATGCTGGTATTGAACCTGATGGTGCGGTTTCCCTGGAGAACCCCGGGCGCGATCGAAAGCCTCTCTGTATCGCTCTGGGCGTTTCCGCCGCTTATCGAAATGGAAGGACGATCGGAGGAAGACGAGACGACGCCTCCGTTCAGGTCGCATTTCGCACCGTTCGTTGCAGTGAATTCGATGTTGAAAGGTGCCGTACTTGAAGAGATCGTTCCGCCATTCATCACGAAGTGAGCGTTCGCGTAATCCGCCTTGCCGCTGACGCGCACGTTGCCACCGGCGTTGTCAGAAATGACTCCTCCGTTCATCGTAACGGTAGTGCCATTGTTGACACGCACGCCCAGGCCATTGTTGCCAGATATCAGAGCGCCTTCTTCTATCGATGCCTCCGAGGTTCCACCAGAAAAGTTCGCCACGTAGAGCATGCTCGATAGCGACGCGGTATTGTCGGTAATCTGGCCTCGAACTATGTAGTGGGAGCCATTGTTCGAATACAACAAACCTCCGGCGCTCGTGGTGGTGTTGCCTGATATGGTTCCCGACTGTCCGATTACGATCAAGCCGTAGAAGGACCTAGCTAGTGAGTTGGAGCCGCAGGAATTGTCGCTGATTTCTCCATCGATCTGAATTCTATGCTCGTAATCGTCGCCTACGCTGCTGGCATGAAGAACCATGACGTTTTCGCACTGTTTAATGACGGATCCTGCATCCGCAGTGAAATTCGCCGAGTCAGCCTCGATGGCGCGAGGTACGTCATTCTCCGCACACTGTCCTTTGCTGATCCCGAATATCGTCCCAGTGCTCCCCAGGGTAACATCCGAACCACCGCGCACATGAACTGCGGCGCCTGCGGTTCCTTGCCACATATCGGTGTCGCAGTCGCTGCCCGAAATGGCGCCGTTGACCACGGCGTTGCCGCCGTTGTCAACATAGAGCGCCCTTCCGCGCACTCCGTCGATCGTTGAGCCGAAAGCCATTTCGAGACTTCCACCTCGGCACCAGACGGCGCCCGCAGCGCCATAGTCTTCTACGACTTTTTTCGCCCTGTCGGTGACCTTGTCGTCCTTGATGAGGCTTCCTGACTCCATGGTGAGCTTGCCACCGGAAACGTTGACGGCGGACATCCCTCCGAAGTCCCTGAGGACCGCACCAGAACCAAGCACGACCTCTCCTTCTGCGCCCGTGAGGCTATAGAGCGAGATAATGCCGTCTTGGACAATGTCGGTGTTGTTAACGCCGTTTGTGGAGCCGTTTCCTTCCGCAGGGATGAATCGGTTTCCCTCGTGCGTGCCGCAATCATCGATTATCAAGTTCTCGATGCGAAGACTGGACGGAGACTTCGGCATGGTGACCTCGAACATGGCAGGGTTGTAGTGGCTCCGCCTGTTGTCGCTGATCGTCTTAAAGTCTGAGGCACGAGATACGGTGAACTGCTGGCCTTCTACGCTTTTAATGGTCAAGTCCTTGTCTACAAGCCTGGCACAAGAGCTCATCGACAGATCGCTCATCACGTAGACGGTGGCTCCGTCGGGTGCTTCGTCAACGGCCTTGGAAAGCGAAGCGTATGGATGCTCTTCGCTGCCATTCCCGTTTACGTCTGAGCCAGTGTTGCTCACGTATACCTCAGACGCCGTCTTGGCGTCTACCGCAATGACCTCGTCGGTCAGCTCAGAAGGCTGCCCCTCCCCCGGCTCTATCGCGAAAGCCTGCCCGAACGGGCAGAGCGACAGAGCGAGCGCAACGGACGAGGCGACCGAAACGACGCGTCTTGCGATTCTATGGTTCCTTGCCACCACGGTTCCCCCTTTCCTCGATATCCCCTGGCCTCAAATTGCGCCAGCTTTCTTTACATAATAAGACTATATCTCACCGCGTTCCTTAGCGGCAAGCTATTGAGAGCCGTGCGATGCCGTTTGAATCGGCAGGATGCCGTAAAGCGCGAAAACCCCGAGCCGAAGCCCGGGGTCGCGAACGTTAAGCCTCATGCCCTCATCTGGACAGCGGTTATCGCTCGTCCGTAATCGCCTGCGAAGTCGTCTCCTTCGGGAGTGCCGCCGTCTTTCAGCCAGCCGAAATAGTCGCCTCCGCACGCGACGCGGACTTCGCACCCGTCGACACGGATCGCGTCCAAGGCGTGCCCGAAGTCGCCGGAGTACCCGTCGCCGGAGTCGTTCTTCCCGTCCATCGACCCCGTGAACACGGTCTCGCCGAGCCACCCGCCGCCTTTCACGTGCGACTGGACCGTGAGGGGCTTCCCGTCAGCGCGGTACGCCCTGACTCCGTCCACCTCCTCGCCGTTGTAGCCAGCATAGCCGTCCTCGGTGCCGTCGCACTTCGATACCGCCCCGAGCCACCCGTGCGCGATGGTGTGCACTTCGTAGACGACGCCGCATCCCGTAGAGTCTCCGCCGTTCGTGGGCTCGCTGCCGAAAGACGACGTCCTGTCGCCGGCGCCTGCGTAGCGCAGGATGCAGTCCCACGGGTAGTCGTACAGGCCTCGCAGGTTGGTCTCGCCGCCCGTCTGGTCTCCGGGCTGCCCGCCGGAGATGTTGCCGTTCTCGTCGATGGACGCCTGCGCGAGGCAGTCGCCGAGCCACACGGCGACATGGTTCGCATCGTTGAGCAGGATGTCGCCCGCCTGGGGAGACCACGTGAACGGGATGCGCTGCCACCCTCGCGCCGTGAGGTTGCCGCTCATGTTCCCGGTGTACGACGCGCTTCCCGTGTCGAACCCCGCCTCCTGCAGGGCGAAGATGACGAGGGAGGAGCAGTCGCACTCTCCTCCCTCCCTGATGTCCCACCTGTCGCCCTGGTCGTAGCCGAGGTCTCCCTCGGCGCACCAGAAGCGCATGCGGTCGACGAACGCCTGGATGCTGGCCATCACAGCTCCTCTCCGCCATCAGCGCTTCCGTCGCCGAAGCCCGGAGTGGTCGGGTCGACGACGATGCCGAGTATCGCAAGCAACGCGAACGCCGCGTTGATGATCGCAGTTAGCTGCTCGTTCAGGAGCGCGAAGTCCCATTGGTATCCGAACGGCGCCGCGCAAACCTGCACGAGCAGGAGCACGGCCGGGATGAGCGCCAGCCAGAATGCCTTGTTCTTGACCCTGTTCTTTACGTCCATTTCTTCCTCCTTACTTGAGGCCCAGATAGGCCCCTACTATTCCGACGACGAGGCCGAGAACGCAGGTGAGCAGATAGCCCTGAACCTGCTCCCACCGCTGTCCGGGCTTCGCCTCGAGCGCCGCTATCCGCGCCTCGGACTCGTCGCGCCATTTCTCGTAGGCCTCGGCCTGCTTGTTCGCCTCGTCCTGCTGCCTTTCGAGAAGCGCGGTTATCCGGACGACGCAGGCCTTGATGTCGTCTATCTCGCCGCTGTGGCTGTCGAGGCGCTTGTCGTGCTGTTTCAAAGCCCGAGCGTGCGCCGAATGGTCGGCGCATACGTCATCTATCGATAGGCCTCCTTGCATAAAAAATGCGCCCTAAGGCGCTTTCTGTCGGTCAATCAGCTTCCATCCCGCAGGGTACGCGTCGGGCGACCAAGTGTTTCCGTTAACGAGGCTCTCGTAAACGCTCCCGTTCTCGTCGGGATAGAGGACCCTGTCGCCAACGTTGTAGGCGTTGTGCGCGCCGCTCGGCTGTTGCCATACGTCGTATCCTGTCTCGGTGTCAATGGCGATCTTCGTCCAAAGGCTGGCGACGGTCGGATTGTTCTGGTCGCTCGACGTGTGCGCCTGGGCGCAACGGTAAAGATCTCCCACGTATCTGCATACCTGCTTCTGACGGTAGTCCACTCCGACGTGCCATTCCGGGTATATCGCGCTCACGGCGAGCGCTTGCTCGTCCGAGAAGGCGGCTTGGTTCTGCACCATGTAGGCGATGGCCAGCGACATCTGTTGAAGAGTCTCAATCGTGTTAGGCACTCTCAGCCACCTCCGTTTCGAAGGCGCTCGTGAGGGCGTTCATCTGCTCTTGCACGGTATCCGCCGTTGTCTTGGCTTCCGTGGCGGTTTCCTGTGCGGAATCCACTTTTTCAGAAGAAGGAATCTCTATCACCAATCTTCCCATCTATACCCCCTGTATAAGCAACTCTTGGAAGTCAACATACGGGCCCCATACGGGTGCGAACGTCAATGTATCGCCCTTGTCCAAGAACACGGCGACTGTCGCGTCGATAACATCCGACTTGAACGAGTAGACTTGCTCGTCGTTTACCTTCACAGCAGTTTCATAGCTCAATCCATACACGGCGTTGATCTTTATGACGGCGAAATGAGCTACGTTCGCCGTTATGTGGTACGAATCTGGGCCGACGGTATATCCTGAAACGTCAAGAGACTTAAAATAAACTCCGCTTTGCGTTATCTCGTAAACGTCCTCACCATATACACGATGGTCTTTTGGGGCTTTGAGCTTCTCGTCAACGCATTTCGGAGTCGCGAACCAGAATCCGGAGGCATCCCCGCTTGACGTCGGGTCGTCGGTCAGGTTGATAGAGCCGAGATCGAGCTTTCCGGCCGTGACGGCGCCGTCGGACAGCTCGGTCGAGCCGATTCCGCCGGCTGGGACGTGGAGCGTGTCGGAGGTGCCTCCGGGCTTGGTCCCGAAGGCGACCGTAGCCCCGTCCACCTTGTCCGCGAGCCCGAACTCGCTCTTCGCGGTCTCGGCGAACCTCTACATCGCGTCCGTCCCGGCGAGCAGGCCGGCCGCAGCGGAGCCGTTCCACGCGTCGTCTGCGTCGTCCGGCGTCATCGTCTTGGAGTCTATCCAACCGGCGAAGAGCGGGTCGAGGTTTCCCGAAACGGCCTGCTCGACGAGGTCGGCCGCGTCGTTCGCCCGCTTGGTCGCCGCCTCCGAAGCCTCCTGCCTCGCGGCCTCGTTCGCAGCGAACTCGGACCGGCACTCTTCGAGGAGCCTCTCTATCTCGGAGACGTACGCTTCCGCGACGCCGTCGGCGTCGAAAGCGGAGGGCAGCACCGCGATTCTCACGTCCTGCGTGGTCGAGACGGACCCGTCCTGCCCGACGAGGCGGAAGTACGCCGCCTTGCACAGGCCCGCCGTCGCCATCGCCGCCTCGTTGAGCGTGCAGACGGCGGTCGACCCCTCTTTCGACGTCGCCTCGTCGGAGACCAACCGGCCGTCCGGGGTGACGCAGTCGAAGAACACGCCGAAGGCCGAGAGGTCGACCTCGGCGCCGTGGTCCGCGATGGTCGCCCTGAGCGTCAGCGCGCCTTTCTCGCCTTTCCTGCAGAAGACCGTCGGCTCGCTCCCGGGCCTCTTCCCGAGGTCCAGCTCAAGCGTCTCCACGTTCACAGCACCATCACCTCCATGTCGTTCGTCGTCACGACCGCTCCGTCCTTCTCCAGCCTCACGTAGGCGGCCTTGGACCTCCCCGATTTCGAGAACGGCGGGATCGCGAATCGGACGCGTCCTCCGTCCGTCCGGCACGCAGTCCGGACGCTCTCGCCCGAATCGGTGACAGCCTCGAACTTCGCCGTCCATCCTTCGAGGTCGAAAGGCGCGCCGTGGTCGGTGATCTCGGCGACGACGACCGTAGAATCGTCGCCGCGCCTCACCGTTGATTTCCAACTTTATCGAAACGCCTCCAAACCCAGCGAAACGCGTATCGATGGGTTTGGAGGATAGTCCCTTCTCGTGGGGGGGGGGCGGATGGGCCGGCCCCGGACGACGAGGAGGCCGAGATGCCGAGGAGAAAACCATCTGAAAGGTCCTACGCGAGGCTCACGAAACACGAGCGGCAGACCATAGGGAGGATGCTCGACAGGGGGAAGGGGTGCCGCGAGATCGCCGGGGAGCTCGGCCGCGCGCCCTCGACGGTCGCCAACGAGGTGGGGAGGCACCGGTTCGTGACGTCGCCACGCGCGCTGCGCGGCGAGCCCGCGCCCGAGAACGGGGGGCTCGCGGCGGCGCGCCCGCGCCCGGCGTCGTGGCCGAGGTGCTGCAACGGGTGCGCCAGGCACCGGGGCTACGGGTGCAACCGGAGGCCGCGCGCCTTCTACAACGCGGGGATGGCGCAGCGCGCGGCCGACGCCGAGCTCTCCGGATCCGGGCGCGGCATAGACGAGACCGAGCCCGGCGCCGCGGCCAAGCTCGAGGCGATACGCGACGGGCTGCGGCGCGGGCTGTCGCCCGAGCAGATCGCGGCCACGAGGCCCGACCCGGGGCTTTCCGCGTCCACGATATACCGCTGGGCGGACGCCGGGTACGCCGAGATGACCAACATGGAGCTGAGGAGGAAGGTCGGCTACAGGCCGAGGAGGAGGCCGGCGCCGGGAGGGGCCGGCGGTCGGCACGAGCCCCGCAGGTCGCACGACGAGTTCGGGCGGCTGCCCGAGGACGAGCGCGCCGGCGCCTGGGAGATGGACACCGTCGAGGGGAGGAAGGGCGACTCGGCGAGGCTGCTCACGCTCTACCACAGGCCCACGGGCTTCCAGCTGGCGACACCCGTGCCCGACGGCACGTGCGCCCCGGTGCTCGCGGGGCTGGGGCTCGTGCGCGCCGCGCTCGGCGAGGCCGGCATGCGGCGGGCCTTCCGCCCGGTCGCCACCGACAACGGGGCCGAGTTCGCCGACGAGGGCGCGATCGCCGCGCTGCTCGGCGAGCTTCCCGGCGAGACGCGCCTGTACTACTGCGACCCGCGCCGCGCCGACCAGAAGGGCGGCTGCGAGAAGAACCACGTCGAGATCAGGAAGATTCTGCCCAAGGGGCGGGGGACCTCCTTCGACCGCCTCGACCGCGCGGACGCCGCGCTCGCGATGTCGCGGGTCAACTCCGAGCCGCGCGGGAGGCTCGCCTGGAGGACGCCGTCCGAGATGCTCCTCGCGGCGCTCGGCGAGGACGCCCGCGCGCTGATCGACGCCTTCGGGATCGAGAAGCTCGACCCCTCCGAGCTCGAGCTGACGCCGGGGTGCGTGGAGCGCGCCCGCGCCGAGAGGGGCGAGGCGCCGCCGGCCGAGTAGCCCTCCGGGGACAACCGAATCGGGACCGCGGTTCCCGTCGCGCTGAGTTTGGAACGGGCGCGCGGCGGGTCGGCGGAGCATGCCCTCTGGACTTATCGCGACGCCCCGTCACGAATCCTACACCAGCGGGGGCGGCGGCGGGAGGCCCCTTTCGGGGCCTCCCGCCCGTCTCGCTGACTGCGGAAACGCGCTATTCGCTCAGAGTGTTTCGCTGAGGTTGAAAATCAACCCGCGAGGACAAACCGCGCGCGAAATGCCGCAAATGGAGGCTGAAGGTCTTCCTCGGACGCGACGCCGACGGGCGCCAGCGGACAAGGTCGAAGTGCGTCACGGGGACGTACCGCGAGGCGCAGGCAATGCTGAGGGAGTTTACAGCCGAGGTCATGGAGGCTCCCGTCGCAGCCCCGACGGACGTCCTCGGCCTGTACGAACTGTGGCACAGGACGCGCAAGTCGTCAGGCGACTATTCGGAGCGCACTCTCGTTCTCGAAGAGCGGCTCATGAAGAACGTCCTGGCCCACATCGGGAAAGTGAGGCTGAAGGACCTTGACGCCGCGAAGGTCGAGGCCGCGTACGCTTCCCTTCGCGAAGGCGACACGGCGTCAGGACGTCCGCTGTCGGGTTCGACCATGCAGACCGTCCACCGCTTCTTCACCTGCATGGTCCACTGGGCTGAGAGAAGAGCGATGCTCCCGCGAGGGATGCTCGACGGCCTGTCGTCGCCGAAGAACGACGCGAGGCCTCGACGGCCCTTGAGCGAAGAGGAGGCGGAGCGGCTCGCAGGGATGCTTGCTGAGCCCAAGTGCGCCCAGGAGGCCGCGATCGTGCTGTACCTCGAAGCAGGCCTTCGCAGGTCTGAGGCGCTGGTTCTCGAATGGGACAAGACATTGACGGACGACGAGGTGATCGTCGACGGTTCCGTCGACGAGTCGGGCGAAAAGGGGTCGACGAAGACGCGGGCCGGAGTCAGGGCCGTTCCCCTGTCGAAGCGGGCGAAAGCGTCGCTCGAACATTGGAGGAAGGTCCAGCAGAGCAGATGTCCTGGATGCTCCCTCGTCGTGAGCGAGGACGGAACGCCGATCAAGCCCTCGAGCATCACGCTCTGGTGGAGATACCATGGCGAGCGAGACTACGGGACCGACAGGACCCTGCACGAGCTTCGCCATACCTTCATCACGAGGCTCGCGAGGAAAGGCGTCCAGCCCCGCGTCGTCCAAGAGCTTGCCGGCCACAGGAACCTGTCGACGACGCTGTCCGTCTACACCCACGTGTCCGGAGAGGAAAAGAGGAACGCGGTCGACCTGCTTTAGATTTTGTTGGCACGCTGTTGGCACAGCCATGGATGACGATGCTTCGCTCGTCTCCTGACCAGGCATTACGCTCGTGGATTTTACGGTTCTGCATTTCTGTTATGTAAAGTTGTTTTTTATATAATAGACCCGGCCGCCGCTATCAGCATCTTTATGAGCGGCGGCCGGGTCTACGGTTATTTTGAATGCGGACTATAGCCATCCATAGCCAACGATAATACCGCTCGCTTCAGCGTAGTACGAACAAAGGCCACCGCAAGGCAATATCTTTATTTCTGCGTTTGGCCATTGCTCTAAGAGGGTGCTTTTAAGAAGTTCAGCCGTATGCTCGTTATTAACATGATCAATCGCTATGAAGCCCCCATGATACCCATCGGAGACCATTGCATCTATGATACCGCGAATCGCTTTCTTCTCGCCTCTTGAGGGACCGACTAGCTTAATCGTTCCCTCCGAACTTGCCGTGCCGAGAATGCGGATATTTAAACGACTCGCAATGGCGCCGGCAACGCGTGGCATTCTACCTGCTTTTACCAGGTTCTCATAACTGCTAAGTGAGAAAAGGACCTGCGAAGTCACTTCGAGCTTCTTTGCGTATTCAACAGTTTCGCCGAAAGTAGGATTATTACTTAGGTACCTATCTAATAGGGTAACGATGAGTTCAAGTTTACCGCCGGCAGCGCGTGAATTTAGAACATAGATATTCTTACCAGCGATAACGCCGTTGTGATCTCGAGCATATTCGTCTAATACAATATTACGAGCCATCATTGCGGCATCATAGCTACCAGATAGATTCGAACTTATGGTTACGGCGATAACGTTGTCTGCCGACTTAAAGATCTCAGTCCACTCCCCTACGCTTGGACAAGAACTCGAACTTGCGGATGCCTCGATAGCTACAGCCTGGTTAAGCGCGTCGACATCGAGGTGCTCGTCATCGACATACTCGATACTGCCAACATTTACCTTAAGCGGCGCCAGACGGAATGACAAATGAGGAGTCTCGGGGGTGTACCCGCGAAGATTACAGCTTGAATCTGCTGCAATGCACCATGACATAGCAGTTCCCTTCTGAGATGATGAAGTTCAAGTTATTATACTCCTGCTCTCCATGTAGTTTTGTATACTAGGTCTAGTAATTTACAGTACCTTGTTTAGTGTAACCTTAATTCTTAGAAGAGAAGGACGAGGGGTTGTTCATGAAGCCGTCTCCCCAGGTTATTCCTATGGCAGATTCATCTGAGCAAATTTCTCCAGATGATCTTATTCCCACATTCCTTCCTGACGCATTTCTTAGATCAGAAGCGGCTATTAATATGCAGCGCTTCAAATTGCCCCGTTATGACGATCTTCCAGAAATCCCTTTATACCGTGAACAAGTCATCTCTTATATAGAAAAGGCATTTGAGCCGCTGTCTTATTGCGTAGAAGGTCCTTGGATAACGCCCTCTATGGTCAACAACTATGTAAAAGCTGGTCTTGTTCCCCCACCGGTGAAAAAGCTATATGGTAAAGATCAGCTTGCGCTGCTTGTTGCTATCTGCATCTTTAAGCAGGTTCTATCTATGTCTGCGATAGATCACCTCTTTAAAATTCAACGCATTACCTATCACAATGATGTTGCGTATAACTACACCGTTACTGAGGTTACCAATTCCCTTTCAGCTGCATTCACTTCCACGTTCGAGACATCAGAAGATTCCGCCAAGTTGATGACACGCGAATCACTTCTAGTTAGAAGTGCGGCTATTGCGTTTGCTTCTAGGTGCTACCTTATGGGCTATCTGAGATACACAGGTCTAGATAGGTCTTATAAATAATGGTTAGCAAGTGTCAGATAATTTAAACGCTATAAAATAAGGCGTCCGATTATCGGACGCCTTTCTAATCAATACATGGTTTTGCGAAATATGTCTAGCTTACCTTGATAAGGCTGAATACGTCGTGATTGCCAGACTCAGCAAGCGTCGTACGAGGATTAAGGAACTGCAGCTCAAGAATGCAAGCAAACCCGACAAGTTCGGCACCGATTTGTTGGACGAGCTTACCGGTCGCTGCAGCAGTGCCACCCGTTGCGATGAGATCGTCGACTATGAGAACCCTATCGCCGGGTTTGATTGCATCTTTGTGAATCTCAAGCGAGTCGGAACCGTATTCGAGTTCATAGCTAACCGAATAGGTATCACGAGGAAGCTTTCCAGGCTTGCGAGCAGGAATGAAGCCCGCACCCAGTTCCATGGCTACAGGCACGCCGACGATGAAGCCGCGCGCTTCAGGTCCGACAACCTTGGTGATTCCAGCATCGCGAAAATGGTCGGCAATGGTTACAACGGTTTCTCGGAGACCATCCGGATCGGCGAAAAGAGGCGTGATGTCTTTGAAAACGACGCCGGGCTCGGGATAGTCGGGAATATCGACGATAAGGGACTCGAAGTTGAAATCAGACATTGAACGGACACCTTTCCTGTGGCTGGCCTATAGCATCGTCTAACGAGGAGAGCTTGAAACCGAAGCACGGTTCTTAAGAGACGGAACCTCGATGGGCTTTATCTTCGCGGAATCGACATTGCTTTGAGCTGCCCGGGTCTTAGCCGCCTGGTCTGCGCGAGAAAGCTGCTCATCGATCGTGTCGACATCGGCGTCCTCCACAACAGCATTAAGCGACTCGAAAACTCTGTTTTTGAGCAGTGCGGTGCGAACGCCATCAGTGAGATCGTGAAGCTTGCTGAAAGCTCGTTCCAACTTTGCGGCGCGGTCATCGTCCGAATCGTCCATGCCGAGCATGCCAATCAAAACTTGCTCGAACATGGTCGACTCGCGGTTGGCTGCGGAAACGTACTGGCGAAGGTTGCGCGGCTCGATATGAAAACGAGAAAGCTCAGCGCAGTAGCGGATGATCTCGAAGTCACGACCATCGATGAGTTCGCGATTCTGCGGACTTTTGATGATGCGGATGAGGTCATTCTCAGCAAGGGAACGAACGAATGATATCTCAACCCCGAGCAGATCCGGCATGTCCTCTATAGGATGCAGTTTCTGCTTGCTCTCCTTAGGCTGCGCCTTCATGGGGAGATCGGAAAGCAATCCGATCTCAAAGGCGAGGGTGGATAAATCGGTAGCGCTCTCGAGCTTCTGCTTGATTACGTTCAACGGCATGTATCGCGTTTTTTGTAGATGCAAAATGACTTCGAGACGATCAACGTCCTCTTTTGAGTATTGACGGTAGCCTTTTGGAGTGCGATGCGGCGTTATCAGCCCCTCGTCCTCCAAGAAGCGAATCTTGGAGTTCGAGAGGTCTGGATAGGCGCCACGCAACAAGTTGACGACCTGACCGATGCTGAGGTAGCTGCGCTCAGCCAAATTACTCACCAGTCTCAATGCGCTCCGGCGTGCTCTCGTGATAGATGAGCGTGAACGTACCGATCTGAACGGAAGAACCGTCATGGAGGGGCGCGGAGTTTACGATAGCGCCATCGACCCATGTGCCGTTAAGGGAGCCCAGGTCTTCGATGAGGACCCCCATGGGACCACGCTTAATCTTCGCATGAGCGCGAGAAACAGTCATGTCGTTGAGGAAGATGCTGTTAGCCGGATCGCGACCAACGGTTGTTTCAACCTCGTCGAGCTCGAAGGTGTTGCCAGTCTGGGGACCCTTAATGATGGTGAGAACGGGAGTGCTAACTTGGACTCTTCTCATAAGATCGGGTGCGGTCGCATCGTCCAAAGGCATACGAAAAACGCAGGTGGCATCGGTACCCTCGCCCATGCCGGACATGTTGTTATAAGTTTCTACCATGGCAAACCCCTAGTAAAAAATGAAATTACATACTAGATATTCTACCCCACTGAGAACGATTAGTGCTCAGTGGAAACCTGCTCATCGGACTCAATTATTTCCGGATTGAGAAAATCCGCTTCTTCATCTTCCGGGTGATCAAGCGCGTGCTTAATCGCCTTGACACCCTTGTAGGTGTATATAACGCCCGTGATCATGGAGAAGATAACTCCAAGGTATACGAAGAAAATTCCCATAGGCGCCGGGGTGCCGTTAAGACCTGGAAAACTGGAAAAGGACGCGGGCAGAAAGCTCAAGCCATCCAAAACAGGGAGGCCAAGCAACATCAGCGAAAAGCCGGCCATAAGGAAAGCAGTGGCCGCTTTGCCGGTGTAGACGACGTCGATGGGTCGCCTATGATATCGGCGAACGATGAGGTTGCCCAAACCGAGATATACATCGCGACCGATAATGAGCGCGCAAACCCATAAGGGAAGCTCCGCTCTCGCAACAAGCCCGACGACACCAGTGAACAGAAGGGCACGATCAACGATGGGATCCATCATCTTGCCCAGCCAGCTGACAGTTTTGGTAGCTCTAGCTATCTGGCCGTCAAGCCAATCGGTAGATGCGGCGACCGCATAGATTACAAGCGCTACATAACGGTTGTAATCCGTGACAAATAAGTAGAGAAATACAAACGTTAAGATCAACCTTATAAAGGTAATGAAGTTAGAGATCGTAAAAATCTTATTTGAGGGGTAATCGGATGTACCGATTAGCTCTTTTTTAATCTTTTTCCTAAGGCCCACTGGCGGTCCCCGGTTTCCTCGAGAGTACACAACGTTTCATTACTATACCCGCTAACCATACTTTGAACGCTATCCCCACATACGTTCTGAATAGGTTTTCAAAAAAGTACCCGAATATAACCAAAAAGCAGCTAATCGTTACCCCTTCTTCGTTCGGCAAAAAAATGATTCTAGATAATCCTGTTCTAAATAAACTAGCTATAGAAAATTATATTGAAGCGCTCCAACTTTCTATATGCTTACAATTGCTTTAACCAGGACTTATCTATAATGAGAATAAAGATTACTAGGAGAATTGCCGATTTATATAGGGTGACAGCTCACTAATAAACCCGTTCACCATCTTGTTTATATAAAATAATTAGACATTGGAGCGCTTCAATAAGAGAAAACTGCCAAAAGTCTGTTCACTTCCCTATTCCTAATTGCTATCATTCAAGTTGTTGGGTAAGGCCGCCGCTTAAGGAGAGCAGTATGGCAAAGAAACCTATCGCAAACCCTGCACCCCAAATCGTAGACTCAGTTGAATCCCTTGAGGCAAAGCTCGCACGCATGCGCGAGGCCCAGGGGATTTTTGCTAAGTTTACTCAGGAGCAGGTCGACAAGATCTTCTATGAGGCTGCGATGGCCGCTAATAAGGCTCGCATCCCCTTGGCCCGTATGGCCGTAGAAGAGACCGGTCGTGGAGTCCTCGAGGACAAGGTGATCAAGAATCACTACGCCGCCGAGTACATCTACAACGCGTACAAGAACACAAAGACATGCGGAGTTATCGAGCGCGATGAGGCGTACGGCATCACCAAGATAGCCGAGCCCATCGGTCTTGTTGGCGCGGTCATCCCCACCACCAACCCCACCTCCACCGCTATTTTCAAGTGCCTTATCTGCTTGAAGACTCGCAACGCGATCATTATCAGCCCGCATCCCGCAGCTGCTAAGTGCACTATCGCCGCTGCCAAGCTGGTTCTGGATGCTGCCGTCAAGGCTGGCGCACCCGAGGAGATCATCGGCTGGGTCGACGTTCCCTCCATCGACCTTACTAATATGGTTATGCGCGACGTCGATATCATCCTCGCGACCGGCGGCCCGGGCATGGTCAAGGCTGCCTACAGCTCCGGCAAGCCCGCCCTGGGCGTCGGCGCTGGCAACACCCCCGTTGTCATCGATGACACCGCGGACGTCAAGCTCGCTGTCAACTCCATCATCCACTCCAAGACCTTTGACAACGGTATGATTTGCGCTTCCGAGCAGTCCGTTACCGTTATCGATACCATCTACGACCAGGTCAAGTCCGAGTTCGCTCGCCGCGGCTGCTATTTCGTGAAGAAGGGCGCCGAGATGGAGGCCCTGCGCGAGGCCATGTTCAAGAACGGAGCCCTGGACCATCGCATCCCCGGTATGCCCGCCGCCAAAATTGCCGAACTCGCCGGTATCGAGGTTCCCGCAAAGACCAAGATCCTGATCGCCGAGGTGGAGTCCACTGATCCCGAGAAGGAAGAGTTCTCGCACGAGAAGCTCTCCCCCGTGCTGGCGATGTATCACGCCGCCAACTTCCAGGAGGCAGTGGACAAGGCGGAGCACCTGGTCCTCGCCGGCGGCCCTGGCCACACCGCGTCCCTCTACGTGCATCCCGCCCAGGCCGAGAAGATCGCCCTGTTCGAGGACATGATGAAGGCTTGCCGCATCGTCGTCAACACCCCCTCCTCCCAGGGCGGCATCGGCGACCTGTACAACTTCGGTATGAAGCCCTCCCTTACCCTGGGTTGCGGTTCCTGGGGTGGCAACTCCGTCTCCGAGAACGTTGGGGTGAAGCACTTGCTGAACGTAAAGACCGTGGCTGAGCGCCGCGAGAACATGCTCTGGTTCAGGGCTCCCGAGAAGGTCTACTTCAAGAAGGGTTCCACCCCCGTCGCACTCGACGAGCTTGGCACCGTCATGGGCAAGAAGCGCGCCTTCATCGTTACCGACCAGTTCCTCTTCAAGAACGGCAATACCCGTGCTATCGAGGCTAAGTTGGACGAGATGGGCATCGCTCACGACTGCTTCTACGATGTCGAGCCCGACCCCTCGCTGCAGTGCGCGCGCCGCGGTGCCGCCCAGATGGCCCTCTTCGAGCCCGACGTCATCATCGCGGTCGGTGGCGGATCCGCTATGGACGCTGGCAAGATCATGTGGATGATGTATGAGCACCCCGAGTGCAACTTCGAGGACATGGCCATGGACTTCATGGACATCCGCAAGCGTATCTTCACCTTCCCCGAGATGGGCAAGAAGGCTTACTTCGTCGCCGTTCCGACCTCCTCGGGTACCGGCTCCGAGGTAACGCCGTTCGCGATCATCACCGATAAGGACACCGGCATCAAGTGGCCGCTCGCCGACTACGCGCTGCTGCCTAACATGGCGATCGTCGACGTCGATAACGCAATGACGGCCCCGCGCGGTCTTACCGCTGCTTCTGGCATCGACGTTATGACCCACGCCATCGAGTCCTACGTCTCCATCATGGCTTCCGACTACACCCAGGGCCTTTCCATGAAGGCAGTTAAGCTGGTGTTCGAGAACCTGCCTTCCGCTTACGAGAACGGCGCCAAGGATCCTCATGCCCGCGAGGAGATGCACAACGCCTCCTGCATGGCAGGCATGGCATTCGCTAACGCCTTCCTGGGCCTCAACCACTCTATGGCCCACAAGCTCGGCGCCTTCCATCACCTGCCCCACGGCATCGCGAACGCCATCATCCTGACCCGCGTCATGCGCTACAACGCCGCCGAGGCTCCTGTCAAGATGGGCACCTTCTCCCAGTATCCTTATCCCAACGCACTGCACAACTATGCCGAGCTCGCCCGTTACGCCGGCATCCAGGGCAAGGATGACAAGGAGGTCTTTGAGAACTTCGTTGTCGCCCTTGAGGAGCTCAAGGAGGCCATCGGCGTCAAGAAGACCATCGCCGACTACGGCGTGGACGAGCAGTACTTCCTCGACACCCTTGACGACATGGTCGAGCAGGCGTTCAACGATCAGTGCACCGGCGCCAACCCGCGCTACCCGCTTATGAGCGAGATCAAGGAGCTCTTCCTCGACGCCTACTACGGCCGTGAGCCGCAGTCCTACGAGGTCTAAGGGACTTAACCGTTGTTTAGAGCGGGGACGCTGATGTTCCCGCTCCCACCTGTCGGCGCTATACCAGAAAGGATGCGCAGATATGATTCTCCCCGATTCCAAGACCCAGATCGTCGAGCGCGGTAACAAGAAGGTTTATGACCTGGGCGACAAGATCGTCAAGGTCGCCAATGCCGCCAAGCCCGTATCGGATGTTTTCAACGAGGCCCTGAACCTCGCCCGCATCAATGAGGCCGGTATCCGTTCCCCCAAGGTTCTCGAGGTTTCAGAGGTCGAGGGCGACGGTTGGGCCGTTATGACCGAGAAGGTTCCGGGCGTCACTCTTGCCGAGAAGATGGCAGAGGACCCCAGCCGTTTCTATGAGTATCTTGAGCAGTTTGTCGACCTCCAGATTGAGATTCACGGCTTCCGTGCCCCGCTTCTTAACCGCCAGCGCGACAAGTATGCTCGTATGATCAACAGCCTGGCCCAGATCAACGCGACCACCCGCTACAACCTTCTTGAGCGCCTTGACGGCATGAAGAAGGAGTTCCAGGTGTGCCATGGTGACTTCAACCCCTCCAACGTTATTGTTGGCGAGGACGGCAACCTCTACGTCTGCGACTGGGCCCACGCCACCCAGGGCTCTCCCGCTGCCGACGCAGCTATGACCTACCTGCTTTTTGCGCTTCAGGATAAGCAGCAGGCAGAGGCCTATCTCGAGCTCTACTGCGATCGCGCCGATGTGCCCATGCAGATTGTTCGTCGCTGGATGTCCATCGTCGCTGCCTCCGAGCTTTCTCGCGGCCGCGCTGACCAGGATGCCGACTTCCTGCTGAGCTGGATCGACGTCGTCGATTATCAGTAGGAAATACAAGGCCTAGCCTCTAGCTAATAAATCCCCCGGCAGCTATATTCAAGCAGCAGCCGGGGGATTATTGTTTCTATTTGAAGATGGCTCCGTCAAGCTCAGCGTAGAAAAACCCAGGCGACGATGGTTCCTTTGTGGCAGGTTATTGAACCGTCTGGATAGTCGAGCTCGTTGGAAATGCCAAGGTCCGATAACAGGGTCGCCTGTTTGTGGTCGAGCTCCCACCTCATCCGATGTTCGGAGACCTCGCACGTGTCTGACAAGGGGATAAAGGAAAAGCGAGCACCCTGGTGGCCTTCAAGACTCCACGCCTGCCCGGCCTTGAGAATACGGCCCCTCCTTCCATCGTGAATAAGCTCAACTGATCCTTTCCAATTTATCAATCTGCCCATAACGGCTAGAAAATGATCTGGTAGGCCGCCTTCAAGACACGTTGCGATTATATGGACTAATCCCCATCTGGCCTCGATGGCCTTGAGAGCAAGGTCCAAATCAGTAAAGTCCTTATGAGGGTTATAACGCTCGACCTCTAAAAGGGCGAGTGGGCCAGAGGTAGAACCGATTCCGTTCACCAGGCGTCGGCCCTCCTCTCCAACAGAATCTGCATCACCGCAAAACAGGTCAACCGCGATTCCGGAGGCTAGCAGCATGTCGAGCCCCCGATCCACTGCAACGACTTTATCAACTTGATCGGCGATGCGACATAGAAGGTCGGCCGAGCATTGCTCGGGAGATCCTCCAACAAGCAAAACCTTCATGCGCATCACATGCTAAACGATATAATGCGGTCGAGCAGCTCATCGCTGAAATCATCGATAAAGATCTCCGAGTTTTCAATGACGTCGTTTCTGTCGCATCGCCCCGCGGGATCATGGATGCCGACGCGCTTATAGCCTGCAGCCCCGGAGCTCTTCAACCCGAATACAGCATCTTCGAAAACCCACACACTGGATCGCGGAGGAACGGCTTCGCCTAAGTGCTCCATGAGCGTTTTGAGTGACAGGTCGTAGACGTCGGCATGTTTCTTTGAGGCTCCCGCCTCGCCTGTGGTTGTGACGTTTGAAAAATACCGCTCAAGACCATTCGCCTCCAGCCCAAGCCTCACAAGATCAGAAGGAGTCGAGGTCGCTATCGACATAGGAATGTCGGCCGCTTTTGCGGCGTCGAGGAATGCGCGGACGTTTTTGCGCGGTGCGATCATTTTCTGGTACCGCTCCTGCAGCATCAAACTCATTTCTTCGAATAAAGCTTTACCGGAACGTCCAATCCCCCACTTTCTATGGTACGCCTCGCATTCCTCCTCCAGAGCGAGGTGTTCAAATTGAGCGAGGTCTTTGGCGGTGACTTGGATTCCGTATCTCCTGAGAAACTCAGGGCCAAGATCGAGCCACATATCCATAGAGTCTAGAATGGTCCCGTCGCAGTCAAAGATAAAAGCCTGCGGCGTACATGAGCCTGAGTTCACGCGGCCCGTCCTTTCATTCGGCAGATAGATAAACATCATATAGTTAATCCATGTTAGCAAAACAACAGTCTGTATTTATGCAGGTAGCGTCATGAGAACTTAAGGAGAATATATACATTTGTCAAGTGCGAATCCAACCTTTTCGTTCACTGCTAAAAACCTGCCAATCCCGTGTCTTCTCAGGATTTATCGAACCTTGGAGTGCTACATTAATGTTCGTCACAGGTTCCACATACATGCATGGATATTGTGGGCCGATAGCCATCTATCACTTCTAAAGCATGCCTGTAGAGCCAGCGACAAAAAAGGTACGGGCAAGCGGTTTTATACCGTCGATAGATGGGATGGTTCATCAATGGCACAGAAAGCCTCGCCTGCGGCATCCTCTCCCTGTCTCATGATTACTCCCGACGACATCCATCTTTTCAGCGAAGGCGCTTGGCAGCGCGGCTGGGAGAAGATGGGCGCTCATCCGGATGTGCAGAACGGAGTAGAGGGATGGCGATTCTGCGTTTGGGCTCCCGATGTTACGAGCGTGCACGTAATCGGCGAATTCAATGAGTGGAATCCAGAAGCTCACGCCATGTTCCCTATCGAGAAGAGCGGTCTTTGGCAGTGCTTTGTTGCTGGCGCCGAGAAGGGCCAGCTGTATAAGTATCTAATCGAAACAAAGGATGGCGAGAAGCTATACAAAGCTGATCCTTATGCCTTCTATTCTGAGTGCCCTCCGGGTACGGCGTCCAGACTTTGGACCATCGATGGTTATGCGTGGAAAGATGGCCGCTGGATGAACTCGCGCAAAAAGCGTGACCATATGCATAGTCCGCTTAATATCTATGAGGTTCACCTTGGTTCTTGGAAGCGCCATGGTGACGAGCCTCAGGGTGAACCGCGCGAAGACGGCACCTATCCGGGTCCCGGAGACCCGTTCCCCGCGCAGCGCGGCGAATTCTACAGCTACGACGACCTCTCTGAGGAGCTTGTAGATTACGTCAAAACCATGGGATACACCCACATCGAGGTTATGCCCGTGCTCGAGCACCCCTTCGATGGTTCATGGGGCTATCAGCCCACCGGCTACTTCGCCGCGACCTCGCGATATGGCACCCCCCAGCAGTTCATGCATTTTGTTGAAAGCTGCCATAAAGCTGGAATCGGTGTCATTCTCGACTGGGTTCCGGGGGGATTCTGCGCGGATGCCCAGGGTCTCTCCACATTTAATGGCAAGATGCTCTACGAGCGCGAGATCCATCCCAACTGGGGAACCCATAAATTCGATTTCGGTCGACCTGAGGTTGTCAGCTTCTTGATTTCCAACGCATTGTTCTGGGTCGAATGTTTCCATGCAGACGGCATTCGCATGGATGGCGTATCTAGCATGCTGTACCTAAACTTTGGTGTCGACAATCCTGCCGATAAGAAGTTCAATAAGTACGGGACAGAAGAAGATTTGGATGCATCCGCATTCATCCGTAAGGTCAATACCGTTATAGGTGAGACCCATCCCGACGTCATGATGATTGCAGAGGAATCCACCGCATGGCCCTTGGTCACCTATCCCCCTGCAGACGGTGGTCTAGGATTCCATTTCAAATGGGATATGGGCTGGATGAATGATACGCTGCACTACATGCAGACGGACTTTCCATGGCGTCCCGGAAACCACCGCATGCTGACGTTCTCGATCATGTACTCGTTCAACGAGAACTTCGTACTGCCCTTGTCTCATGACGAGGTCGTTAATGGGAAATGCTCTCTTATCGGTCGAATGCCCGGAGACCAATGGCGTCAGTTCGCCGGCTTGCGTACGCTGGCCCTGTATCAGATGACTCATCCTGGCGCCAAGCTCAACTTCATGGGCAATGAGCTTGGAATGTATATCGAGTGGCGCTATTACGAGGCCCTTCAGTGGTTCCTCGCCAAGGATTTCGAGGCTCATGCCAAGCAACAGTCCTTTATTGAAGCCCTGAATCACTTCTACCTCGATGAACCCGCTATGTGGGAGAATGCCTACGATGCGGACGGATTCGAGTGGATCGACGCCAACAATGACAAACAGTCGATTATCTCTTTTGTTCGTCATGGCAAGAAGGAAAAAGACGACCTTGTGGTCATCATCAACTTCGACCCCGCTTCATACGAGACCTTCCGCATGGGAGTCCCACGCGAGGGTGACTGGAAGCTGGTCTTCAATTCCGATAGCCCTGCGTTTGGCGGAAGCGGAGACCTTGGTGTCGACGTCGCAAGCAGCCAGCCGGCTGCATGGAACGGCTGCAAAGATTCAATCGAGATAGCTCTGCCCGGTCTTTCCGGCTTGGTATACAAGCGTATTGGCAAATCCAGCTACGTACCCCCTAAGCCTGCCGTCAAGAAGACGGTCCGCACTCGCAAAGCCCCTACGGCCAAGCCTGCTGCCGCCAAGCAAGGGGCGCAAACCAAACCGACGCAAAAGGCCCCCGCGACAAGCGCTAAGGATACGGCATCTAAGCCCAAAACTCCGGCAACCCGTGTGGCAAACGAATCCGAAGTCGCTGCGGAGCCAGCATCTCCCAAAGCGCCTGCTGCAAAGCCAAAGGCGGCCTCAAAGTCAGCTACCAAGGCATCGACCAGGGGCGCTAGCGCTCTTAAGTCTAGCCAGAAAGCAAAGTAAGTTCGTTCTATCAATTCGAGTCGGGGCACATGCCTCCAATCTCGCAAGCTGCCCGCACTCGCTGCGTCATTGACATCGCGGAATAGCTTGGGAAAGGAAACAATGGATACTATCTTCAACAGCAAGCAGGAGTTCATCGAGGAATACCGCGAGGCGGTTCGAGAGCTTTCAGGAAAGAAGTTCGAAATCACCAGCGATATCGATCGCTTCAATGCGCTGGCGGGCCTTATCGCATCCAAAGCTCGCTCCGTATCCGCGCGCACCGATGACCGCTTCAAGAAAGAAGGAAAGAAGCGCGTCTACTACTTCTCCATCGAGTTCCTTATCGGCAGGCTTCTCGATAACTATCTAATCAACTTTGGCATTCGTGACATGGTTGACGAAGCGCTTCGCGAGATGGGTTGCAATTTGGACGACCTCTGCCGCATGGAGCCCGACGCTGCCCTTGGCAACGGTGGTCTTGGCCGCCTTGCAGCCTGCTTCCTTGATTCCATGGCTCATGAGGATATCGCCGGCTATGGTAACGGTATGCGCTATCGTTACGGTCTTTTCAAGCAGGAGATTGTAGACGGCCGTCAGGTCGAAGTCGCCGATGAATGGCTCTCCCGCGGCTATCCGTGGGAGGTTCGCCGCCCGGATAAGGCGGTCCGCATCGGCTTCGGCGGCCATGTCGTCGGTCATACCGAGGGCGATCGCATCTTCTATTCCGTCGAGGGTACAGAGGACGTCTTGGCCGTTCCCTATGACATCCCCGTTGTCGGCTTTGGCGGAAAGACTGTGAACAAGCTTCGCGTTTGGAGCGCCGAGCCCATCGACGAGCATTTCGATCTCGAAGCGTTCAATCGCGGCGAGTACGCTATGGCCGATGCCTCCCGAGCCGGTGCGGAGGCGATATCCGCCATCTTGTACCCCAATGACGCCGGCGAGCACGGTCGCCTGCTGCGTCTCAAGCAGGAGTATCTGTTTGTTGCGGCCGGCATCCGCACCGCCCTTGACGTATTCCGCCGCGAGCACGGCGCTAAGTGGGAGCTTCTGCCTGATTACGTTGCCATCCACACCAATGACACGCATCCCGCCATGTGCGGTCCGGAGCTCATGCGCATTCTTATGGATGAGGAAAAGCTCACGTGGGAAGAGGCATGGGACATCGTCACCAAAACGATTTCCTATACCAACCACACCATTCTTCCCGAGGCGCTCGAGAAATGGCCCATCGCTACCTTCAGCAAGCTTCTCCCCCGCATCTACGACATCATCGATGAAATCAACCGCCGCTGGCGCGACTCTTTTGACACTTCCCAGGAAGGTTGGCAGGAGCGCCTGCGCAAGACTTCCGTTCTATGGGACGGCGAGGTCCGTATGGCAAACCTGTCCGTTATCTGCAGCCATTCGGTCAACGGTGTCGCCAAGATTCATACCGACATCCTGAAGCGTTCCGTTCTGAACGATTTCTATGCGCTTACGCCCGAGAAGTTCAATAACAAGACCAACGGCATCACACCTCGCCGTTTTCTCGCGGAGGCAAATCCCTCTTATTCAAAGCTCATCACCGAGGCTATTGGCCCCAAGTGGATGGACGATGCCGATGAGCTTAAAAAACTCGTAGAGTTCGAGAAGGACCCGTCCTTCCTCGTTCGCGTAGGAGATTCTAAGCGTCAGAACAAGGTTCGCCTTGCCCGCTACGTTCGTCGCGAGACCGGCCTGGTAATCGACCCCGATTCCATCTTTGATGTTCAGGTTAAGCGTTTCCATGCTTACAAGCGCCAGCTTATGAACATCATGAAGGTTATGGATCTTTACAATCGTCTGCTCGATGATTCGTCCTTTAGCATCCAGCCCACCACCTTCATCTTCTCCGGTAAAGCCGCTTCCAGCTACACCTTCGCCAAAGAGGTCATTAGACTCATCAATTCCGTTGCAAACGTCGTCAACAACGACTCTCGCGTCAACGACCTTATGAAAGTCTGCTTCATCCCGAATTTCCGCGTGTCCAACGCCCAGCTCATCTATCCTGCAGCAGAAATCTCTGAGCAGATTTCCACTGCTGGCAAGGAGGCCTCCGGCACTTCGAATATGAAACTGATGATGAACGGTGCGATTACCCTCGGCACTATGGATGGCGCCAATATTGAGATCGCCCAGCTCGCTGGCGAGGAAAATGAAAAGATCTTCGGTCTCACCACGCCCGAGGTAGAGGAACTTCGCGCGAGCGGCAACTACTTCGCATGGGATGTTGTAAACGCAGACCGCGACCGCTTGGGCCGCGTTATGAGCGAGCTCACCGATAATACCTTCGCCGGTCTTTCTGGAAACTTCGATAGCATCCACAATGAGGTCATGTCCAACAACGACTACGACCTAGTTCTTAAGGATTTCCGTTCCTACGTCGATGCATGGGAAGAGCTGACTAGTTCCTATGCTGACACGCGGGACTGGAACCGCCGCGCGCTTCACAACACGGCGATGTCGGGCTGGTTCTCTAGCGATCGCACCATTCGCGAGTATCGCGACGAGATCTGGCACGCGTGATCTAGCGCGCAGGTTCGGGGAAGGAAATATAGGTTCAGCACGTATTGAGAGGAAAGGTTCGATGAGTAAGAAAGAATGCATCGCGATGCTCCTCGCGGGAGGACAGGGCAGCAGGTTGGGGGCGCTCACATCCAAGATCGCTAAGCCTGCAGTCTCCTTTGGCGGAAAGTTCAGGATTATCGATTTCTCGCTTTCCAATTGCGCAAATTCGGGCATCGATACCGTTGGCGTTTTGACGCAGTATCGTCCGTATCTGCTCCATTCCTATGTCGGCTCCGGCGAAGCTTGGGATTTGGACGAGCGCGGCGCGGGCGTTTCCATCTTGCCGCCCTATGCTACCCAGGAAGGCGGCGCTTGGTATGCCGGCACTGCCGACGCGGTCACCCAGAATCTGGATTACATCAAGCTTCATGACCCCAAGTACGTCCTCATCCTTTCCGGTGACCATCTCTATCGTATGGATTACCGCAAGATGTTGAAGACGCACATCGAGAGCAATGCCGACCTTACGGTCTCCGTTATGCCTGTGCCCTGGGAAGAGGCGAGCCGCTTCGGTATCATCACTGCAGATGAGAACGATGGGCACATCATCAAGTTTACCGAGAAGCCCGAGAAGCCGGATTCGAACCTCGCATCTATGGGCATCTACATCTTTAGCGCCGACGTGCTGATCGATGCGCTCGAAGCCGACGCCCTTGACCAGCGTTCCAGCCATGACTTTGGAAACGATATCATCCCGAAGCTGCTCGGCGATGGTAAGCGTCTCTACACCTATGAGTTCAATGGTTTCTGGAAAGACGTGGGCACCATCGCTAGCTTCCATGAGACCTCTATGGATTTGCTCGGACCCAATCCCGAGTTTGATCTGTATGACAAGAGCTTTCCAATCATGAGCAACGTCACCACGCGTCCGCCGCATTACATCGGCCCCGACGGCCGTGTCGAGGACTGCTTGGTATCTAACGGATGCAAGATTTTTGGCACCGCCCGTCATTCCATTCTTTCAACTGATTCAGTGGTCGGCGAGCGCGCTATCGTTGAAGACTCCATCTTGCTGCCCGGCGCCGTCGTTAAAGCAGGAGCTCACGTTGTCCGCGCAATTCTGGGAGAGAACGCGGTTGTTGAGGAAGATGTGAAGCTTGGCAGTGTTGACAGCACGAAGGATACCGCCGTCGTCGGAAACGACGTCGTGATCGGGAAGGGGGAATGAACCGATGATCAACCGTAAGGCCATCGGCTATATCACCGCTAATTACACCTGCAGGGAGCAGAGCGTTCTTCTTGAGGATCGTCCCTTTGCATCGCTGCCTTTTATCGGACGTTATCGCCTCATCGATTTTCCGCTATCCAACATGATGAACGCGGGCATCAAGACCGTTGGCGTCGTGATGCCCGGAAACTACCGTTCTCTTATAGACCACATCGGCTCCGGTAAAGACTGGATGCTCGACCGCAAGAAGGGCGGCCTGTTCCTGGTTCCCGGCAACCCCTATGGCACGTCTCGCCGCGGCATGCGCTTCTTGCTTCGCGACATCATTTCCAACAAGGTGCTCTTCCAGCGTTCCGACAAGCCCTATGTCGTTATGTGCGGAAGCAACGTAGTGTTCAACATCGATCTCAACCAGATCATTGATGCCCACGCATCCAGCGGGGCCGGCATCACCATGGTCTACTGCAAGGCCGAACGCGCACACGAGGACGTAACTTCCCTCGTTATCGGCGAAGCCGGCCGCGTCCAGTCTGTCAAATCCGGCTGCCAGTTCGGCGACAACAAGTTCCTGGACTGCTTCATCATTGACCGCCAGCTTCTGCTCGAGATCATCGACCAGTACGCCAGCGCCGACTACATGGACTTCTTCGAGGCAATTGCCGGCGACTTTGCTCGCGTTGACGTCTGCAGCTACGAGTTCAAGGGCATGGCGGTTGGCATCTTTGATGAAACCAGCTTCTATAAGCGCAGCATGGAGCTTTTAAATCCGGACGTCGCCGACAAGTTGTTTATGCCCGATCGGCCCATCATGACCAAGGCTCACGACGTGCCGCCCGCAAAGTATGCCGCGACTTGCCATGCGTGCAACTCGCTCATCTCGTCCGGCTGCAACATCAACGGTACGGTGCGCAACTCCATCCTGTCCCGTGGCGTTATCGTCGAGAACGGCGCATCCGTAACCAACAGCATCATCATGCAGGACTGCGTCATCAAGAGCGGTGCGCGCGTCGAGAACGCGATCGTTGACAAGAACAATGTCGTTCCCGCCAACACCGAGCTGCGCGGCACGCCCGAGGCCATCCTTGTTCTTCCCAAGGCGCCGCTGTAACGGTTTCGCCTTGAGGCGTGGTATGTAACCAGCGCTTCACATGATGCTGGTATGATTGAATCGCCGTCCAGAACAGACTCTGGGCGGCGATTCTTAAAGGAATCTATTCTTTGGGAGAGAGCATGTCTGACAATCATAGGAAGATGAACGTCGTCTTTGCTTCGGCTGAGGCGGCTCCGTTCGTCAAGACCGGCGGTCTGGGCGACGTTGCGGGCTCCTTGCCCGCCGCGCTGCAAAAGGCCGGCGCAAACGTTATCGTCATGGTCCCGCTCTATGGGACTATCTCCGATGAGTACAAAAACAAGATGGAGCACGTTGCAGAGTTCTACGTCAGCCTTGGCTGGCGCAACGAGTATTGCGGCCTCGAGCGCCTTGTCCATAATGGCGTGACGTATCTCTTTGTCGACAACAAGCGCTACTTCGATCGCGATTATCCGTATGGATTCTTCGATGATGGCGAGCGCTTTGCATTCTTCTCCAAGGCGATCACCGAGAGCCTGCAGTATTTGCCCGATGGCTTTAGGCCGGACATCTTGCACTGCAACGACTGGCATACCGCTCTCGCACCGGTATTCCTGCGCGAGTTCTACCAGGGCATGCCGCTCTACGAGAACGTCTCCACCATCTTCTCCATCCACAACATCGCCTTCCAGGGCCAGTTCAGCGCTAAGGTGCTCGAGGACATCTGCGGCTTGGCACACATCCCCGCCGCCGCGTTCCAACTCACCTGCGGCCACGACGCCGTCAACTTCATGCAGGGTGCTTTGAACTACAGCGACGCAATCACCACGGTCTCCCCCACCTACGCCGGCGAGATCCAGACGCCCGCCTACGGCGAGCACCTTGATGGCGTGCTCCGCCGCCGCCGCGAGGCCCTTCAGGGCATCGTCAACGGTATCGACACCGACCACTTCAACCCCGAGACCGACCCCGCGATCGCCCAGAACTTCAGCGTTTCCGATCGCTCCGGCAAGGCCATCTGCAAGGCGAAGCTTCAGGAGGAGCTGGGCCTTACGGTTCGCGACGACCAACCGCTTATGACCATGGTCACGCGCCTCACCCGCCAAAAGGGCATGGACCTTGTCACCTATGCGCTCGACCGCATCCTGTCTAACGGCGTTCAGGTCGCCGTTCTCGGAACCGGTGATTACGAGTACGAGAACGCGCTTCGCTACTTCGCTTCCAAATACCCCGGCCAGATGGCGGCTCGCATCCAGTTCGATCCCGCCCTGTCCCAGCGCATGTACGCCGGCTCGGATATGTTCTTGATGCCGTCGCTCTTCGAGCCATGTGGTCTGTCCCAAATGATCGCCATGCGTTACGGCACCCTTCCCGTCGTTCGCGAGACCGGCGGTCTGAAGGATACCGTCATCCCTTACAACTATGAGACTGGTGAGGGCACCGGATTCTCCTTCGCCAACTTCAACGGCGATGAGATGGGCGATGCCGTCTTCCGCGGCGCACGTCTTTTCTGGGATAACCACGACGCATGGAACAACGTTGTCACGCAGGCGATGAACCAGGACTTCAGCTGGACCCGTTCCGCGAGCAAGTATATGGATCTGTATCGCTGGATGCACCCCGAGGTTCCCGTGTGGGTTCCCGAGTTGAAAGAAAAGACCGAGGAGATAGTTGAAGAGCCTAAGACAGAGGAAGCCACTGCCGAACATCCCAAGGCTGAAGAGGTAAAGGCTCCCGAAGCAGAGGCGCCCGCCGCTAAGCCCGCTCCGGCAAAGAAGGCGGCTCCTCGTAAGACCGCTGCCAAGAAGCCGGCTACAAAGCCCGCTGCAGAAGCTGTAGGGGCCGCTAAGGAAGAGATCCCTTCAGCAAAGAAGCCCGCGGCCAAGGCCGCCAAGCCCGCATCGAAAAAGTGCTCCGCGGCCGCGACCGCAGCTGAGGCCGCCGAACCCGTTGCTAAGAAGCCCGCTGTAAAAACGGCTGCAGCCAAGACGGTCGCGAGGGCCGTCGCAGAAACTCCTGCGAAGCCTGCTGCTGCAAAGGCTGCTACTTCCAAGTCCACTGCAGCTAAGGCTACGGCGTCGAAGGCCGCTACTACAACGAAGGCGGCAACTAAGGCGACCGCCGCTAAGTCCAAGGCGGCAAAAACCACTGCGACCAAGGCTGCAACTGCCACCAAGACCGCTGCCGCCAAGACAGCTACGGCCAAGACCATCGCAGCCAAGCCTGCTGCAGAAGAGGCAGCGCCCGCAGTAAAGCCTTCCGCTAAGGCAGGGATGAAGGCCGAAGAGCCCAAGGCTCCTTCCTCGTCCGTAAAGACCGCCGCCGCAGCGACCAAGGCTGCCGCCAAGCCCGAGTCCAAGTCCGCAGCTACCCCCGCGGCTGAGAAGAAGCCTGCTGCAAAGACGGTTTCCTCCGCCCGTAAAACTCAAAAGCGCCGTTAAGACCTGCTGAACCGTCTTAACGCGCAGGGCCCCGTTCTCATCGCATCGGTGGGAACGGGGCCGTTTTCATGTTTCGATATTTGGTCTCGTCCACATAGATTGCATATAATAGGAACGCTGAGATTCTCATGAACCTGGCATTCGCGCTGGATAGTACCCGTAAATGCGCAAGGAGTCACGTATATGAACATTCGACACAACAGCCGTTTGGCAGAGTACCGCTCCCCCTTTGGCGCCGTCGTCATCGGAACCACCGTGGAGCTTTCCATTCGCGTGGACGATATCGATCCCAAAGCGGTTACCGCCAAAACCCGCATTTGGGTAGACGGAGTCGGTGAGACCATAATCGATATGGATCACAAGGGCGATGGTTTTTTCAGCGCTTCAATTGAGTGCGACAAACCCCAGCTTAAGTGGTACAGCTTTATAGTTTCCACACAAGATGGCTATACCTGCCACGTGGGAGCACCCGTGGGCGCAACGGGCGGAGAGGCGGTCACCTACGACTACGCCGATGTCCCCTCATTTCAAATTACCGTCTACAAGCACCGAGCAACCAGGCCGGCTTGGTATGAAAAGGGCATGGTTTACCAGATCTTTCCCGATAGGTACCGCCGTGATGCCAATTGGCGCGAGCGCGCTGTAAAAGAGGTTGAAAAGCCCCGCAAGGGTCCTGGAAAGAAGATCGTCTGGGATTGGAATACCCCGCCGGTCTACGATAGGGCTAGCGATAATTCGATCCAGAATTGGGATTTCTACGGAGGCTCGCTTGAGGGAATCCGCGAGGATCTTCCCCGTTTGCACGAGATGGGCATCACCGCCATCTACCTCAACCCCATATTTAAAGCTCTGAGCAACCACCGCTATGACACCGGCGATTACCTCACCATCGACCCCATGCTTGGCACGGAGGACGATTTCAAGGCGCTGGCAAAAGACGCCAAGGAGCTGGGAATAAGCTTGATCCTCGACGGTGTATTCAATCATACGGGTGATGACTCGCTCTATTTCAACCGCTACGGCAACTATCCAACGGAAGGTGCCTGGCAAAGCGAAGACTCCCCCTGGCGCGACGCCTACCACTTTAAGGAAGATGGAAGCTATGCCTCTTGGTGGGGCATCGGCAACATGCCCGCGCTTAATGAGGACTCCCCACTTGTTCGCGATCTTATCTTGGGCGAGGACGGCGTGATTCGCAAGTGGATCCGCGCCGGCGCGAGCGGTTGGCGACTGGACGTCGCGGACGAGCTTTCAGATGAATTCATTCGCGATATTAAAACGGCGCTGCTCAAGGAGCGTCCCGACGGCCTGCTTCTAGGCGAGGTATGGGAAGACGCCTCGAACAAAATTAGCTACAGCAAGCTTCGAACCTACCTGCAGGGCGACGAGCTCGATTCCGCGATGAACTACCCCTTCCGTGACATGATACTCAACTTCCTGCTCGATAAGGAGACCGCGTACCAGGCTGCCGAGCGCATCGAATCGATTAGGGAGAACTATCCGCCCGAGGCCTTGATGTGCGCCCTCAACCTGCTGGGCAGCCATGATAAACCGCGCGTCGCCTCTGTGCTTGGCGATGGTCCGGATGAGTCGCAGATTCCCGAGAGCGAACGCGGTCGCTTTAGGTTGGACGAGAACTCCATGGGCCGTGCCAAGGGCCGTTTTTGGCTTGCCACGCTGATGCAGATGACGCTGCCCGGCGTCCCTTCGATCTATTACGGCGACGAGTTCGCGCTCGAGGGCCTCTCTGACCCCGGCAACCGCCGCACACTTCCTGAAGAGAACGACATCCACGACCGTGACATGCTAACCATGATCAGGAACGCCTCGGGCCTGCGCAAAACGCTTCCGTTCCTTATCGACGGCACGCTGCAGGCGCGCGCTCTGAACGACGACGTGTTGTGCTTCAAGCGCCGCAGCGCCGATGGCCAGGTCGCCACCATCTTGATCAACCGCAGCCTGTCGAATACGCGCGTTGTTCGCGTTCCGGTTGAAAACGACATGGCAATCGACCTGCTCAACGGCAACAATCTAGTTCGCGCGGCAGACGGTTGCGCCGAGGTCAAGCTTTGGCCCCTGGGATCCTCGGTCATCTACGCGAACAAGCAGCAGCGCCTGCAAAAAGACATGGAGCCCGGCGCGGGCGTTATCTGCCACATCACGTCCCTCCCCAACACCAAGGGAGAGCCCGGCACCCTGGGCGCCCCCGCGCGTCGCTTCATCGACCATCTCGCCGAGATGGGCATGAGATACTGGCAGGTACTTCCCGTCAACCCCACCGATAGTTTTGGGTCCCCCTATGCCGGACCGTCCGCATTCGCGGGCAACGAGTCGCTTTTGGAAGAAAGCGCGAGCGAGCTGAGGCAGGCGTTCTCGCAATTCAAGAAGGCCGGCGGCTTCAAGAGCGCCTCTTACCTGGAATTTGCGCGCGAAAACGAGCAATGGCTCGACGCCTATTGCGCCTTTATGGCGGTCAAAGAGTTCCACGCCGGCGCTTCTCGTCATAAGTGGCCCAAGATTTTGCAGCGCTACACCGTTGGTATCCTCTCCGATGAGACATTCTCGCCCAGCGCTGAATATCATGCATACGCCCAATATCGCTTTGATCGCGAATGGAAGGAGATGCTGGAGTACGCCCATAGCCGCGGCATCCAGATCATCGGCGACATCCCCATGTACGTCTCCGATGATTCGGCAGATGCATGGTCGGAGCCCAGCATGTTCTCCCTGGGAAAGGACGGTATGCCCTACGAGATCGCCGGCGTTCCGCCCGATCGCTTCTCTGCAACCGGCCAGGTTTGGGGCAACCCCACGTACAACTGGGACAGCATGAAGAAGGATGGATACGTTTGGTGGATGGCGCGCCTGCGTCGCTCCTTCAAGCTGTATGACCGCGTGCGTCTGGATCACTTCTTGGGTTTCCAAAACTACTTTGGTATTCCCGCGGGCAAGACGGGCGCGGACGGGCGCTGGCTCAACGGCCCGGGCTTCGACTTCTTCCGGCGCGCGTATGAGGAATTTGGTCCCCTGCCGTTTATCGCGGAGGACCTGGGCTTGCTTACCCCCGCCGTTCGCGCACTGGTCGCTTCGTGCGGCTTTCCCGGTATGGACGTTCTCGAGTTCGCCGATAACGATGTTCGCCAGGAGATCTGCCCCCATCTGGACAAGATCCTGTACATCTCAACCCATGATACGTCTACGCTCACGGGTTTTGTAGGCCGCGCATTCTGCTCGGACAACGACAAGCAAGGCGCCAAGTACCTTGCGGGTGAGATCCTCACGCGTTCGCTCAGAAGCCCCGCGAGCGTGGTTATGATGCAGTTGCAAGACTGCATGTTCCTGGATGATGACGCCCGTATGAACAAGCCCGGTATTGCTGAGGGTAACTGGGGTTGGCAGGCCGATGAGACGCAGCTCAACGCGTCTTGCAGCAAGATGGCGACGCTGCTCGTGGAATCGGGACGCTTTCACGACGCTAGCGAGCAATAATCGCCCCGCGCCTCCCGTAATTGGGTAAAGTATCAACCGTAAACGTGAGGCGCCCGCCATGTTCAAAATGACATGGCGGGCGATTTATGAGAAGCAGAAGGATTTGAAATGGCACGCTACGACTATCGCTGCGGCAGCTGCGGACATGTATTCGAGGTAGAGCACGGCATGCAGGAGCATCCCGCCGTCGTTTGCCCCCAGTGCGGACAGCCTGCGGATAAGGTGTTCTCTGCCAGCGGAATCAAGTTCGAGGGCAGTGGATTCTACAACACGGACATGCGAGGCGGATCGTCTAGCACCAGCGCTACCACCGGTTCGTGTGGATGCGCCGACTGCCCACACGCCAACTAGGTAACCAACAATTATTCGGTAGCCAACTACTCGGCCAATAGCGCCTAAGAAGGCATACGGCCCCGCCGACGGCTTAAATGACCGAGGCGGGGCCGTACTTTTTGGACGAGAATCACGTGGATAAGAGGCGAGTGGAGCGGTTTCAAGCGCTGCTCAAGAGCTAAGCGCGAACAAGGCGTGCGCAGAAATGGCCGTCCGGTTTACCCGTAGCAGGATGGCTCGCATAGCATCCGATCTCATTCTCGGAATCCCTTATGGTTGTAGACGCTTGAGCAAACGCCGGCAGATCGAAGATGGCAGAGCCGCTAACAGGGGCGAGCCTGAACTGGGACCCTAAAGGCGTAGACAAGAACCGCTGAACAACGGCAATGTTCTCGTCATGCATGATAGAGCACGTCGCGTAATAAAGCTCTCCTGCGGAGGCAACCCTTGAGGCGGCGGCGCTCAGCAATTCAAACTGCAATGCAGGCAGCTCGCGCTCTATATCTTGTTTCGCGAGTCGCCAGGGAATCTCCGGATGGCGCCTCATGGTTCCCGTACCAGAACACGGCGCGTCGAGAAAAACGGTGTCGAACATCACGCGCGCGGACTCCTCGCTATCGATTTCGCTAAGGACGGCATCAAGATCGCGAGCGTCGCCATGCGCAAAGCGTGCCGGCGGCAAACCGGCGTCGATAAGTCTGGCGGCATTCATGCGGGATTTCTCTTGGTAGAGATCGACCGCCACGTGGTCGCGGCTCCATCCCGCCCTAAGTGCCTGACAAGCCATGATGAACGTCTTGGTTCCTCGTCCAGAGCCAATCTCAAGGCAAGATCCTGGGCGCGTCGCAGATGTGGCGATAAGCTGGGCGCTTGCATCGCTGGCGACCGCCTTATAGACGCCTAGAGCACCGGAGCGGATGTATGCAGCGGAGTCCACGGGTTCGATGCAACCGGGAAGAGAAGCCTCCCCAACGCCGTAGCCTTGCGCGCATTCTCCGGTAAGCGGATTGAGATGGAAGGTAACAGGCGCGGGCGTAAGCTCGGACGCGAAGACGTCGCGGGCGGCATCTTGCCCAAGGGAGTCCTCGATACGTCTTGCAAGCCACACGGGAGTGCCCGATGTGCGAGCAAGCGAGACGATGCGCGCATGAACGGGGTCGACACCTTCCGCATCACGGAAAGAGGACCGATTGGATACAGCGCGGTGGAGCACTGCGTTGGCAAGTCCTGCGGCTCCGCGAGATTGGGAGCGCACAAGCTCAACGCCCTGGCTAACGGCTACGTTTGCGGGAGCGTCAAGGTAGAGCAGCTCAAAGAGCGCGATGCGCAGCGCGCAGCGAACGCGGGGGCTGAAGCGGGTTTTAGGATCGCTACACTGCTGAAGGAAATCATCCAGGCATCCAGACGTTGCGGTAACGCCAAGTACAAGGCGCCGCGTAAAGCCCGCATCGCGCTCGTCCAGGTTTTTAAGCAAGGTATTGGCATTCATCACGTCGCGTGCGAAAGCATCGCGCCGCCCAACGTCGAGAAGGATGTCGAGCGCTAGACGGCGGGCGGGAGACAAGGTTGTGGCGTGGTCGTTCATTAGGAAATCGAATCCCAGCTAGCATCTTGCCCGCGCAGGCCGGCGGACCAGGAACGGGCATCCATAAGGCGCTTGCCATCGGGCTTGATGGAAAGGACCTCGAACGCGCCGTCCGCGCAGCCGGCGAAAACGCGGCCGCCGTGAACCGATAGAACGCCTTGCTGAACAGACGGCGCCGCACCATCAGCCATATCGATAAGAGAGGCGTCTACAATGCGAGCGCCCTTGCCGACAAGCTCGCAGCGCGCGGGAGCGGTATCAGAAGACGCCAGCACGCGGCGCACGTTATCGAGGGCGGATGCAGACGGATCGAGCTTGAGTTCAGCTTTGGAGATCTTCGCCGCATGCGTTACCAGCCCCTCGTCCTGAACGGTCCAGGCAACCTCATGGGAAGCAAGCTTGGGCAACGTGTCGACAAGCAGGTTTCCGCCAAGGTTGGCGAGCTCCTGCGTAAGCTGGTCGGCATTTTTACCGGAAACCGAGCAGGTGGCTTGCGCGCAGTAGTCACCGGTGTCGATGCCGTGGCCAATGCGCATGATGGAGACACCCGTGACGTCGTCGCCCTCTAGGATGCAGCGTTGAATGGGTGCTGCACCGCGCCAACGCGGCAGTAGCGATGCATGGACGTTGACGCAGCCAAAAGGCGCGATCGTGAGCACCTCGTCGGGAAGGATGCAGCCATATGCAGCGACGCAGAACACGTCTGCCCCCGCATCGCGAAGGGCATTGAGCACGTCTGCATCGATGCGGTTCGCCTCGAGAACGGGAAGGCCCAACTCAAGGGCGGCCACCTTGACGGGAGACGGTTCGAGTTTCTTGCCGCGTGAGCGGACGGCGTCAGGCCTGGTGAGCACCAGGGCGACGTCGTGCTCTTGAGCAAGGCGTGTAAGAGACGGCACGGCAAACGCCGGCGTACCCATGAAAACTACGCGCATAGGTGGTTCCAATCTTTGGACGATGAAGGGGGCTACTCGGTGTCGCCGGGCTTGGCTCCGCGGTCCAGCGCTTCTTGATAGGCTCTCAGCGCATGCACGCGCTGCATGGGAGAGAGACGCTCAAACATGGTCATGCCATGGAGATGGTCGATCTCATGCTGAAGACATACGCACATCAAGTCGCCGGAGGCCTCGTAGCGCATAAGGTCGCCATCAAGGTTGTACGCCTCTACAACAACATGATCTGGGCGCTTGATCTCGCAGTTGATACCGGGAATAGACAGACAGCCCTCGTTATAGGGCACCAGATTGTCGGACTGTTCGACGATAACGGGGTTGATGAGGACGTAGGGGTCGTAATCTGACTCGTCCGAATAATCGGTATCGACGATGGCGAGCTGAATGAGCTCACCCACCTGGGGCGCCGCAAGGCCACAGCCGCCGTTCTCGAACATGTCGTCTTTCATCTTCTCAACAAGGTGCTCGATCTCGGGCGTAATCTCCTCGATGGGCGCGCACTCCTGGCGAAGACGGGGGTCGGGTGAAAGGACGATGCCGTTAAGCTCCATCACGCTCTCCTTTTGCTACATCAAATCGTAGGCGTCGACGTCGACGCTGACGTTAATACCTGGCTGGGGCCCAATCTGCGACAACGCGCCGCCGACTGCCTCTGAAACATGGTACCCCACAGGGGACTTTACAATAAAGTGGAACCTATAGCGGTCTTTCGCCCGCTCGAGCACGCAAGGAGTGGGCCCTAGGACGATGGGGGCCGTTGTTGGGTCGCCGGCAAGCGTCCACGCCTGATCGGTCCCTCGCAGGGAATCAAAGCGCTGACGCACCGCCGCGGCGAGCTTGTCAATATACCGCTTTGTCGCAGCCTGATTTGTCCCCCACACCAATACATTGGTTAGGCGAACATACGGGGGATAGAAGGCCTCTTGTCGCTGGGCGAGGTCATGCGTGGTGAAGATCGAGCGATCATGGGTGGCGACCGCGCGGATTACCGGGTCATGCGGCAAATACGTTTGGATAACCACCTCGCCCGAAGTCTCTCCCCTGCCGGCGCGTCCCGCAACCTGCTCGAGCAGGTCGTAGGCACGCTCCTGGGCGCGGAAGTCCGGCATCTTGAGGGCATAGTCCGCATTGATAACGCCAACAAGCGTGACCTCGGGAAAGTCCAGGCCCTTGGCGATCATCTGGGTACCTACCAACACGGCGCACTCCGATGCGTCGAACGCCTCGAGCAGCTCTTTGTGCGCATCCTTGCCCTTGGTGGAGTCCGCGTCCATGCGGATGATGTCCACATGCGCGGGCATGATCTGTCGAAGGGCGTCTTCAATCTGCTGCGTACCCAGCCCCATCTTCGCGAGATATCTACTGCCGCATTGGGGGCAGGCCGAGCCGGGCGCGGGGTACGGGTTGATGTGGTAGACGGCGCCGCACGTATGGCACTCAAGCGTGTGAGTGCGCTCATGATAGGTTAGAGACGTGGAACAGTGCTTGCAGGTGGGCACGCATCCGCACTCGCGGCACAGCAAAAACGGGGCGAACCCTCGCCTATTATGAAGCAGCACCGCTTTCTCGCGGCGCTCGGCGATCCTCATAAGGCCATCGTAGAGCGGTTTGGAGAAAATGGAGCGGCTGCCCGCGGCGAATTCGCGGCGCAGGTCTGAAATAGTCACCCTTGGCAGTGCGGATGAGCCGGGACGCTCCGGCATCTCGACGCGGGTCCACCTCTGCCCCAGATGCTCCCCTGCCGCAACGCGGGCAAGCGCCTCTGCGGATGGAGTCGCCGAGCCGAGTACCAACGGAAAGCCTCCGAGCTTAGCCATGAACGCGGCTACGTCCCTGGCGTGATAGCGAGGGGACGAGCCCTGCTTGTATGATTGTTCGTGTTCCTCGTCGATAACGATGAGGCCCAAATCCCTTAGGGGGCAAAACAGGGCGGAACGAGCCCCGACGACAACGCGAGCGGCACCGCTTTTCACCATATCCCATTGGTCCAGGCGCTCGCCGGCGGATAGACGCGAGTGGAACACCGCGACCTTGCCGCCAAAGCGAGAACGAAACCTACCGACGGTCTGCGCGGTAAGGGAGATCTCCGGAACAAGGACGCACGCCGTCTTCCCCTGCTTGAGAACGCGCTCGATGGCCGAAAGATAGACCTCCGTCTTTCCTGATCCGGTGACGCCGTCGATCAAGATAACGTCACCGCGCCCCGCTTGCAGACAAGAATCGATTTCCTGAAGCGCGCGTTGCTGCCCGTCGGTAAGCGTTTTTGGAGTAGTAGCGCGGGCGGAGGACAGCGTGGTCTCATCGCCCGGGCCACGCCATGCGCGGCGCTCGTCCACCCTTACCACGCCTTTTTTTGAGAGGGTGCGAATTGTAGAAGACATATCCGTATACAGGAGATTGAGTTCCCTTGTGCTGACGGGGCCGCAGGAGAGTGCCTCGATTAGTTGGCGCTGGCGGTGCGCGTTCGCGAGCGGGGCGTAATCCGCGCCCTCCGGCGTGATGGACACCACGCGCTCGCTGACGGCGTGCACGGCGGGCTCTTTGAGGCGATAGACTCCATCGTCCCCCTTGACAAGGCGCGGCGTGCCGCCTGGAGGAAGAAAGAGCCGTAGGCACTCGGAGAGCGCGGCGACGTACTCGCGGCTCATCCAAAAAGAAACGGGAGCAAACAGCTCGCTGCATGAGGATGAGGCGAGAAGGTCGCGAATAGGTTTTACCTTGGATGGGTCAAGATCGGCGGCACCGGGAAGCTCGGTGAGGACGGGCGACAACGCGACGACGTAGCCCATAACCATGCGACGCCCAAAGGAGACAAGGACAACAGACCCTTCATCGATATCGTCCGCATAGGCCGCTTCGACACCGTAGGCAAATGGGTCGGAAAGCGCCCTGGAAGGAATGTCGATGACCACGGAGGCGTAGAGCAGATACGAAGTACCGGCGGGACCCGTGGGCACCGAGCCTTCTGTAAGAGGGGTTTTGCCCGCAGATGAGGAAACGCCCGCGGTGGCGGGCGCTCCAAACAAACTCATCTGTTCTACATCACGGTGCACCATATGGCTATTCTACATGTCGCAGGCTGCGCGAAGCTGGTCAACGCGGTCGGTGCGCTCCCACGTGAAGTCGGCGTCCTCGCGACCAAAGTGGCCATAGGCTGCCGTCTTCTCAAAAATGGGGCGGCGCAGGTCGAGATCGCGAATGATAGCGCCAGGGCGCAGGTCGAAGACGGAAGTTACGGCACGTTCGATAGCGGACTCGTCCACATGGGCGGTGCCAAAGGTATCGACCATGATCGAGAGCGGGTGGGCGACGCCGATCGCATATGCCAGCTCGACCTCGCAGCGGTCCGCAAGACCGGCGGCGACCACGTTTTTGGCAACCCAGCGCGCCGCATAGGCGGCGGAACGGTCGACCTTGGTGCAGTCCTTACCGGAGAACGCGCCACCGCCGTGGCGGCCGTAGCCGCCGTAGGTGTCGACGATGATCTTACGGCCGGTAAGACCGGTATCCCCCATGGGACCGCCGACAACGAATCGACCCGTAGGGTTGACGTAGAGCTCGGCGTTATCCCAATCGATGCCCGCCTCATGCATAACGGGTGCGATCACGTGGGTCTTGAGGTCGCCCTTGATAAAGTCCATCGATTCGATCTCGGGGGCGTGCTGCGTGGAGATGACGATGGTCTCGACGGCGACGGGCTTTCCGTCCTCATAGCGCACGGTGACCTGCGTCTTGCCGTCGGGACGAAGATAGGGCAGCGTGCCGTCATGGCGAACAGCGGCGAGACGCTCCGCGAGCCTGCTAGCGAGATAGTGGGGCATGGGCATCAAGGTGGGCGTCTCATTAGAAGCGTATCCGAACATCATGCCCTGGTCGCCGGCACCGATAAGATCGAGCGGATCGGTGGTACGGCCCGCTTGGGCATCGTAGCTCTCGTCCACGCCCTGCGCGATATCGGGGCTCTGCTCGTGAATCATGTTGATGACGCCGCAGGTCTCGCAATCGAAACCAAACTTTGCGCGGTCGTAGCCGATGCGGCGAACTACGTCGCGAGCGATCTGCTGCACGTCGACGTATGCCTGGGTGCGAATCTCACCGGAGACGATGATGGAACCGGTGGTGACCAAAGTCTCGCACGCGCAGCGAACGTTCTCTACGTTGGCGGCAACGCCGGTAGGAGAAATATAGCCCTGTGACTGCAGGGTCGCTTCCTTTTCGAGAATCGCATCGAGGATAGCATCGGATATTTGGTCGGCGATCTTGTCCGGATGCCCCTCGGTCACCGATTCGGAGGTGAATACGAAGGACCGACCAACATGAGCGTGTTCCAGGGTGGAACGATTGAAATCTGGCATCTAACCTGCCCCTTTCGAAAAAACAGCCGGGGGCCGTTACCATTCCCCCGGTCAATGCCCGCACATTATACAGCTAAGAAGGGACGCAAAATGTATCTTCCACAGCTGTCCAATATCCACTCACATCTTGTGCACAGTTGACGCTCGAGCCGCACCAAGAAGGCCGCTTGGGCTCAGGCTGCTCTATAATGCCTATGGCAACAAACATCAACGAATATCGGGAGCTTACATGACTTCTAGCGTTCGAGTCCGCTTCGCGCCCTCCCCTACGGGCAAGCTGCACATCGGCGGCGCCCGCACGGCTATCTACAACTGGGCATTCGCTCGCGCGAACGGCGGCACCTTCATCCTGCGCATCGACGATACGGACCCTACCCGCTCCACGGACGAAAACACCCAGATCATCCTGCGCGCCATGCGTTGGTTGGGCCTTGATTGGGACGAGGGCCCCGAGGTAGGCGGTGACTTTGGGCCGTATGCCCAGACCGAGCGCCTCGACATGTACAAAGAGGCCGCCCGGAAGCTGTGGGACGCAGGCCGCGCCTATCCCTGTTTCTGTACGACCGAGCAGCTGGCAGCGGACCGCGCCGCCGCACAGGCACGCAAGGACCCATTCCAGGGGTATCAGCGCCGCTGCCGCGACCTTTCTCGCGATGAGGCCCAAGCCCGCATCGATGCCGGGGAACCCTACGTCCTGCGCATCAAGGTTCCCGTGGACCGAGGCGACGTGGTGATCCATGACGCGGTCCACGGCGACGTGGTCTTCGATGCCAAAGAGCTCGATGACTTTGTCATCTTCCGCTCCGACGGTACGCCAACGTATAACTTCGCGACCGTTGTAGACGATGCCATGATGGGCATCACCCACGTCATCCGCGGTGACGACCATCTTTCCAACACCCCCCGTCAGGTCATGGTGTACGAAGCGCTAGAGGCGCCCGTTCCCACCTTTGCCCACATATCCATGATCTTGGGCGCAGACGGCAAGAAGCTCTCAAAGCGCCACGGCGCCACGTCCGTAGAAGAGTATCGCGACGCCGGCTATCTTTCCGATGCCTTTGTGAACTACCTGGCTCTTCTGGGCTGGTCGCTCGATGGCGAGACCACCGTTATTCCTCGCGATGTCCTAGCGTCCCAGTTCTCTCTCGAACGCATCTCCAAGAACCCCGCGACCTTCGATCCCAAAAAGCTCGATTGGATGAATGCGGAATACATCAACGCGATGAGCGACGCCGATTTCGCCGACCAGATCATGCTGCCCGAGCTGCATGAGGCCGGTCTGATCGATGACGGCTTCGAGGCAGATGAGGCCTGGATTGACGCCTTAGCCGCCATCGTCAAGCCTCGTACTAAGATGCCCGCAGACGCTGTCGGCGTCGCGGCTCCGGTGTTCGCTACCGCCCAAACGCTGGAATATGACGAGAAGTCTGTCGCGAAGGGCCTTGCCAAGGAGGGCATGGGGGCCGTTCTCGACGCCGCGCGCGCGGCGCTCGAAGCAGTTTCCGCAAATGCCTGGACTCCCGAGACGATCGATGGCGCGCTAGAGCCCCTTCCCGAGGCGCTCGATGCAAAGAAGCGCATCGTATTCCAGGCCGTTCGCGTAGCCGTGTGCGGCAACATGGTGTCTCCCCCGCTTGGCGAGACCATGGCTCTTATTGGCAAGGACGACTGCCTGGCAAGGATCGACCGCGCCCGCGCGCTCGCGCTGTAAGGACAACGCTCACGTTACAATAGGTCCGAACGACTCTTAAGGTTGTTCGGACCTTTCGCTTTTGCCCGTTCCGGGAAAATCGCCAACCGCTCACGCACCTCGATAGGAGAACCCCCATGGCTTCCACGCCTCAAACGCTTGCGACCACATCCGCCTTTGAGATTTTGGGACCCGTCATGGTAGGTCCGTCCTCCTCTCACACCGCCGGAGCTCTTAGGTGCGCTCAAGTTGCCGCCTCGCTACTTGAAGGGCGCGTCGTCCAAGCGCACTTTACCCTGTGGAACAGCTTTGCCCACACGTATCGCGGCCACGGTACGGACCGCGCGCTGGTTGCTGGCATTTTGGGGCTCGACACCGACGACGAGCGCATAAAGGATGCTTTCGAGCTGGCCGATAAACACGGCATGGAATACAGCTTCACCATCGCCGGGGACGACGGGTCCATTCACCCCAACACGGTCGACATCGACATGGTCGATGACCGGGGCTCCAAGGCGCAGGTGCGTGGCGAGAGCCTGGGTGGCGGCAAGATGCGCATCACGCGTATCAACGGCGTGGGCGTCGACATCTCCGGCATGTATTCTACTTTGTTCGTCTCGCATCGCGACGCCCCGGGAGCGCTCGCATCGCTTACGGCCCTTCTTGCCAATGCTGACGTCAACATTGCCTTTTGCCGCACTTACAGAACAGAGCAGGGAGGTCGCGCTTACACCGTGTTCGAAACCGACGGGACGCCGGCAGAGTCCGTCTTGCCGCTGGTGCAAGAACTTGGCGTCGTTGACCATGCCACCTACATCAAGCTTCCCGGCTCGGCATCTACGTTGTCGCCCGGCGTCTCAACCAAAGAACTCTTTGACGACGGTCGGCAGCTTCTCAAAGCTTGCGAGGACATGGGTCTCACCATTGGCGGAGTGATGGCGGAACGCGAACGCCGCCTGCTGGGCGCCGAGCACTCGACCGTCTCCATGAAGCGAGTGCTCGAGGTCATGAAGTGCGAGACCACCTCACCTATAGCATCGCCAAGGCGCTCGCTCGGGGGATTCATTGGTGGCGAGGCGAAACGGGTAGCAGAAGAGGGCTTCGCTCGCTATGCCGCGCCGCTCATGGGCAGTGTGCAAACGCAAGCGGTCGCGCGCGCCATGGCGGTACTCGAGCGCAGCGCGGCCATGGGAGTCATTGTGGCCGCACCTACAGCAGGGTCTGCGGGCGTAGTCCCGGGGTGCATTTTAGCCCTGGCCGAGAACCTGGGCCTTGGTGACGAAGAAATTATGGAAGCCCTGTACTGCGCCGCTGCCGTGGGGCTGATCCTCACCACGTCCGCCTGCGTCGCTGGAGCGGAGGGCGGATGCCAGGCAGAGGTGGGAAGCGCCGCCGCCATGGCCGCAGCCGCACTGGTGCAGATGCTCAAAGGCACGCCCAAGCAAGCCCTTGACGCAGCTTCTATCGCGCTTTCCAACCTCCTTGGACTTGTCTGCGACCCCGTTGGCGGACTCGTTGAAGTCCCCTGTCAAAACCGCAACGCCATAGGTGTGGCGTGCGCGTTCTCGTCCGCGCAGCTCGCCCTGTCCAGCATTGAGAGCCTGGTTCCCTTTGATGAAATGGCGAAAGTCATGCTGGCGGTTGGCCACGCCATGCCTTCGAGCTTGCGGGAAACCGCAAAGGGCGGCATCGCGATCGCGCCATCGGCGCTCTCGGCCTGCGCTCGATGCGGGGCTTGCGCGTAATTTCTCCTATCCAGCGGTTGAACGCTTGACGGCGACTATAATGCTGTACTTGCGACAACATTCGTTAGCGCCAAACCAACAAAAGGGCGCCCAACCTCAAAAAGTGATCAAATGAACTCGTATCAGAACAACAAGTCGCCTTTCGAGACCATCACCGGCCCCAACCCGCTAGATCCCGCCAGCAGGGATCATCTTCCGGACATTGCCCGAGCCGCTGATAAAAAGGGCGGCAATCACTTTGCGCCAAAAGACAGCGCGTCCCAAGATGGGAACGAGAAGCCGCGCAGCAAGAAAAGTGCGCCCAAGGTAGCCCTGGCCATAGGGATTACCTTACTGGCCGCAGGATACGGAGCGGGCGCCTACGTCTTCGCCAACCGCTACTACCCCGGTACGCAGATCGCCGGAGTCGACGTCTCCTGGCTGCAGCAGGCGGATGCGGCGTCGCGCCTGCAAAAAGCCGCGATGTCTTATTCGCTCACAATCACGGGCAACGACTTCTCATGGACCTATAGGCCCGTAAATGCCACATCGCTAATCGATGCGGACCGACGCACACGCGAGATGCTAGAGCATTCCGAAAGCCTTTTCTGGCCGGTGAAACTCTTTGAGTCTCTAAGCTCCTCGACCTCTTCATCGTCCAAATCCACCCAACCTGTCAGCGAAACCCCGGACCTTCCCGATTCGTTCGACGAGGGCGATTTTAAAAGCAAGCTGCAAGAAGCCGTGGACTCATATAACCAAGGCCGCAGCGGAGTCTTTGATGCGGCGAGCGCCTACGACGCTTCGTTGAGAACGTTCACGCTAGAACAGGCAAAGAAGAACGTCAAGATAAAGGACGACGGCATCTACCAGGATGCGCTTCGCGCTATCGCGATGCTCGATACCGACCTTGAGCTTACTCAGGATGATTTTGAGCAGTTCGCCACCGGCGCCACCGACGAGCAGCTTTCGCAGGCGTGCGCGCAGGCTAACGAACTTATAGGCGCCGATCTTGCCCTCAAGCTCGGCGGGACGGACGTGGGCGCGCTCGATGGCTCGACGCTTTCGCAATTCATCACCTTTGACGACGCACTTGCCCCTGCGCTTGACAGCGCCAAGCTAGAGGAATGGATCCGCACCCTTGCATCCACGCTTGATACCGTGGGCACGCTGCGCACCTACACGCGCCCCGATGGCAAGACCGTGCAGATCGACGGCGGCACGTACGGCTGGAATGTGGACGAAGATCAACTGGTCAGTTCGATTCAAGATGCAGTTGCCAACAAGACCGCAGGTGACCTTGAGATTCCCTGCACCAGCTCTGGCGCCGTTTTTACCAAACAGGGCGAGAGGGACTGGGCGGAGTACGTTGACATCGACCTCACCGAGCAGCATGCTCGATACTACGATGCCTCCGGAACCCTTCAATGGGAGTCCGGTTGCATCACGGGTAACCCCAACAAGGGCAACGCCACGCCCACCGGCGTGTACCGCATGAACCAGTGCGGTACCAACATCACGCTGCGCGGCGCCATCGACCCTGAAACTGGCGAACGCGAGTATGAAACCCCGGTGAAGTACTGGATGCCCTTCATTGGCGGCGCCGTGGGCCTCCACGATGCCGATTGGCAGTCCTCTGCGAGCTTCTCAAACCCCAGCGCCTACACGTATGTGGGAAGCCACGGCTGCGTGAACCTTCCACCCGATAAAGCAGGTGAACTCTATAGCCTGGTAAAGCAGGGAATCTGCGTCATAGTTCACTGGTAATGCAATAACGCCGGGACCCCAACAAAGGAGGTTCCGGCGTCTTGTTATGCAAGCGCCATCTACACGGTAACAGAGAAGAAGACGATATCGAAGCGCGCTCCCAAAACCGCCCCGTCGCGATCGCGTGCATTTGATGCCTTGATGGCGCCGCCCTGGGCCGATACCAGGCTTTGAGCAAGCGACAACCCTATCCCCACGCCAGAAGGGTCGGTCGCGGTCTCCTCACCGGAATCCTCGCCGCGGTAGAAGCGTTCGAACACATGGGGAAGGTCTTCTGGCGAAATTCCAGGACCAGTATCTTGTATGCAGATCCTGCACGCAAGCGCATCATGGGACACGCTCACCTCAACGCAGCCGCCCTCGCCCGCGTGCTCCATGCAGTTCTTCATCACGTTTAGAATCGCCTCTCGGCTCCATGCCGCGTCGCCGATATAGCTGCATCCGTCTTCAAGATTCAAAACCAATTCAACGTTGGCGAGATCAAACGGAATCGCAAGCGATTCGGCCGCCTCCTTCACAACTACGGCGGCATCAACCTGCTGGGTTGCCAGCTTGACAACACCGGCATCGATGCGGGCGAGTTTGAGGAGGACCGAGACCAGCCAACGAACGCGCTCTTGCAGAAGCTGTACAGACCGGAGCTTTCCAAGTAAGTAGCGAGCGTCATCCTCATCGATGTTGGAAGATTCTCTAACGCGGGTCTTCATGAGCTCGCACATTATCGACATCGAAGTCATGGGCGTCTTAAGCTGATGGGAGATGTCTGCAAGCGAATCTGCAAGCGAAGCGCTCTCGCGCTCTAACTGGTCCGTTGTGAGGTAAAGGCGCGATACCATTTTATCGAGCTCATTCGCCAAGATGGATAGTTCGCCTTCTTGCATGCCCTCAAAAGACAAGTTGCGGTCGCCGTTGAGAATCGCATCGATTTTGGACGAAAGCAAGGACAGTTCTTGGTATCGAGCGTGGGTGAATACGGCAAAAAAGCACGTAAGCAGTATAACGGTCGCCGCAACGCATGCAGCGGCGGCGTCGCCGGCAAAACAATAGGCTGCGGCTACCGCGGCGGCGGAAATTGCCAGCACGCCGGCGGAAAAACGGGCGATCTCCCTGTTGCGAAGCATCGCGCGCTACCCTTGCGCCTTGTAGCCAAGGCCTCGTACAGTGACGATAAGCCGAGGATGAGTAGGATCGTCTTCAATCTTGTCACGTAGGCGCTTGATGTAGACGGAAAGCGTGTTTTCCTCGATATAGGTACCGGCATCATCCCAAAGGGCATCGCGAATCATGTCTCGTGAAACCAGCTTGCCCGCATTTAGGGCGAACAATAGCAAAAGCCTGTATTCAAGGGCGGATAAAGGCACCTCTTTACCGTCGCGTTCAACATGGGCCCTATCGGCATCGATAACCAAGGGGCCAAGCGCGATGGCTCGCCGCTGAGGCTGCGACCGGCGAATCACCGATGCGACGCGAGCAAGGAGCTCGCGCGGCCTAAAGGGCTTGGCGATGTAATCGTCAGCCCCCATCTGGATACCCGTAACCGTGTTGAATTCGTCATCGGACGCGGTAAGAAAGATAACCGGAAGAGTAGGAGCCGCCTGTTTGATTGCGCTGCAGACGGCAAAACCGTTGCCGGAGGACAGCGTTACGTCCAAAAGCACCAACGCATAGGTGGATGCCCCGGCGATGCCGGCAGAGGAGGCCAAAGCCTTGGAAATCGCTTCCTGCTGAGAATCCGCGCTATCGACCGCATACCCTTCCGCATGCAAAAGCTCCGTAAGCGAAGAGATGATGAGCGGATCATCCTCGACCAGAAGAATTTTGTCAGCCATGATGCCCCCTGCCCGCACCATGCGGGCGATGATTGTCGATTAAGCCTCATCCATGCTAACACGAAGATGCGAACGCTCTGTTCTCCACGCCCTCTTTCTTACCAGCAAGATCGGCCTTAAGCGAATCGAGACCATGCATGATCAACTCATGGGCAATCTGGGAAACCTGCTCTACAGAAACCGACCTATTAGAGTTGACCCAGCTCTTATAAATGGAGATTATTCCACCCATAATGTAGGAAAGGTGAAACTCCAATAGGTCATCAGGTATTTGAGCAAAAAGCATATCGCGCTCTACCAGTTTAACTTTGAAAGACTTGAGCACGCGAGTGAGCAACTCGTCTGCTGGAAAAGATTTGCGTCGACATACCGAATCAACCAATTTGGTGCACACCACCTGGTTAGCGATGTCAAAGAATTTAGCGACCGCAACTTCCAGCTCCATATCTGGTGAGGCCGCGGATAGCGCATCCTCCATGACATCGAGAATCTCGTCCACGCGCTCTTCAGCAAGCGCATCCAGAAGACCGTCGATGGTGCCGAAGTGGACGTAGAACGTTTTACGGTCGATATTGGCCTCACGAGCAATCGCGGAAACGGTGATCTGGTCCAACTCCTTCTCCTCAAGGAGTCTATCGAAGGCCTCGATGATCGCCTTGCGACTACGCAAGACGCGTCGATCGATGTGCTTAGCGTTTCTACTCATAGTCCACCTCTGGCTTGGAGACGTGGAATACACCACAGCGCATTCACGTTCGTTGCTTACACATATTAGACTATTCCCCAGTTGTGGTTTAGTCAACTTATGAGTACTATTTCCACAGTTGTTGCGCACTTGGAAGGAGTACGTATGGCTATTACCGAAGCTGCGGAACGTCTTGCACTGTACAAAATCATCGATTATTTGGACGAGGACCCAGCGGAGCATATCGAAAAGATCATGGGACTGGTCAACAAGTTCACGCCTGACGACGTGTTCCCAACGCAACGCGCAGCGTTCTCTCATGCGATCGAGGCTAAAACCAACTGGTACGAGTTGATGATGAAGGTTTTCGACCTCAATCCCCTCATGCGCTCGCGACTCCTTAAAACCCTTATAGCGGACGCTAACATTCTCGCCTGGCCAAAACAGGAAAAGATGCGCGAGAAGTATCGCTGCAACATCCCGTGGGCAATTCTTCTCGATCCTACAAGCGCTTGCAACCTTAGATGCACTGGCTGCTGGGCCGCAGAGTACGGCCACGCTCTCAACCTGACGCTTGACGACATCGATTCGATTATCGAACAGGGAAAAAAGCTCGGCTGCCACATCTATATTTACACCGGCGGCGAACCCCTGGTTCGCAAGGCCGATGTCATCCGCCTCTGCGAGAAGCACCAAGACTGCGTGTTTCTATGCTTCACCAACGCCACGCTCATCGATGAGGCGTTCTGCGACGACATCATCCGCGTCGCCAACTTTGTACCGGCGATATCAGCCGAGGGAACCCGTGAGACCACGGACTCACGCCGTGGCGAGGGCACGTATGACAAGATCGACCACGCCATGGATCTCCTGCGCGCCCGCGGCATCCCGTTTGGCATCTCCGCATGCTGGACCTGCCAGAACGCAGACGCCATCGCCAGCGAGAAATACTTTGATTGGATGATCGACAAGGGGGCCCTGTTCTGCTGGCTGTTCCACTACATGCCCGTAGGCGCCGGCGCACCCAAAGAACTTATGCCCACCATGGAGCAGCGCGCCCACATGTATGAGTTTGTCCGCAAGATGCGCGAGGTAAAGCCGCTGTTCACCCTCGATTTCCAAAACGATGGCGAGTACGTTGGCGGATGCATCGCCGGCGGCCGCAGGTACCTGCACATCAACGCCGCGGGCGACGTGGAACCCTGTGTGTTCATCCACTATTCCAACGTCAACATCCATAACTCATCCCTGCTCGACGCGCTGCGCTCCCCCCTCTTTATGGAGTACTATCGCAGACAGCCGTTCAACGCAAACCACCTTATGCCCTGCCCTATGTTGGAAAACCCCGACATGCTGCCAAAGATGATCGAAGAATCCGGCGCCGTATCGACCGACCTGGTCGAAAAGGAGTCTCCCGACCAGTTGCGCAACAAGACGCGCGAGTACGCTCAGGCCTGGAAGCGCGTTGCCGAGGGGCTATGGAACGATCCCGAAAGCCCGCTGTTTGAAAAGCGGCAGGACCCCACGCAGGGCATGGCGGCAACCGACTTATCAAAGAGGATCGACTAGCAATCTGACATCGCCAACCGTGACAGAATAGTCACGCGTCGGTCATATGGCAGAAAGCCCGTCCATACAGTATGGTAGGTGTCATATCACGGGGGTGCCCAAACACGACTCGGCTCGGCGCTCCCCCACCATACAAAGGACGAGCATGAGCATACTTTCGGTTGAACACCTCACCAAGATCTACGGCGAAGGCGACACAGCGGTGCGCGCGCTGGACGATGTGTCGTTTACAGTTGAAGCGGGCGAATTCATAGCCATCGTGGGGTCGTCCGGATCTGGAAAGTCCACGTTGCTCCATATTATCGGCGGCGTGGACCGGCCCACATCTGGTTCCGTCTACGTGCAGGGCCAAGATATCTACCGACGCACCGACGAGCAACTCGCTGTCTTTCGTCGTAGGGAAGTCGGCCTTATCTACCAGTTCTACAACCTCATCCCCGTTCTCGACGTTATCGAAAATATGACCCTGCCCGTACTCATGGACGGTAGGCGGGTCAACCAAGAGCGTCTAGAACAATTGACGCGCGCGCTCGGGCTTTCGGGACGCGAACACTATATGCCCTCGCAACTATCAGGCGGACAACAGCAGCGCGTCGCGGTGGGCCGAGCGCTTATGAATTCCCCCGCCATCGTGCTTGCAGACGAGCCAACGGGCAATCTCGATAGCAAAAACTCAGCCGAAGTCATGCGCCTGCTGCGCGATTCCAACAAGCGTCTCAAGCAGACGCTGATCGTCATCACCCATGACGAAGATATCGCGCTTATGGCAGATCGCGTGATCGCGATCGAAGATGGACATCTGGTCAGCGATAACCGCAGGGGATAGCGCCATGAATATCTTCTCCCGCATCGCCGCGCGCACCTTAAAAGTAAATTACGTTCGCACGCTGGTGTCGCTATTTGGCATCATGCTTTCAAGCCTTTTGCTAACCGCCATCTTTGGATCGGTGGAAACGCTCAGCAACCTTTTGGTTACCTCGACCATCGACGCATCCGGATCATGGCAGATCGCATTCGCAAACGCTACCCAAAATGACGTTCAAGACGCCCTTTCGGACAAGCGGATAACGGAATCGGCAGAAGTCGAGCGCTACGGGTTCGCACTCGCCGATTCGTCGGAAGAGAACGATGGCTACTTTACGTATTTCTCCCTATCGTCTCTTCCCAAAGAAAACCAGGACGAACGAATTCTTCCGAACATCACCCTTGCGGAAGGCCGTCTTCCCAAAACCTCCTCAGAGATAATCATCCCCGAGTTCCTTCGCGGATACACCTATGACGAGGGCTTTGAACATGATGGCTTCGAGCAATCCAGCAGTTTTATGGTGGGTTCGACCATAGGGATGGCCTTGGGAACGCGTCGGGCGAAATCCGAGGGCCAGTATATAGATTTGGACGAGAATTACCCGGTACAGATCGACGAGCGAGGCGACGTGACGGAAGAGCTCGTCAACGTTGCCCCCATGCGAACCTATACCATCGTAGGCATGTACTCGATGGAGGGCACGCAAAATGAGTTCTGGAACACCCCGGCGGGTTATTCGTTTATCACGTATGACGATAACGGCATAGAGCCCATCCGCTCAACGCTCTACGTGCGCGCAGACGGCCTGAGCAGCTACCAAGAGATAGAGGGCCTGTCGCATCGATTCGACCAGGACAACGGCGCGGTTTCTGCAACCCTGCACAACAACCTGCTCACCTATCAGGGGTTAACTGAAGACACGCCCGCATCGGCAGCCTTTTGGGGCATAGGATGCCTGCTGTCGGGCATCGTGCTCGCAGCATCGGTGACATTGGTCTACAACTCGTTCGCGATCTCGATTGCGGAGCGCACCAAGCAGTTCGGCCTGCTATCGTCCATAGGCGCATCCAAAAGCCAGCTGCGGGTCTCCATCTTTATCGAAGCGGCCGTCCTAGGTCTAGCCGGTATCCCCGCAGGAATTGTCCTTGGCATAGCCAGCATGCGCGCAGCATTCGCACTCTCCCAAGACGGCCTGCTCGCGTTGCTCTACGGTAACGGCGCGATCGAATCCGCAAACGCAGCGATCCACGTCATGGTGTCCGCTCCCGTTCTCATCGGCATCATCACGGTTGAAGCCGCAACGCTGTTGGTTTCAACCGCCGTTCCCGCGATTCGAGCCAGCAAGGCCACTGCCATCGACGCTCTCCGTCAGCCTCGCGATCCGCAAGGTGCGCTGGCAAACCATCGTCTTTATGCGGCCATCACGTGCCCTTTACGGCGTAGGGGCATCCTGCGGGACTTCTCGCGCAAAATCGACGAGGTCTATATTGCATTTGGCGGCATACCCCACCTTCTTGCGCGCAGAAACCTCAACCGACCCAACTCAAAGGGCCGCATCGCGGTTGTATCGCTCGCCATATCGGTCGCCCTGCTGGTCCTCAGTGGTGCGCTGATTCAGTATCTTGAGCAAGCGGTCGATATCGTGGGTACCCAAGGAGTCGATATAACGGCGTATCTGGACCGCGAGATCCAAGAGGACGAGTCGATCACCGACCTTCTCGCGGACGCACGGACAGTTGGAGATAAACTTGAGAGCGCAAGCGATGCGGAGCTAGTGGGCTACTCGTCCTTTATATCGAGCTACGGCAGCCTGTCTAACGGCGTGTACAACGCCCACGCGCTCGATTCCATCCAAAGCGAGACCGATGCGCTTTCTGACGACCCTCCCACCATCATCGATGATTCCTACTACGGCATCATCCACCTTGAGTTTGTAGACGATGAATCCTGGAGTTCATATATCGAGTCACTCGGTTTGAATAAAGACGAGTACTGCGATCCCGCCAATCCCGTAGCCGTTGGTTTCAACGGAGCGTTTGACCAATGGGATGGCAAGCGCTACATGGTGAGGAGTTTTTCCAATACCGGTACGGCGACCCTCTACACCTGCATCCGGGCTATCGACCAATCATCGCCCTACGCTATTAGGGTAGGACAAGACGGACAACCTGAGATGGAATACTATTTCTACGACGAGAGCGCGACGTCGATACGCCTCCCAATCGAAGCAGCCGTACAGGGCACCTATGAACTGCCGATAGGGAGTATCTCCGACACCGCCCCCGCTTGCGCCGCGGACACGTCGGTATTCTCGCCCATGCTCATCCTGCCGGTCAGCGCACTTGGAACCATATCGAAAGCCGCGACGCCTACGGTTGATGGCGCCCGCGCTCAAGAGATGGCATCGGGCATCTCTATTACATGGAGATGGGGTGAAAACAACCCCTTCTCGTTCTACCCGAGCGAGGGCAGCGGCGGAGCACATATGTTCCCTCTTTCGACCACGTATTCGTTCACCTCGGCAAATCCCCGTCAGGCAACGGAAAAACTCTCGCGCGAACTCAACACAATGCTCAACAACCGCGCGGTCTATCCTTATGGATCCGCAAACGATTCCACGGAATCCACGAGGACCCAGCGCGCCATCATCCTATCCGTCAAGATCTTCACGGGATGTTTCGCGGGCATAACCACGCTCATTGCCATCGCGAACGTGTTCAACACTATCTCGACCTCATTTGTGCTGCGCAGAAGAGAGTTCGCGATCCTGCGATCAATAGGTATCGACAACAAGATGTTTCGCAAGATGATTATCCGAGAATGCGCCAGCTATGCGATTCGCGGTTTGGCTCTGGGTCTCATCCTTGCCGTTGGAGCCATATCGGGATTGCTGTTTATCGCGGGGGGAGTTCTTGTCGACGCCAGATTCGCCCTGCCTCCCGCATGGATTGCCTTGGCGGCTTTAGTAGTGCTTTTTGTTCTCGCGGCAAGTACCGCTTACGCATTGCGAAAAAGCAACGCGAACAACGTGGTGGAGTCGCTGCGTGAGGACCTAGCTTAAGCTGGCTTTGCATTTATGACGGTACTGTCACCTAATTCATAGCTTTGCCCAACTTGACTATAGGTATCATCGAAAAATGGCACGGAATCTTTCGATCTTGCGAGATCATCGACCCTTTAGATAGGAGCCATCATGGCCGACAAGCCGAATCCAGATCCCGAGAGACCCTCGAAGCTGGCCAATCTTATTCCCGTTATCAAACCGGGCAAGCCCGCTGACGATCCCGACGCCAGTGCAACCGTAACCATGCCGGTTATGGCGGCAGAAGGAGATCAGGCCGAACATGAGAACATGGGAATGGATGCCTCCGATGCCGAGGCGTATGCGAAGCTGAAGGCCCGTCGCGCCGAGCGACGCAAGAAGAAGCTTATGCACCGCGCCATCATCGCCGGCATTGCCATCGGCATTGTCGCCATCGGCGGCGTAGCCTACAGCGCGCTCAACAAACCTCCCGCAGAAGATGCGTACGTGCCCATTACGGACGTCGCATACCGCGGTACCTACTCAAACGAGGTAGATGCAAAGGGAACCTTGGAACCGCTCTCCTCCACGGTGGTCTCCCCCACTATTGAAGGAACCATCGCTACGGTCAATGTGAGCGCAGGCCAGGCGGTCGCCAAAGGCGATGTGCTTATGACCATCAAAAACGACGAACTAGACCGCGCCATAGCCGAGGCGGCGAGATCCGTTGATGCCGCCAAATCGGAGCTCGCTACCGCCAAGCGCGGCACCGAGGTGACCGATGAAGAGGGAAACGTCTCCTACGAGGTTTCCCAAGACACCGTCGACGCGGCCAAGCGCGCCCTGGCAGCAGCGCAGGAGGGATACGACCAAGCTGTCGCCAAGGCAGCCGAGCGCACCGTGACTGCTCCGTGCAACGGAAACATCGTTGAAATGAACGCTCAGGTGGGCGCCTCTGCAACCGGCGTGGAATCCGGAAAGTCCCTTATGCACATCGCCGACCTGTCGCAGATGAAGGTCACCGTCCAGGTAAGCGAAGAAGACATCGCGAAGGTCGCCGTGGGGCAGACCGCCAATGTTACCTTCCCGGCGTTCCCCGACCTAACCCTGCAGGGCAGCGTGACCGGCATCGCCTCCATCGCTTCCACAGACGGCGGCATGATGAGCTACGACGGCTCCAGCTCCGTAAGTTTCGATGTCGATATCCTGATCGCTCAACCCGACCCCCGCCTTAAGCCCGGAATGACAGCGAAGGTGTCGCTTATTACCGAACAGCTCGACGACGTCATCATGGTGCCCGCGATGGCGCTGATGACCGACGACGGACAAAACTATTACGTTATGGTGCAAACCGATGCAGAGACGCAAGCCTCCGAACGGCGCGACGTGACCGTTGTGACGAAAAACGATGACTTCGCCGTTATCGGCAAGCCCGCACCAGATAGCGAGGAGCCGCAGGGCGACCCCAACCAGACCGACCCCAATGCAGCCCTTCCCGTGTCCGCCGTCGCTGACGGCGAAGTCCTGCTTATCGGCGCTACCGGAGATGCGGGATTTGACGATGGCATGTCAGTTGATTCATCCGGAGTGATGCTCTAATGGCCAGACCCGTCATCGACATACGGGGGATCCATCGCATCTTCGAGTCGGATGCAGGCTTTGCCCACGTGCTGCATAACATCACGTTTAGCGTGCAGCCCGGCGAGTTTGTCGCCATCACGGGCCCATCGGGTTCTGGAAAGTCGACGCTCATGAACATCTTAGGATGCCTCGATACGCCCACATCGGGAACGTATCTTCTGGAAGGTCTCAACGTTGCGGAGTTGGACGATGACGAGCTTGCAGAGGTTCGCGCCACCCGTATAGGATTCGTATTCCAAAGCTTCAACCTCCTCCCCCGCATGAGCGTGCTCGACAATGTCATGTTGCCCCTGGCTTACACGCAGGCCCCGCGCTTCCAACGCGAGATGATGGCCGTTCACGCCTTGCAGGCGGTGGGACTTCCGGTCGATCACTATGACCACCGCACCAACGAGCTCTCGGGCGGCCAGATGCAACGCGTCGCCATCGCCCGTGCCCTAGTCAACGACCCAGCCATCATCCTGGCCGACGAACCCACCGGCAACCTGGACTCGCATACCGGCTGCATGGTGCTTGAGACCTTCCATAGGTTGAAGGACACCGGCAAGACAATCGCCCTCATCACCCATGACTCGCACGTGGCAGCCGAGGCGGACCGTATCGTATCCATCCGTGACGGCCGCCTCTACCACGAAGACACCAGCGGCATAATCAGCACAATGGGAGGTGGACGATGAGCGCGCGTGACTTGCTCCGCGAAGCGGTTCGAGCCCTCGAAGCCAACAAGGGACGCAGCCTGCTCACCATCTTGGGCATAGTCATAGGCATCGCTTCGGTGATCGCTATGACCTCGCTCATCGGCGGTGTAAGAAACAACCTGGTAAGCGGCCTTGGCCTCAACGCCGCGCGATTAGTATACATTTCCGCCGCCGGCGCCATGAATCAAGACACCGTCGACGACCTCAAAGCCGTCATGCCGTCATATGAGGCCATCGAGGGCACGGCGATGTCATACGCCCAGAAAAAAGCGAATGATAAGGACATCAGCATCAGCATAACTGGCGCCTCCAATCAATACTACGAGATGACGGGCCAGCTCAAGCTGGTCGAAGGCCGTCTGTTCTCTCAACAAGAGGAATCTGCCGACGCTCGCGTATGCATTATCGAGCGCAATGGCATCAAGATGCTCTTTGGAGACCCGCAAGCTTCTGTTGTGGGCAGAACCGTTGAGCTCAACGGCCGCGATTACCTCATCGTGGGCGTCTCCGAATCGCAATACCCCAGCGAAGACTATATGCAGGCCTTCTTCCCAATGGGAACGGTCCAAAATGACTTCAACCAGGGGGACGAGTATCTATCGCAAGTCATCGGCCTTGTCCGCGAAGGCGAGGACGTGGACGCGGTGATGAGCGAGACCACTACCAAGCTCGCGACCATCATGGGCTATTCCGAGGACGAGGCGCAGGATATGATCTACTGCTACTCCATGAAGTCCTCCATAGATTCGCTCAACAGCTTCATGATGTCTTTCCAGCTCATCATGGGCGCCGTCGCCGGAATCTCCCTCCTGGTGGGCGGCATAGGCATCATGAACATGATGCTCACCAACGTAACTGAGCGCATCCGCGAGATCGGCATCAGGCGCGCGCTTGGTGCCACCAGACGAGATATCACAGCCCAGTTCCTTACCGAATCGGCAGCGCTGTGCGTGACCGGAGGCATCATTGGAACCATCGCGGGCTTCGCGATCGCATGGGCGCTAGCCACCGTGGCAAGCTCGATGGACCTTACGTCGAGTATGGGCACCTCGGGAGCCATCACGCCCCTCATCGCCCCTCAGACCATTTTGCTCGCCGTTGGTCTCTCGGTGGGAATCGGCCTCATCTTTGGCTACTATCCCGCGCGGCGCGCAGCAAAGCTCGATCCGGTGGAATGCCTCCGCTACCAGTAACCTTGCCCTAGAGCAACCATGAGGCGGGAGCACCTTGCGCGCTTACGCGCGTTTAGGGCGCTCCCGTTTTTTACCGAACACGTTTA
>NZ_DCJT01000012.1:0-161767 GCF_002320115.1 Collinsella sp. UBA1693
TTCGATCAAGGGATGCACGGACATAGGCTGGCTTCCTTTCTGACGGCGCCCCGGTGGGCGCATCGATAAAAAGGAGGGGCTACCGAACAAGTTGGCGCCCCTCCCCCACTCATTTGCCCTCCGCCGCCCAAAGCAGTCGAGAACGACGGGGGCGAAAAGATTCACGCTAACTCGAGACGGCCGCTAGCACTCGGCGTAGCCGGAGGAGATGAAGTTCTCCGCCGCGCCGATCAAAGGCGCATCCCCACCGAGCTCGCCGCCGACTATGGGCGTGGCGGCGACGGGCGGCATAGCCTGGCTCTTGAAGCCCTCTGCCATGGCATCCGACCAGTTGGGGCCGCACTGCGCGACGGAACCGGAAAGGATGACGCACGCCGGGTCGAGCATGTTGCACATGCTGCCCAGTACTTCGCCCAGAGCGAGGCCGGCGCGGTGCTCCGCACCGATGGCAGCCTCGTCTCCCGCGGCAGCGCGAGCGTCGATCTCCGCGCCGTGCATAGGGGTGCCGTCCTCGCAGAACTCGTCGCCGCCCAGGCGCACGTACTCGCGGATGATACCGGGGCCGGCCGCGATAGGCTCCAGGTGGGCGCTGGCGCCGCAGGGGCACGGAACGCCCGCCGCCGCGGGGCAGCAGACGTGGCCGATATGCCCGGCCTCGTCATGGGCGCCCAGCATGATATGGCCGTGCTCGACGAACGCGCCGCCGATACCGGTGCCCACGGCGACCACCAGGCAACTGGACGCATCGCGCCCGCCGCCGTGGCGCGCCTCGCCGAGCGCGTGGGCATGAACGTCGTTGAGGACCCGGCAGGGCAGGCCGCAGGCCGCGGTAACCTCCGCACCCAAGGCGGTTCCGCCCCAGCCGGGCATGATCTCGTTGGCGTACGTGATGTCGCCGCTGCGGGGATTCACGACGCCGGCGCTGGAGATGCCGACGCCCACGGGCTTAGCACCGCTGCGCTCGATGGCGGCTTTCACCTGGTCTATAACGGTAGCGAGAACATGCTCCCCGCCAAGTTGCGGATCGGTTGGGACCTTTACCACGCTCTCCACGACGGGAGCATCTCCGCCAAGGGTTACCAGACCGCACGCGATCTTGGTGCCGCCGATATCGACGGAAACGATCGTCTGAGTATCCATGAGAAATCTCCTCTTTCAATTCGAACCGGTCGGACGAGTACGGCCCGGGGCCCTACAGCAGGCCGTTGTCGACGAGGACCTTGCGGATGGCCTCGACGTTCTCGCCCTCGAGCGCCTTGACGGGACGAGGCATGGTGGGGCTATCGAACACGCCCATGAGGTGCATGGCGGTCTTGAAGGCGCCGACGCCGCCGGCGTAGCCCTGGACTCCCGTGGTGACGTCCCAGATATGGCTTATCTCGTTCAAGCGGTCCTGCTCGGCCTTGACGGTCGCCCAGTCTCCTGCCTGCGCTGCCTTCCACATGCGTACATAGCCCTCGGGCTCAACGTTGGCGAGGCCCGGCACGGAGCCGTCGGCGCCACCCAGGTACGCGCCGTCGACGACGACCTCGTGCCCGGTCAGCAGGGTCAACGGGTGACCAAGCTTCTCGTTCTCCTGAACCAGGTAGCGGAAGGACACGTCGTCACCGGAGGAATCCTTGACGCCGGCGAGCACGCCCTCGGCGCCGAGCTTGGCAAGGAGCTTCCAGGGAAGCTTGGTGTGGACGCACACGGGGATGTCGTAGGCGAAGATGGGGAGGTCGAGCTCCTCGTGCAGGATGCGGAAGTGCTCCTCGACCTCGGCCATGCCGCCCAGGGCGTAGAACGGAGCAGTGGCGACCAGGACGTCGGCGCCGAGCTCCTGCGCGACGCGACCGTGCTCGAGCACGCGCTCGGTCTCGGTATCGATGATGCCGACCATCACCGGCACGCGATGGTCGACGATGCGGACGGCCTCGGAGATGATCTGGCGACGACGCTCGTCGGTGGAGAACACGACCTCGCCCGAAGACCCCAAGAAGAACAGGCCGTCGACGCCCGCATCGATCATACGGTTGATGCTGCGCTCAAAGGAGACGACGTCGAGCTGGTGATCCGAGGTATCGGGGACGACGACGGGCGGATAAACACCGGTGAACTTGGCAGTAGTCATAGCGACAACTCCTTCTCTTATCGCCCCGGGCTCCATACCCGAGACTATTGATCAACGAACGCGGAGCCCGGCCCCTAACGGCGGGCACCTGAATTGTACTCATCTCTCGACGGAACTGAATCGCCTATTCGGTCGAGAGCAGATACGCGAGCGCACGGTCCTCGAACGCGTTGATGCGCTCGCGTCCGTGCTTTGGATAGATGATATGGCGACACGGGCACCCCATGCGATTGACCAGCGCGAACTGATCCTCCACCTTGTCGGGCGCATCCATAAGGCCGGTACCCACAAGGGTTGGGCAGACGATGCGCCGCGCAAGGTGGACAAGGCTTCCGCAATCCCCGCACAAGGCGGGCGCGCAGGGATTCGCCGCGGCGCAACGCGCGATATCGCCGCCCGAAAGAGCCGCGACACCCAAAGCGAGGGCTCCCCCCAACCCTTCGCCCCACGTCGAGATTGAAGAGGGGTCGAGCACGGAGACGGCGCGGGTCGCCGCCTTGAGGGCGATCGCATCGAGAAGAACGTCCTCGAACGGCCCTTCTTCCTGATCAAGGGCGAGGACCGCCATGCCAACGCCCGCGAAACGGGTCATATGATGCCAGCCACGAACCGGCCTGCCCGCATCGTGGAACATCAGAATCAGCGGATGCGCGCCCTGCCCGGAGGGAAGCACGAGGCGCGCGCGGATCGAGCGGCCGAGGCTCTCCCCCGACACGCTCCAATAGCAAGCCGCCGGATTGCCCATATCGATCCGCTCCACCGTGACGCGCGCGGCAGCGTCGGGATCGACTGAGCCGGCAAGCGCATCGATGCGCTCATCGAAGGCGCCGTCGGCGTCTTCGCCCCTCCACGTCGAAAGACGCGAAAGGGTCGCGGACACGGTGCCGGGAATCGCCGCCGCAGCGGGCGAGATGAGTTCCATTACGTTTGATTCGAGCGCCATGCCTACATCGCCTCGCAAAAGAACGCAATGATCATATCGTCGAACGATTGGATCTCCTCGTGGCCGAAACCCTCGAAGAACTCATGGCGCTTCTCGCAATCAAGATTGTTGAAGACGGCGAACTGGGTAGCGACGGGGCAGACCGAATCTGCGGTACCCGTGCCGAAGAGCACCGGGCATGAGACCATGTGCGCGAAATTCTTCGTATCGATATACGCGAGAGAGCCGAACGCCCGATCGATATCCCCACCCTCCGCATCGAACCAGCGGGTGAAATATCGAAGGCCCTCGTAAGCGATATCATCGGCGCCCAGGTCCCAGACCAACCTGAAATCAGACAGGAAGGGATACAGTATGGCGGCCCGATCGATCGCATCGCGGTTGAGCGCGCACGTGGCGAGCCCCAAGGCACCGCCCTGGGACGCGCCGTTCACGAAAAGGCGCGAGTGGGCGAACTCCGGACAGGTCTGGACGATTCGCATCATGATGCGAATGTCTTGATGCAGCCTGACGTAATAGAGCTCAGCGGGGTCGCCGGACAAGCCGGCGATGATGTGGCCGCTGACCGTTGGACCGGGATACCCACCGAGATCCTGCGAGGGGCCGCCTTGACCCGGGCAATCTAAAGCGAGCACCGACATTCCCATGCCGACAAACGAGCACTGCTCGAACCAACTTCGACTCGATCCGGGATAGCCGTGGAACTGAAGCACCAACGGATTGGACGAATCGCTCGTCACGCTACCGTCCGCGAGCCGAGAGGCGCGTCGGATGTATTTGGCATGCAAGCGAGACCCGTCGATGCCCGAGAACCAGACATCGAGAAACTCGCACGAGGGCGCATGGGGCAGCTCGGCGCGGGCGATATCGAACTCAAGCGCGACCGCGTCGGCCTCGTCCATACGCTCAGCCCAGAACGCATCGAAATCACTTGGGCAGGGGTCGCTACCCCGGTATGAAGACAGCTCTCCGTCATGCATCCAAGCCATAACCCCTCCCTTCATCGGATATGCGAACCGAAGCGGCACTTTCCACGAACGCGCGCCCGACGGGGTGCCGGACGCGCGAACCTGTCTATGAATTGCGACTACTCACCGAGCTTAGGATGCAGCAGCGAGGGCGCGGCGCCAAGCAGCAGCTTGGTGTAGGGGTCCTGCGGGTTCTCGAAGACCTGCTTAGCGGGACCCTGCTCCATGATCTGGCCATGGTTCATGACGATGATCTTATCGGAGATGTAGCGGACCGTCTGGATGTCATGGCTGATGAACATCATGGACAGGCCAAGGTCCTTCTTGAGGTCGGTCAAGAGGTTGAGGATCTGGGCGCGAACCGACACGTCGAGTGCGGAAGTGGGCTCGTCGGCGATGATGGCGCTGGGGTTCAGCGACATGGCGCGGGCGATGGCGACGCGCTGGCGCTGGCCGCCGGACAGCTGGCCGGGAAGGGCGCGAAGGGCGCTCTTGGGAAGGCCGACCAAGCCGATAAGCTCGTTGATGCGCTTCTCACGTTCGGCGGGGCTTCCCACCTTGTGGACCAGCAGCGGGTCGAGCAGCTGATCATGGACGATCATGCGGGGGTTCAGAGCCGTCGCGGGATCCTGGAAGACGACCGAGACCACGCGACCCATCTGCTTGCGCAGATCGGCGGTGCGCTTGGTGACGTCCTGGCCCTTGAAGTAGACCTTGCCGGACGTGGGGCTCTGCAGGCCGCACATGACGTTGGCGGTAGTGGACTTGCCGCAACCGGACTCGCCGACGATACCGATGGTCTCGCCCGGCATGAGCTTGATCGAGACATGGTTGACGGCGTGGACCAGGTTGGGATGGAGGAGCGAGCCCGTACGGGTCTTGAACGTGACGGAAATGTCGTCGAGGAAGATGATGGGCTCCTTCTCGGCATTCTGCGCAGCGCTCATCTACATCACCTCCGAGGCAGTCTTGGCGCTGATGGTCTCAAGGTAGGGCGTAAGGCCGTTGGCCTTGAGGTAATCGTCCGGAAGCTCCGAGTAGCGATGGTACTTGCCCGGAACGGACTTGATAACGGGATGGACGTCCAGGCCAAGGGTGGGGTGGCTGGAGCGCGGTGCGAAGCGGTCGCCGCGGGGGAAGTCCTCCGGAGAGGGAACCGAACCGGGAACCTGATGCAGGCGCGTACCGTCCTTGGCGCCCTCTTCGATGGAGAGGACGGAGCCAAGCAGGCCGCGGGTGTACTCGTGGATGGGGTTGGTGAGCAGCTCGACGGTGGGAGCCTGCTCGATAACCTGGCCAGCGTACATAACGGTGATCTCGGAGCCAACCTCGGCCACCAGGGCAAGGTCGTGCGACACGAAGATCATAGCGAAGCCGAGCTTTGCCTGAAGGTCGTTCAGGAGCTTGATGATCTGCTTCTGAACGGTAACGTCCAGCGCGGTGGTGGGCTCGTCGCAGATGATGAGCTTGGGGTCGCGGGTAAGAGCCATAGCGATAAGGACGCGCTGGCGCTGGCCGCCGGACAGCTCGTGCGGATAGCTCTCGAGCGTGCGCTGCGGATCGAGGCCGACGAGCTCGAGGAGCTCCTCGGCGCTGCGGGTGCCACCGCGGCTGGTAAGCTGCTTCATCTGGCTGGAAATGAGCATGGAGGGGTTGAGCGAGGACAGGGCGTCCTGGTAGACCATGGCGATCTCGTGGCCCAGAAGCTGACGATGCTCTTCCTTGGTGAGCTTGAGCAGGTCCTTGCCATCAAACAGCACCTGGCCGGTAATCTGCTCGCCGGGGTCGGTAAGGCCCATGATGACCTTGGTGGTAATGGACTTGCCGCAACCGGACTCGCCCACCAGCGCCATGCACTGGCCGGGGCGGACCTCGAAGGACACGCCGTCGACAACCTTAACGTCGCCGTGGCTCTCGAAGCTGATGGAGAGGTCCTTGACCGCGAGCAGGGGCTCGACGGACAGGTCGGGCACGTGGCGGTCGGTGCGCTTGAGCTCGACATCGCGCAGGGCGCCGAGACGACGATTCAGGGACTCAGCCTGCTGCTCGTAAGCAAGAACGGGATTATTGACCAGGATGTCGTCGGCGCGGTTGGACTCGGAGTCGTTGGACTTGACGGGGGCGCCGGGCTTGGCAGCCATGGCGTCGGTCAGGCCCTCGGAAAGGATGTTCAGCGCAAGGCAGGTAACCATAATGGCGATGCCGGGGAACAGCGCCTGCCACCAACGGCCGGCAAGTACGCCGCCGCGGGCGTCAGCGAGGATGTTGCCCCATGTAGCCGTCGGCTCGGTGATGCCCGCGCCGATGAAGGTAAGGGATGCCTCGAAGATGATGGCGTCTGCGACCAGGGTGACGGTAAAGACCATGATGGGCGCGATGCAGTTGCGCAGGACGTGCTTAACGAGGATCCAGGGGGCCTGGGCGCCGGACACGATGACCGCGCGGACGTAGTCCTCGCCGTATTCGGAAACGATGTTTGCTCGCACGATACGAGCGATCTGCGGCGTGTACATGAAACCGATGGAGAAGATGATGGCGGGCACGGAGTTACCGAGGATCAAGACCAGAACGGCTGCCAGGGCGATGCCGGGAACCGACATGATGATGTCGAGCAGGCGCATGATGACCTCGGACACGGCCTTGCGGGAAACGGCTGCGACGGCGCCGACAATGGAGCCGCACACCAGTGCGAACAGGGTTGCACCAAAGCCGATGACCAGCGAGTAGCGACCACCGTAGAGCATGCGGGACAAGATGTCTCGACCCTTATCGTCCGTACCGAACAGGAAGCCGCCACCGGGCGCCTGGCGCGCGGTGAAGATCTCCAGCGGGTCATGCGGAGCGAGTACGGGAGCGAGGATGGCGGTAAGCGCCACGAGCACGAGAAGGATGAGGGAGATCTTGCTTCCAAGCTTCATGTTCTTGAAGCCGCCGAACTTAAGGCCCTTGGAAGCGGCATCCTCGAGGCGCTCGGTCTGTTCTTCACGAATCTTAACCATGGCCTACACCGTCCTAATGCGCGGGTTGATGAGCAGATACAGCATATCAACGATGATGTTGATGATGACGAAGGCGAGCGCGACGACGATGACGACGCCCTGGACGAGCATGGTCTCGCCACCGGTGATGCCAGCGAGAATCGCCGTGCCCATGCCGGGGAGGTTGAAGATGACCTCGATGACGACGGCGCCGCCCATGAGGTAACCGATCTTGAGGCCCAGCGTGGTAACGGGGGTGATCAGGGCGTTGCGAAGCACGTTGCGGGCGATGACCACGAACTCGGGAAGGCCGCCGCCGCGAGCAGTGCGGACATAGTCCTTGTCAAGCTCCTCGACCATAGCCGTACGAACGATACGGGTCATCTGGCCGGTCAGCGGGAACGCCAAGGCGATGGCGGGCATGAGCATGCGCGCAAGGTAGCCGCCAGGGTTGGTGGTGAAATGCGGCAGAGGACCGGAAGCCGGCAGCAGGTGCATGTAAGACGAGAACACCAAGATCATCAAGACTGCCAACCAGAAGGAAGGCGTAGCGATGCCGGCGATCGAGAACACGCGGATCAACTGGTCGGGCCACTTGTCGCGGTAAAGCGCCGCGATGACGCCAAGCACGAACGAAACGATGGCGCCGATGATGAGACCGATGAAGGTCAGCTGCATCGTAACGGGCAGGGCCGTGGCGATACGGGAGGACACGGACGTGCGCGCTGCGCCGTAGGTGCCAAGGTCGCCGTGGAGCAGACCGCCGATGTAATTCACGTAGCGCTCGGGCAGCGGGTCGTTAAGACCCTGCTCCTCCATATACTGCTCGATCGCTTCCGGCGAGGCGCCCTCGCCCAGGGCGTTTCGCGCGGGAATACTCGGGTCGGTGAACGACATGAGGCCGAACACGAGCAACGTGACGCCGAGTGCCATGATGGGCAGCGCGACGAGACGTCGGCCAATGAGGCGCAAAAGATTGTTCACTGCTTCCCCTCTCTCTACTGATACTGCAGTAAACGATGAATGGGGGGTTCAGGTAGAGCGAGTCACCCAAACCCCCCACTTCACGTACTTTTTGTCACGCGCGAAGGCGTGCTCGTGAAACCGAAATTACTCGGTAACAGTGGTGCAGTCGATGAAGGACATACCGGTGGTGCCGATGCCCTCGAAGCCCTCGATGCGGACACCCTCGGCGTTGGGGTTCTCGCTCCAAGAGGCGGTAGCGGTCTTGACCTGGAGAACCGGGTACAGGACAGCCTGCTCGGCGATCATGTCGAAGCACTTGTTCCAAGTCTCCTGCTGCTCGTCGCCGGTCTGGCCCAGAGCGGAGGACATGAGCTCGGTGAGCTGCTTCCACTCAGCGGACTCGCTCCAGCGGGCACGGACCTTCATCCAAGCGTTGTCGCCGTACCACCAGTTCATGAGCAGGTCGGGGTCGGCGCCGAAGCAGGAAGGATCGCCAGGGGCGAGCAGGAGGTCGAAGTCGCCGCCAGCGTCGATGTCGGCGTAGGTATCGGCGGAGGTGCGGGTCACGATCTCAGCGTCGAAACCGAGCTCCTTGAGGTCCTGCTGGACCTGGACGGCCATGGTCTTGACCTGCTCGTTGTCCGTGGTGAGGAGCTTGATGGCGCCACCGGTAGCGCCGGCCTCCTCCAGGAGGGACTTAGCCTTGTCAACATCATGGGTGTAGACCGTGGAGGCCTCATGATAGTTGGTGTAGGACTTGGGCAGATAGCAGGTGGGGGCGGAGGCGAGGCCAGCGAACGCGTTCTCGATCATCTTGTCGTAGTCGAGAGCGAACATGATGGCCTGGCGGGCCTTGACGTTGTCCCACGGAGCCTTCTGGGTGTTGAAGAGCATGAAGCGGGTGCCGAAGCCGTCGACGACGTCGATTTTGCAGCCGGCGGACTCGAGCTGCTCGACGGCGTCAGCGGTAACCATCTCCATGACGAGCGTGGAGCCTTCCTGCTGAGCGGTGACGCGAGCGGTGGGGTCGACCAGGATGTCGTAGTGCAGCTTCTTGTCCTTGGCAGGATGATCGCCGTTGTACTCGGGGTTGGGGACCATGTCGACGGCGGAGTCGGAGATGGACTCATACATCCAGGGGCCGGAGCCGACGGGCTTGGCGGTCATGTCCTCCTTGGTGGAAGAAGCAGGGACGACGCGAACGATCGCCAGGCGCTCCTTCAGCAGGGAGAAGTTGGGAACGGTGGTCTTGACGGTGACGGTGGCGTCGTCCTTCTTCTCGACGGAGGCGATGGGAGCCAGCATCGGGATGTAGATGTTGCCCTCGGCGGTAGCGCGGACGAAGGACTCGACGATGTCGTCAGCGGTCACGGCGTTGCCATCGGAGAACTTGGCGCCGTCGCGCAGGGCGATCTCATAGGTGGTATCGTCGACCTGCTCGGGGTCGCCGGCGGCCAGCTCGTTGTAGACGCTGTAGTCATGGAAGTCCAGGCCGTACAGACCCTCGACGACATGCCAGTTGGTGCCGCATGCAAGAGCGGAGGAGGTGCTCGACGGATCGAAGTTGGTGGTGGTGTAGGCGGAGCCTGCGGTGATGGTGCCGCCGCCCTTGGTGCCGCCCTCGGCCGGAGTGGAGCCAGCGGGCTTGTCGCCGCCGCCACCGCAGCCGGCGAGACCCAGGCCGGCAACTGCGGCAGCGCCGCCAGCGAGACCGAGGAAGGAACGCCTGTTCATCAGATCGTGCATAATAGCTCTCCAATCACTAGAGCTTTCACGCGGCAGGGCAAATCCCGCCGTGCAATTTACGGACAACCTAACAATACCGACCACATCCGAACGCTCGGTTGTCCGCTCGGCGAGCGTTACCCTGAATCGCGCATACGGAAAAACCGACCGTTCACGGATTTGTTGACTTATTATTGCCAAGGTGTTATTGAGAAGACCACTAATACCAGTTTATTTCGAGCTTGTTTCGTATACATTTGTACATTATTAGAGTTACCCCAGTTGAGCACTCTACTTTAGTAAACCGCCCTATCACTCTCGTTTTTTATCGAATTCTTTCAGCCTTTTTTCTTCATACCACTTGTTATAACCAGATGACAAAAAACATCCCGTGAAACATGCCGTTCACGGGATGAAAACTTGCACTTTACCGTTTGTTATGACAGAGGATGAAAAATGTGCTAGGCAGCCTTATGCGCGAAGGGTATCGTAAAGCGCCCGGGCAACGTCCTCGCTTACACCCTTTACCGCCGCGATCTCATCCACGCTCGCCTCGCGCAGTCGCTTCATGGAGCCAAAGTGCTTCATGATGTCCTTTTTGCGACGCGGGCCTATACCCTCCACCTCGTCCAAAATAGATACGGTCATAGCCTTGTCGCGAAGCTCGCGGTGGAACGTGATCGCAAAGCGGTGGGCCTCGTCGCGCACCTGCTTGATGAGGTAGAGCGATGCCGAGCCGGTGGGAAGCACAACGGGAGTCTCGTCCCAGGGCACAAAGACCTCCTCGTCCGCCTTTGCCAGACCACACACGGGGATGTCGAGCCCCAGCTCTTCCAGCTGCGTGAGTGCCGCGGTCAGCTGCGGCTTGCCGCCATCGACCACAAGTAGATCCGGCCGCGAGCCAAAGCGTTCGTCCGCCATGCGCTCTGGAGCATAGCGGCGACCCAGGACCTCTTGCATGGAAACGAAGTCGTTCGCCTCGTCCAGCTCAGCGCGGATCTTGAAGCGGCGGTATTGCGATTTGTCCGCGCTGCCGTTGGTGAACACCACCATGGACGCCACGGTAAACCGACCGTGGATGGTGGAGATGTCGAAGCACTCGATGCGAAGCGGCGGCGCGGGCAGGGCCAGGGCGCTCTCCAGCTGAAGCAGGGCCTGGTTGGTGCGGTCGTCTGCATAGCCGGTGCGCATCATGTAGCGAAGCAGCGCATGGCGGGCGTTTCGCTGCGCCGTCTCGAGCAGGCGGTGCTTCTCGCCGCGCTGGGGACGGTGCAGGCGGCACACGCGCCCGCGCTTGGAGGTAAGCCACTCCCCTATCATCTCGCCGTCTTCAAGCTCGCAGGCGACGTCGACCTCTGCGGGGATATCCGCCGTCTCGTCGTAATAGCGCTTGACGAAGCCCTCTATGAGCTCTTCTTCCGAGACGTCGAAGCCCTTGTCCAGAATGAACTCGCAGGTGCGCTGCGTGCGGCCCTCGCGGACTACAAAGACGCAGGCCCCGGCGATTGTCTCCTCGCGGTAGAAGCCGATGACATCGATATCCACGCTGGTTGGGAACACCACCTGCTGGCGATCGTCCAGCCCGTCGATCACCTCGAGGCGGCGCTTGACGCGGCCGGCACGCTCGAAATCAAGCTCCGCGGCGGCAGCGGACATTTCCTCTTTAAGGTCTGCGATGAGGTCGCGACGCTGGCCGGACAAGAAGCGCTCCACACGGCGCACGTTCTTGGCGTAGGAGTCCGCGTCGATCATGCCCGCGCACACGCCCGGACCGCGTCCCACGTGGTAATCGAAACAGGGGCGGCCCTTCTGCGCGCAGATAAGACCGATGAGGTCCGCATCCTGGGGGCTTTTCTCCAACAGGCGGCGCACGCGCTTCCACTCCGTACACGACGCGCTGCAGATGGGGCACACCTTGCGCAACGTATCGATGGTCGCCCGCGCCGCGCGGCTGTCCGTGTAGGGGCCGAAATAGCGCGTATCTGGACGATGCTTCTCGCGCGTGTACTTGATAGCGGGAAAGACGTCGCCCTTGGTGATGGCGATGTAGGGATAGGACTTATCGTCCTTGTAATCAACGTTGAAATAGGGATGGTATTGGCCGATGAGGTTTCGCTCGAGCACAAGCGCCTCGTGCTCGTTGTCGACCACGATGTAGTCGAAGCTGGCGACCAGCTGCATCATGAGGGGAATCTTTTGGCGGTCGTCCTGCAAGGTGACGTACTGGCGCATGCGGGCGCGCAGGTTCTTGGCCTTGCCCACGTAGATAACCTGGCCGGAAGCGTCTTTCCACAGATAGCAGCCGGGATCGGTGGGCACCTGCGCCACCTGCTCGGCGATACTCGGCACGGGACCGCCCGCGATATCCATGCAGCTCCTCCCAAACGCTGTAGATTCCTCGTCCAAAAACGCACCGTGCGCACCGCCGTGAAAGCAAGGGCACGGCCATGCGGTATCATGTCCCCTTAGCGACCGCGCGCCGAAGGGCCGCGCGACCTTGCCCGTGAAACATCTCGATGCAAAGGGGACGAATATGGTCCGCATCTCGCATGATGCATCTATCCTACCAGTCATCTTGGGAGGCGACATTGGCGCCTACGCTATTGGACGCGAGTTCCACGAGGCATACGGCTGCAAGGCGATCTCGCTGATTCAGGAGCCCATAGGCATCATCAAGCATTCGCGCATTTTTGAACACGTTCGCTGCACCACCACCGAACCGGAGGAGATCTGCGATCACGTGCGCCGCATCGCGGTGCGCAACCGCGATAAGACCGTGGTGCTGATCACCAACTCCGAGCCGTGCATCCCCGCCGTCAACGCCGCCAAGGCGCAGATCGAGGGCATAGTCTCGCCCACCCCGTCCGCCGAGGTGATCGCACAGGTCTCGAACAAGAACCGCTTTAACGAGCTATGCCGCGCGCACGGCCTGGACACGCCCGCAACCGAACTGGTGCGCTTGGCCGGAAACGAGCCGATCGCCCCCAGCAAAATCGCTTTTCCCCTGGTTGCCAAGCCCGCGTACTCGCCCGAATACGCCAGCTTTATCAACATGGGCTTTAAGAAGGTCTACTTTATCGAGCGCCAGGAGCAGCTGGACGAGCTATGGGCCAAGCTGCGCGACGCCGGGTTCGCCGGCAACTTTTTGGTGCAGGAGCTTATCGGCGGCGACGACACCTATATGGACAGCGTCACCCTCTACATAGATAGCCATGGCAAGACCACCATGTTTGGCGGCGCTCAGGTGTTGCTGGAAGACCACGCGCCCTCTATGCTGGGCAACCCCGTGGCCATGATCACCCAGCCCATGGACGACGTATGGGACAAGTGCGCCCACATGCTCACCAGCATTGGCTACCGCGGTTTTGCCAACTTCGATATCAAGCGCGACCCCGCCACGGGCCGCCGCTTGTTCTTGGAAGTAAACCCGCGCATTGGCCGCAACTCGTTCTACAACTGCGCGGCGGGGGCAAACCCCATGGCGTTTTGCGTTGAGGACCTGGTTTGCGGACAAGACGTCGAGCCGGTGCGCATCACCAACGAGATCCTCTACTCGCTGGTGCCCACCCGCCTGCTGCGCCGCTACGTGCGCGACCCGGAACTGCTGGCGCGCGTCGACCGCCTGGTGAGCCAGAACCGCGTGTTTGACCCGCAGCGCTACGCCGCGGACCGCTCGCTGCGCCGCATGGTGGACGTGGAGTTGACGGAGAACAACCAGTACCGCAAGTTCGCACGCTACTACCCCGAGCCCACCGAGACCTCGTTCTAGCGTCGCTCGGCGGCTGCGGCGGCGCGCCTTGCCGCGTTGATGCGCGCCGCCGAGACTGACGCAAAAAACGGTCAAAAGTAATACCCGGAACTCGCGTATTACTTTTGACCATTTTGAACCGTTTCATATGGTCCCCCGTAATACCGATTTTGGAATTGGTATTACGGGGGACCACTTTTTCTCAGATTTCTGGTTCTTTTTAATACCAATCTTAAAATGTGTATTACAGCGAACCATTTTACCCTCATAAAACGGCCCGATTCGATACATGTATTACAACGGGCCGTTTTCCAAGAGCACAAAGCGACGGGCACGAAAGGCCACGCACGGAAGGCATGGCCACAAAAACCTACTTGAACAGCCTGCGATACAGCTTGAGCGAGCCCTCCCATACGCCAAACAGCGGGCTCAGCGGCTTATCGAACGTGCCGATCCACTGCGTGGGCTCCTCGATAAAGAGCATCTTAAACTTGCTGATACCGTCGTTGAGCAGACCGTTGAGATCGTAGAGCACAGCTCCACTCTGTTTTGCCTCAAGAATCGCCGTCCACTTGAGCAAATAGTTGGCGCGCTTTGTTTTACCTTCCTCGTTCACGCCGCCCCAGAGCTCAAACGCGGCAGCAGGCGTGGTGACGTTCCACAAAAACGCGAGCAGGCGACCTTCGCACTCGGCGACAAAGACCTGGTTCACATCGTCCATAGCGTCAAATGCCACCTGGTAGTAATGGTCGTCATGGATAAAGAAGTTATCCTCTTCAGCCGTCTTGTGATAGAGGTCGAGGATGGCCGGCAGGTCCTCACGCGTTGCACGACGCACCTCGACGCCCATGCGCCCGGCCTTGCGAATGTACTGGCGGGCCTTCTTGGAATGAAAGCTCTTGAGAATGGCATCCTCATCCGGCACGGTATCGATCACCGCGGTGTTGGCGATCAAGATGGTGCTCCCCTGCTTCCAACCGTCATTGAGGGTCACGCCGGACACGCCCGGGTCGATCTTGAGCGAAACGGCGTGCACGTGCTCGCGGCACCACTGGGCGATAAGGTCCGCAGCGCGGGGCAGATCGGCGACATCCTCAACAATGGGACCGCGCGGAGAATAGCAGATGCTCTTGAACGGCCAGGGAAGCTTGCGCACCAACACCAACGCGGCGCAGACAAACGTGCCGGCGTCCTCGCACACCACATGATGCGCGGTCCAAGAACCGGTCTGCTCCTTGAGCGATCCCCAGCCCCAAGACTGCATGGGGTGGCCGTTATGGGTTCGGACAACCTGGTCCCAGGCCTCTTGCGTATCGATCAGACGATATTCCACGGTTGATACTCCATCTATCTCTAATATCCGGCAACCATGCCGGGCTTCATTACAAAGATCTGCAGACAGGTAGGTGGACGATGAAGGGCGGCGCGGCCAGAAACGGGTCCCGCCCCCGCTGTCCTATGCCCTGCGCACCAGGCGACCCACCTTGCCAAAGATAGCGTCGAAGAACGGCGCCTCGGACTTATGCATAGCGTATGACAAGCCATAGCACATAATCAAGGATGGGATACCGGCAGCGCAGGCATAGATCAAGCCGCGCATCATGGATCCGCCCACTTCGCCCGCAAACATGTTGAGGGCAAGCAGGATACCGGCGCCGGTCGCCGCGCCCAACAGGCCAAAGACCAGCCCGCGCACGCAGCTGGACACCACGGACGAAAGGCCCAGGGAACCAATCTCGCGGCGAACATTCAAAATGGTCACCACGTCGACGGCGATAAAGAAGAACGTGGAGCTAAACGGAACCACGTACAGGCCGTAGACGGGAGTGAGGACGATGCAGAACGTCACCTGCACCACGGCTGCCACGCAGGTGGCGATGGCGTAGAACTTCATGCGCATAAGCGAGGAGCATACCTTCTGCAGATAGGTGGACAGCGCGTAGAACGGCAACGCCACGGCCTGGACCTGCAGGTAGGCAGCCGTAAGCGCGGCATCCTCGGCATCAAAACCGCCAATGACCGCGATGAGCACCGGGGCGAAGACGATCAGCAGCAGCGAGCACGGAATGAGCGTGAACATAAGCTTGCGCATGCCGGAGACCAGCGCGCGCTTGTAGGCGTCCATGCGGCCCGCAACGCGGAAGTTGGACAGCTCGGTAAACATGGTGACCGAGATGGGGATCGCCAAAATGGAGTACGGCAGCACGTACCACACGCGCGAGTAATACGCGATGGCGGCGCCGTTGGCCGTGACCTGCAGGGCGCAAGAGGACTGCACGGCAGACGTTGGGAACGACGCGAACGTGACCACCAGCGTGGGCAGACCGATAGCCAAGGTCTCCTTGATGGCGGGGTCGTGCAGATCGACGCGGAAACGCAGGCGTACACCGTGGCGCGCCAGGGCGGGTATCTGCATAAAGACCTGCGCGGCGACGCCCAAGGGATTGCCCACGGCCAAGATGATCAGCGCCTGCTCCCACGTGAGGATGCCGCTCTTGACCACATATGCATACAGCGAGAACGACGCGATGGTGATGACGTTGTTCACAATGGGAGCGGCGTTGCTCCAAAAGTAGTCGCGTTCCGCATTGAGTACGCCGGAGATAATGGACGAAAGACCGTACAGCACGATCTCGAACGCGAAGAACCTAAAGAACCATACGGCGAGGTCGAAGTTGAAGTCAGAGCTGGCACCTGCGGACTGCGTCCAAATGAGCGGCGCCGCAAAGATAAAGCTCACCACGGACATCACGCCCATGAGCATGACAACGAGCGAGAGCAGGTTGGACGCGTAATCCGCCGCGCCCTGGCGTCCCAGACGCTTGCGTACGGAAACGTAGACGGGCAAAAACGAGGTGATGAGCATGCCGCCCATGACCAGCTCGTACAAGAAGTTAGGCATAGTCGAGGCAACCGTGTAGCAGCTCGCCACCGCCATAAGGGCGCCGGACAGCGCGTTGGCCTGGGCCATGGTGCGGCCAAAGCCGGTGATGCGGCTGATGATGACGAGGATGCTCGCCGTGTTCGCCTTTTGCGAGGCGATCTGCTCGACCTCCTCCTCGCTCTCAAAATCCTCGTCCATAGCTGGAATTACACCCGTGGACTCAACGGGTTCAGATTCCAACGCAGCATCCCCGCGGGCGGCCGCATGGGCGCGAACGGCAGCATGCGACGGGCTAGCGTGCGAAACCAGAGCTGCATGGTCGCCACCAAGCGTGCCGGTCACGCCGGCGTCGGCGAACAGATTGCCGGTGGCGAAATCGCTCCCCTCCTCTGCCACAAGCTCGGAATCAGCAGGGAACAGATCGCCCACGTTGTCCATCTCGCCCATAGGCTGCACGGGAACGGGGGCCAGCGCCGCCTCTAAACGCGAGCGCTCCGCGGCAGACAGATAGACAGACGTCTCGTCCGGTCGGCGCATGGGCATGCCATCGCCCTCAAAGCGCGTGCGCGCAGCGACTAGAAACGCCGTCGTCTCATCGGGACGAGGTGCCTCGCTCCTTACGGTGGGCTTGGACGCAAAATGCCTGCCTCGCGGTCGTTCGTCCATATCCATTGGGTCCCCCTTAGGTCCCTTCATTGTTCCATAGTCTCTTAACTATAAATCAGGCTCCGGGAATGACCCGAAGCCTGATAATCATCACACGTTGACGTGTTTTCTATGTAACTGCAATCTCGCGAACGGATTAAACCGGAGAGCCGCCGCCCATATACGTGGAGCTGCCGGTGTTGAGCGTAGCGGTAACAACGCCAACGCCGGGCATGGAGGCGTGAACGTAACGGCCGCCGCCAATGTAGATGCCCACGTGGTAGATCGAGGTTGCGCTGTAACCCCAGAAGACCAGGTCACCGGGTTTCAGCGAGCTTGCGGAACGCACCAGGTGACCCTTGGACTGAACCAGGTTGAACTGGCCTTGCGACCAATGGGTGATGGAATAACCAACCTGCGCGTAGCTGTAAGACACCAAGCCGGAGCAGTCGAAGGTGTTGGGGCCGGCAGTACCGTATACGTACTCCTTGCCCACCTGCGCCAACGCGATATCGACCACGCTAGAAGGAGCGTTGCCGGAATCGGAGCCGTAATCAGGAGTGCTGGGCTTGCTGCTGCCGGACGAGCTGTTGTTGTTGGAACCGGAGTTGCTGCCGGAGCCGGAGTTGTTGTTCGAATTGTTGTTCGAATTGCTGTTGGAGTTGTTGTTCGAATTGTTGTTGTTGGAGTTGTTGGACGAGGAATTGTTGTTGGAACCACCGTTGTTGGTATTTCCAGCATTACCCGTGTTGGAAGAGCTGTTGTTGGACGAGGAGCCGTTGTTCTGCTGCTGGGCGGCCTGCTGCTTCGCATACTCCTCCTGGGCGATGCGAAGGGCCTCCTCCTCGGCAAGCTGCTCCTTCAGCTGGCTATCGAGACCGCTGTAGAAGGTCTGCTGCGCGTTGACGCGAGCGGCGACCGTGTCGGTCTGCTGCTGCTGATCGGCGACAAGCTGCTTCTGCTCGGCCTCCTGCTTGGCCAGGTCCTCTTGCTTGCTCTCAAGCTCGGACTTAGCGGCACGGACGGCATCGATTGCCTGCTGATCGCGCTCGGCAATCTTGTTCGCGTAGAACATGCGAGAAAAAAGCTCGCTAAAGTCATTTGCACCAAGGATGACGGAAAGAAGGCTCGCGTCACCACGCTTGTAGCTATCGGACAGGCGACCGCTCAGTTCCTCCTGAGCCACCTTGAGCTCTGCTTCCTTCTCAGAAATCTCGGTCTTGGTGGCCTCGATCTCAGTCTGGACGTTGCTCAGGTTGGTCTTAACCTCTTGAAGCTTATTACCAGCGAGCTCGAGTTCCTGCGTGTAACTCATAAGCTGGGCATACGCCTCGTTAACGCGCTGCTGCAGCTGGTCAGAAGGCTCAGCGTAGGCGGGCTGAGCGGGAATAGTGCAAGCCGCGAGTGCAAATGCAGTGGCAACCGTAACAGCCGCGCGAGTACGTTTTAGCATCATTTCATCGACCTTTTCTATCGACGGCGGACCGTTCTATACTAGCAGCCCCGCAACCATCGCGCCAATGACATTCACGTCCTCAACACCTTTCAGACCGTTTACAGGCCCCAATCACACGCTCGCGTCCGTCGCACGGCAAATGTCGGCAAACGTCGCCGCGCAATAAGTTCCAAGGTCATCGGGCGTGATTTCAATCTGCGCACCGCGGCGTCCGCCAGAGATCATGATGGTGTCGAATAATTGTGCAGTTTCATCGATGAGTGTGGGAAAACGCTTCTTCATGCCCACCGGAGAGCACCCGCCGCGGACATAACCCGTTGTTGCAAGTAGGTCGCGAACATGCAACATCGACAGAGACTTCTCCCCCGCCGCTGCTGCCGCGCGCTTAAGATCCAGCTCCTCGGCAACCGGGATGCAGCACACCACATGACCGCCCTCGGGCGTCGCCGTCACCAACGTCTTGAACACGCAATCGGGATCCTGCCCCAGCACGCTGGCAACATGCTTACCGGATAAATCGGATTCGTCCACCTCATACGTATGGACCGTATAGGCGAGCCCAGCGCTATCGAGTTCACGCATTGCATTGGTCTTCTGAAGCTTCTCGCGCTTTGCCATCGCGCTTCCTCCTTTTGATCCCCGCGCCCCGGCTCCGTAGGCGAACCCTCGGGCTGATTACTTGGACGAGCTTTTGGGTGGAAACCCTCTAAAACTAGTCCCGATACAACAAAGGCCCCACGAGGAGGCCTGAAAAAAATCTGGAGCCGGAGGAAGGATTTGAACCTAGAATCTGCGGAAAACGAGACCGCCGCTCTAACATTGAGCTACACCGGCATATATGGGCTGCTCTTGCAGCGAGATATATAGTACGCGCGCTTGCCGCCGCACACGGGGCCGAAGGGGAATATGCACATCTTCAACACGAAGCCTCATCGCGAGGCGACCGACGGGGCCCTGGCATGGCCCCTTCACGCCCCTACGGTGAGCTCTCTGGCACCCAAAGGAATCCATCACCCCGTCCCCCGAATACGTACGCGCCGCATGCCGACAAGACAGAATATTCCACACAATCGCGGGGAAAATGGAATAGTTAGTATGTTCTGGACGAGTACAGTCCGGATCCGGGCTTGCCCGGCAAATTTGAAAGGAGCATATACATGCTACTGGAAGGCAAGAAGGCAGTTATCACCGGCGGCACCCGCGGCATTGGCTACGCGATCGCAGAGCGCTTTATCGAGGAGGGCGCCGTTGTAACCGTCTTTGGCTCCCGCCAGGAAACCGCCGACGCCGCAGTCGAGAAACTGCTGGCAGCGCACCCCGATGCCAAGGTTTGGGGCCGCACCTGCGACCTTACCTCCCTTGACGCCGTGACCGAAGCCTTCAAGGCTGCCGCCGAGGACATGGGCGGCCTTGATACCGTCGTCAACAACGCCGGCATCTCCCAGTCCACCCCGCTGCTGGACTACACCGCAGACGAGTGGCAGAAGGTTATGGACCTCAACGTCACCGCGGTCTTCAACGGCTGCCGCGCCGGCGCGCAGATCATGACTGAGGCGGGTCACGGCGGCACCATCACCACCACCAGCTCCATGGTCTCCAAGTACGGCCAGCCCTCCGGCTGCGGCTACCCCACTTCCAAGTACGCGGTCAACGGCCTCACCCAGTGCCTGTCCCGAGAGCTCGCGCCCAAGGGCATCCGCGTTAACGCCGTCGCCCCCGGAATCACCAAGACCGACATGGTCGCCGCGCTGCCCGAGAAGATGATCGCACCGTTGATCGCCACCATCCCGCTGGGCCGCATCGGCGAGCCCGAGGACGTCGCGAACGCCTTTGTCTACCTGGCAAGCGATATGTCCTCTTACGTGACCGGCGCCGTCATCCCCGTCGACGGAGCAGCCCGCTCCTAATCGCGCCGCATTAATAGCGCCGCATTAATCGCGCATCGCGCTAGGCATAGCTCGAACAGAGGGCCCCGGCATTGTGTCGGGGCTCTTTTTCTCCAGCACTACCAAACAAGAAAATGGCACGTTTTAATACCTCATATCTATGTATTAGAACGTGCCACATTGAAGCGCTTAAAGTGGTTCGTTCTAATACCAATATCAACATCGGTATTACCATGTGCCGCTTTTTCCTAAAAAAACGGTACTTAGTAATACCGATTCCAACATATGTATTAAAAAGACCCATTTGAGCTACTAAAAATGGTCCATTTCAATACCTCATCTACCGAGAGCGACAGTAGAAGAAAACTGGAGGTTTGACAGGCGCTCAACGAGAAGCCCAGCCCCACAAGTCCACCCAACAACAACGAACGCGCTGCCGACACTTAGATATCGACAGCGCGCTCGCGTTCGCGCTATGTATAGGCACGCACCTCCCGGGGGCGGGCCCGTTTCTTAGAAATGCATCTTATCATCCCACGCAAGCAACGCGGAAACCCTCGTTACTCACCCAGCTGGGCCTGGCGCGCGCGGTCGCGCTCCAGGATGGGGCCGAGGAACTTGCCCGTGAAGCTCTCCGGGCACTTGGCAACCTGTTCCGGCGTGCCGGCAACCACCACGGTACCGCCGCCGTTACCGCCGTTGGGGCCCATGTCGATGATACGGTCCGCCACCTTGATAACGTCCAGGTTGTGCTCGATCACCAACACGGTATTGCCGGCATCAACCAGACGCTGCAGCACGTCGAGCAGCTGGCGCACGTCCTCAAAGTGCAGACCCGTGGTGGGCTCGTCCAGAATATAGAACGTCTTGCCCGTCTGGCGACGGTGGAGCTCCTTAGCCAGCTTGACGCGCTGGGCCTCGCCGCCGGAAAGCGTGGTGGCGGGCTGACCCAGGCGCACGTAACCCAGGCCCACATCGTAGAGGGTCTGCAGCTTGCGCTTGATCTGGGGAATGTTGCCAAAGAACGCCAGGGCCTCGGTCACGCTCATCTCCAGCACGTCCGAGATCGACTTGCCGCGGTAGGTGACCTCCAGCGTCTCGCGGTTGTAGCGCTTGCCGCCGCAGACCTCGCACGGCACGTAGATATCCGGCAGGAAGTGCATCTCGATCTTGATCTGACCATCGCCCTTGCACGCCTCGCAGCGGCCGCCGGAGACGTTGAACGAGAAGCGGCCCGGCGAGTAGCCGCGCGCCTTGGACTCCGGCACGCTGGCGAACAGCGCCCGCAGATCGTCCCACAGGCCAATATAGGTCGCCGGATTGGAGCGCGGCGTGCGGCCGATGGGGCTCTGGTCGATATCGATGACCTTGTCTATCTGGTCGATGCCCTCGAGCTTCTTATACGGACCCACCACGCGCGTGGAGTGGTGGATGGCGTTGGTGAGGGCGGGCGCGATGGTATCGGTCACCAGCGACGACTTGCCCGATCCGGAGACGCCGGTCACCACGGTTAGGGTGCCGAACTCGATCTTCGCCGTGACGTTTTTAAGGTTGTTGGCAGAGGCGCCGGTGATCTTGAGGGCGCCGCGACCAGGCTTACGGCGCTTCTCGGGCACGCGGATCATGCGCTTGCCGGTGAGGTACGCACCGGTCATGGAGTCCGGGCATGCCATGATCTGCTGAGGCGTGCCCGCGCAAACCACCTTGCCGCCGTGCTCGCCCGCACCGGGACCCATATCGATCACAAAGTCCGCCGCGCGGATGGTGTCCTCATCATGCTCGACCACGATGACGGTGTTACCGATGTCGCGCAGGCGCTCCAGAGTCTTGATCAGGCGCTCGTTATCGCGCTGGTGCAGGCCGATGGAGGGCTCGTCCAAGATATAGAGCACGCCCATGAGTCCCGCGCCAATCTGGGTCGCCAAGCGGATGCGCTGGGCCTCGCCGCCGGAAAGCGTGGCGGAGGCGCGGTCCAGGGTAAGGTAGTCCAGGCCAACGTCCACCAAAAAGCGCAGGCGCTCCAGGATCTCCTTGACTATGCGTCCGCCGATGAACTGCTGGCGCTCGGTAAGCTCCAACCCCTCGAAGAACTCCAGCGACTCGCGGCAGGAAAGGCAGCACACGTCATAGATCGACTTGCCGCCCACCGTGACAGCCAGCATCTCCGGGCGCAGGCGGGCGCCATGGCACGCGGTGCAGGGCTCCTCGCGGATGTAGCGCTCAAGACGGGTCTTGGTGTTCTCGTTGGTGGTCTCCGTGTAGCGCTCGTACAAGATGTTGCGCACGCCGGAATACTTGGTATCCCAATGCGTGTCGCGACCGTCCTGCGTGTGGTAGTCCACGCGCATCTTTTTGTCGCCCAGGCCGTCCAGGAAGATGCGGCGCACGCGGGCGGGAAGGTCGCGCCACGGGGTGGTCGGCTCTACGCCCAGGTGTTTGCACAGCGCGCGGAAGATCTGCGGGTAGTAATTGGACTTGCCAAAGAAGGTGCCAAAGACGCCGTCTTCGATAGAGAGCGAATCGTCTTCAATCAGCGCCTCGGCGTCCACCACCTTTTTAAAGCCAAGGCCGTCGCACTCCGGGCAGGCGCCGTAGGGCGCGTTGAACGAGAAATCGCGCGGCTGCAGATCATCGATGGAGTGCCCGTGCTCGGGGCAGGCAAGTGCCAGCGAGTACTGCAGTAGGTCGCCCTCGGTACCCTCCGGCGCATCGCGATCGGGCAGTAGGTACACGCCCACGTTGCCGTGAGCCAGACGGGTCGCCTGCTCAACGGCCTCAGCGATGCGGCCCAGGGAGTTCTCGCGGATGACGATGCGGTCCACCACCACCTCGATGGTATGCTTGAACTTCTTATCCAGCTCGATGTCCTCATCCAAACTGCGGACCTCGCCATCGATGCGAACGCGCGAGAAACCCTCTGCGCGCAAATCCTCGAGCAGCTTGGTGTACTCGCCCTTGCGACCCATAACCACGGGAGCCAGCATGAAGGCACGGCGTCCGTTGCCGGCTTCCAAGATCTTATCCGCCACCTGGTCGGTGGTCTGGCGCTCGATCACGCGGCCGCACTCCGGGCAGTGCGGGGTGCCTATGCGAGCGAAGAGCAGACGCAGGTAGTCGTAGATCTCCGTCACGGTACCCACCGTGGAGCGCGGGTTCTTGCTGGTTGTCTTTTGGTCGATGGAGACCGCCGGCGACAGGCCGTCGATGGAGTCAAGATCCGGCTTGTCCATCTGACCCAGGAACTGGCGGGCGTAGCTGGAGAGGCTCTCCACGTAGCGGCGCTGGCCCTCCGCGTAGATGGTGTCGAACGCCAGGCTCGACTTGCCCGAGCCCGAAAGGCCGGTGATGACCACCAGCTCGTCGCGCGGTATGGTGACGTCGATATCCTGCAGGTTGTGCTCGCGCGCGCCGCGGATGACGATCGAATTATCAGACATGCTGCAAACTCCCATGCTGGGCCAAACAAGACCCCTTCTCAATAGTTTTGCAGCTTCTCAGTCTAGCGTATGGACGAGGACTCTGCACGAACATTTGTACGCAGATAATTGTCACCACGGGAACCGCACGTCTTGTTCGATTGGACCGAACCCCGTCGCTAACGCCATTTCCAACCGCTCTACTTAGTGCGGATAAGGACGCCGCACCATAATAAGCCGGCTCATCGCTTTACGGAATGCGCCCAACGCCGCCAGATGCTACGCAACGTCCGCCACGACCAAATTCCGTATCGGTTCCGAACTGAGATGCAATTCATATGTGCCGGCGAGTAACTCGCCGTTATCAGAATCCACATATCCCGTGGCAGCGCTATAGGGAATATGGGTAGTGTAATCGGTCTGCGGCACTATGCTAAGCGCACCCAAACCCCCTGAGGGAACGCTCGGTTCAGACTTCGACCACAACTCGTTATCAATCTGCAGCACGGCATCTCCATTTGCAAGGTTCAGGCCCATGCCTATAAGCTCGATCGCCGACCCTTCGGAATCGGGCGCCGCTGCATTCCTCACGTTCATCTCAACGCAGATAACAGACTTGGTACTGTCGCCGTCAAGCCCCGCCGCTTTGTCGATTCCGTAGCGCTCGATATACTCATCATGGGTCATACGCTCCATTCCAAGAACCGTCACGCTGTAGTCTTCCGATCCAAGGGATTCGTTAATGAAGGACCCCGACAGCTCGATGGCCTCCCCCACAGCGTGTCGCCTCGCCTCAAAACGAATCGCGGTCGCGTTCACAAAAGCGATCCTCGCCACGCAAAGGGCAACCAGAACGAGGGACAGCAAGAGCACAACCTTCTTCTTCATACCTTCGGCACCCCCTCCAGACCATTCTGCATCGGGGTCGGTGAGGCAGCTTTCCTCTGCCGCTGAATAATGTGGCCGTCTTCCATGCGCACGATCTCATCCGCAACGCGACGCAGCATGGCCGCATCATGGCTCGCGATAATACCTATTGCCCCACGCGTCTTGATATCCCTTGCGATTCGATCCATAAGCCCGTACCCGCTCTCGTCTAGAGCGTTCGTCGGCTCATCGAGAAAGACTGCGTCGGGATTTCCCAAAATGGCGGCAGCTATGCCGAGCCTTTGCTTCATGCCGAGCGAGAACTGGCGATATTTCCTTTTGTCCCGCGGATCGAGGCCCACGTACGCTATGCGCGAGCGAATTGCCTCGTCCGCAACTCCGCCAATAAGGGCCGCGATGTACTGCAAGTTCTCAAAAGCGGTGTAGCGATCGAGAAATGCCGGGTTTTCTATCAGCATGCCGGCACGAGGAATAAAATCCAAATCGCGCCCTAATCGCCTTCCGTTGTATTCGACAAATCCCTTGTCAAGATACATAAGGCCGGTCATAGCACGCATCAGCATGATTTTTCCGGATCCATTGGCGCCGCACAGCCCAAGCACCCTTCCGGATTCGCACGACACGCTCACGCCATCCAGCACCTTGATGCCCCGGACGGTTTTCTCCGCACCCTGAACTACGAGCCTATTCATTGCGTCCTCCCCCGGATAGCAATTGACGAGAAAAGAAGATACCTCCTATGACGATCGCCAGCCAGGCGACCACCAGGCACTCGGACAAAGCGACGTTGAGCGGCACGCCTCCTAGGAACAGCCCTTTGTGCCTTCCGGTGATGAGGTAGTTGCCCAGCAGCAACACGTGCTGGAACATGCAGGAAAGCAGCAGATAGCTCATTACGACCGCGTACGCGGGGATGCGTTCGACCAGCATTGAGATGGAGAACTGCACCAATTGCAGACAACACGTGACACCGACGATCGAAACGATGAACAGCCCCACATTCGCCCCAGCCCCCAGTTCCTGATCGGCGGCGAGGATCGCGGAACCATCCGACCTGATGACATTCAGGCCTTCTACCGTCACCTCGAGGGTCATATTCGATCCCGCCATGAAAGCAACGAGCGTGATCCCAAAAAAGAACAGCGCCCAGAACAGCAGGGAGGATGCCACGCACCATGCGCTCTTCGCAAGCCACCAAGACCAACGGCTGCCAGACAACGCTATGCTCTTGGCGCCAACTCCAAACGTGTCCTGACGGGGATAGTCAAGTGTGCAAGCAAAGAAGAGAGCAAATGGAAGAACCCACTCGAACGATAAACTCACCGGCCTGCCCTGCATCACCTGCCGCCAATCGATAGGAACGGGATGGTCGAAGGTTTCCGCAACGATGTCGCCAAGCGTGAATGCCGCTGCATCGCCTATTGCCACCTTAGACAAAGCGACCGCGCCAAATCCGAGGACAGCCCCCAAAAGAACTGCCCCTATGTAATAGGGCAACAAGCGAACGAAGCCAAGGCGAATGTCCCTGGCAAGCAGTTTTGCGAACATCATAGGTAGCACCTCCTCTTAAATGAGATGATGGGGACAAGAATTCCAATCACGGAATAAACCGCGATCAAAACGGCAATGGCCGTCATCGACGGACTGGTGGAGTCGTATCCCAAAGGATGCAACACGGTAAACATGTCGAGCGTCTTGCTGCTGCCCATGAAGAACATGTTATTTATGGATAGAGACATATAGTTGATGAGCAACTGCGCTAAAACCGACCCGATGAAGAGCCGTACCGGACTTTTCGCGTACAACGAGACGGCAAGCACCGCGATAGACCACATTCCGCAGAGAAGCGCCGCGGTACCACTCCAGCAGAGCAGGTACATGCCAGGTTGAGTAAAGAAGAACGATCTAAAGGGGGTGTCGAGCGATATGGGGATGCCAAACGCGAACACCTCGTTTGGATCGGGCGTACCCCAGGGCCCAACCAAGCTGGCAAACACAATCGCCAGTAGAAGCGGAACAAGGGCAATTAGCGCGCCCGACACAAAGCAGGCCAGGGCTTTAGCGCAATAATATGCACCGTCGGCAACCCTGGAAAGCGCATGGGACTGGAATCCGGACCCACGGTCCTCTGCCAACGTTCCGGCACCCGGAAGCAGACACAACATGGGAAGAAGAAAGTAAAGCAACGCGGAGAAGGGCTTGCCGTCCGTTCCCACCCAATACATGGGCGCCAAGCGGCTTTGCATACCATAGCTTTTATAGAACCCCCCCCCGGTCAAGAACCGCCCGCGCATATCCATACCATTCGCTATAGCTTAGATAGTCGAGCACGGCACTTGCAGCAACGAGCACCATCGCCGCGGCAACCGCCCCGATAAACCAAGGGGAGCGGAGCATCCTTCTCAACTCGGCGCCGAATAGCCGAACAAAAGCCCTCGCGGTTTGATAGACGCCCTGCTTTAACACGCCCAGTTTGTACCGGTCTCATAGCACCCCCAAATCAACGACAAAAGACCCCACGCTACTGGGATTATCAAAAACCAACGCATAGTTAAATTGCCCAGAAGCGGCCTGCTCTTTGGCGGCGTCATCGTAGAGCCCAACCTTGAATATCATCTGTGCGCGGGTAGTCTCGCCCACGGGAAGGGGCACGGCACCATCGATCGACGGGTTCTCATGCTCTACCGTTGGCACAATCCAAACGGATCCGCAATCGATACGCGTACCCCCAATCTCCTCGATGGGATTTCCGGTGGAATCACATGGGAAAACGCGAAAATCATTAAACTTGATCCAGTAATCCTCTTGTCCATTTTCTAGATGGTCGGCAACCGCATTCACATTGGTAATATCGACATCAAGAACAATGAACTGATATTCTGCCGTTTTATCAACCCTATCGTCACCGTAGTACTCAGAGAGCTCCGCACGAACATCATCGGGGACATCAAGCCCATCTACGGATGAAACACGCTTAGCGCTCAAAACGCTCCAGTCGATTGTTCCGTAATAACCAAGGGCGCATAAATACGTGCGGGTAAAACGTGACCCTTCCTCGCTCTCCGAGTCATAGCCAGTCAAGGAAAACGATTCGCCAAGAAGATGACGCTGGCTCACTAGATCTGCCAACTCACTGTTCCCCCGCTCGTAGTCCTCCGTATACTCAAGTACTTTTTGAGGGGTGCCATCGCCTAAAAATCGAATAGATGCCGTAGAGCCAGCAATTACCAGCAACGCTGAAAGGGAGAGGAAGGCACGCCTCGTTACCCGCTTTGCCACAGCCATCAACTCCAGTTCCAGAGCGGGCGAACCGAATCGCCCGCACATCAAAGGACCTACCAAATATTGGGGTTGCAGTAACCATTAAGCGGAGTGTAAGAACGCAGGCTGTCAGGGCTCCAAACACCTTCAACGTAGCCCGTCTCCCTATTGCTCCATCCTGTCAACTGGCAAGTAGCGGTACCTGATTTGCCAAAGCGCTCGTACACAAGATTCCGAATGCAGTACTGACCGGTGGCCATGCCTTTTTTCACCTTAGCAGTAGTCCCGCCCATGCAATTCACCAAACTGGTCGCTTCCGAAGGACCGCCATCTACATAGAGATTTGCATCGGGAACCGTAATGCTGTCGATGCATACGTATGTGGAAGTCGAATTATGCTTAACCTCCAACGAATCAGCAGCAGTGGTCTGGAAGAAGCTGAAATCAAAGTGGAACGCACGGTCATTGTTATGGTAAGGAGTCACCTCGTTAGTTGAGGCAACAGCCATAACGGGTGCGGCGCATAGCGCGCCCGTGCCGACAGCCACAGCAACGGCAAGGCCGCACAACCGCCTACTCAAATTAAACTTCCCACCCATAGCGCTTCCTTCCTACTGGAAGATCCCCGATTCCCTCGGGCTTGGAAAGAAGCGTGCGCCAATTAGACGGTTTTGTATGTGGACAGGGGTGTTAGACCATGCAAATGGAGCGTCTACAAACCCGTTACCTGCTGAATCTTTTCCAACGCACCCTGAGCGTCATGAACGCCGAGCTTTGCGTAGGCGCCGCGGCGGATGGCGTAGACGGCGCTGGGCGAGTAGTGCAGGTCGCGAGCGATCACTGAGCAGACGCATCCATGGAGCGTTTGGATTATCACCTTAGCCTCGAGCGCGTCGAGCCCCATGGCAACGCAAACTGCTTCCATGCGATCGCGTGGAATGGCAACAGCATCCCGAGCGGCATCAAGCAAACGGGATCGATAGTAACGAGTTACCGCAAGGGCCACGGAAGCTATGGCAGCTGCAGCGCCGACGGCACCCAGACCCAAGCTGATGGCCGCGCGCGCCCGAAGCTCGTTCATCGCTCCCTGTACGATCTCAGTTTCATACAGATGCGACCCTATGGCATTGACCCCCACCATACCGACGAGAACGCCAAGCGCGAACGCAGCTATCGGCAACTTGGAGGAAAAGACGAGTGACCAGTTCCCCTCGTCAAGCTGAACCAGAAGACATAGAACGACAAAGGGCAGGGCGAACTGCATCCCGTGATTATCCATGGCATATATCGCCGCCGCTCCCGCAGCCCCAGTTGCAAGCGTGCAGGCAAACCGCTTTGACGCGGCATGTTCGATGACAAATATCAGGACCACCAGCTTGAGCGACCACGCATAGGGCTCGATGCTTGCCGTGTACGGCCAGGAAGACGAACGCCAAGAGATGGCGAACACCAGCCCCGTAACACCCATGAGCACGGCAACTAGGAAGGCCTGCAGGGCGTCATCCAATCCGGATTCTTCAGATAGCTCCTAATGAAGCACCCTTCCCACCAAGACGGCGGCGACAAAAGCCGCAGTGGGCAACGCCATGAGAAACCACACGTTGGCAATCCACACCGTGGCAGCAGCCAAGCCCAAGCATACAACGTCCGCGATGCCAAGAACATCGTGCTCACAAAGAAGTTTAGGGAAGAGCTCGGCAACCGAAAAGAAGGACATGGAAAGCAGCAGGCCCAGGGAGATGCCGATGCACACGTTGTTGGGCAGGTTCCACGTTACCCCCACGACGCTCCACGGCATAGCCCCGATCATGGCAAACAGGCTTAGCGCGCGGGCGATGGGCTTTAGGCGAACATTAAGAAATGCGGGATCGAAAAACCGCCCATGCGACCCCTTCGCACCATCCCGCTCTTCTACTCCGCCCAGGCCCTCAGCATCATTCGACATATCGTCCACACCCGGCGCAGCCAGCTTACGTGCGTCCTCAATAGAATCCACGCCCATCTTGGCGCGGGCGCGGCCCCATAGGCTCCTGACCGTAGAGGAACTAATCCCCATGCGAGCAGACGCCTCCTTGGAGTTGAGTCCCTCGATCAAAAGCCGAGTCGCCTCGAGCTCGCGCTCCGACAGCCCCCAGGCGTTGTCAAATGACATGCCGCAAGAAGCGGACTCGCCATCATCTTCCAGAACTTCCGCCGCGGCACTGGCAGGCTCACGCACCTGGGTGTTTGAAAGCAAAGGCGGCACAAGAAAAGAGACGGCGAGCGCCGTGGCTGCCAGCCCCAGGGAGACGAGGGGGTTGTCAATAATCCAGAAAAATTGGTCGGGCAAATACCTGATATATATGCGCGCCGTGATCTCTCCCGCGCACAGCCCCCCACGCGCAGGCGAACAGCCCGCGAGCGCCGACGACTCTGGACGAGCGTTGCAAAAAGGCTCCGATAATACCAAGAGGGACGAACATGATGGGTGCAAACAGAGGTGACACCATTTCTTGCATATAGCCCATGGGCGCAGCACCGAGCGTAAGCGCGGAGAACGCGGGGGCGCGCAAAAAACCAATACACACCGAACACGTCAGCAGAACAACAAGCAAAGCGTGGCTGGGGGCATCCACCGATCGATCATAGGCGGCGCGCAGATACATATGGACAGCGCAGGCCACCATGGATCCGATTGACGTCACCTTCCAAATTCCATGGAGGGATGAGGCGGCCGCGTACGCGTCCGCAGCACCGAGACAGCGCGCCGATATTGCAAGGACCAACGAGGCACAGAACCACATCGCAGCTAGGGCAATGCAGGTAGCACGGACGAAGCGGCCACGCCGCCCTGCGAATGCTCGGCCTCCGATGCGAGCGACGACGCGAGGAGCAAGCGCCGCCCCAACAAAAACGCAGCAAGCCAACCAATAATAGCCAGAGAAGGCGAGGGAGCGCATACCGAACTCGACGGGCGTCGGATCGAGGATCGACGGGACGGCGAACAGCAGGGCGAACCACCAAGCATCGACGACCATATTCCCCTCCCAAATCATTCCTCGCACGCAACTTGAACAATTGTAAGTCCAGGGCATCAGATTGTGAACGGAGCCATTCTAAACAAATGAGTCATCGCCTCGCGCTGAAGGCTAATATAGAATTCTCGCTAAGAAACCTCACTCCATGAATCAGGGTGGACTCATACGATGCATGTCGTCCATAAACAAGGCTTGCAACACCTGTCCACACGTTGTCTACAGCCACTATAAGACCGGGTCACAATTAGTCTGCATCGCTATTGTTGCTACTTACGACTTATTTACGATGCCCCGGGATGTAAAGTGAGCGAGGGCATTGCCCCCACTCCCAAGGTCACATGCATACATGCGTCCCCACGGGTACAATGGGTTGCGTATGATTCGACCGAGCCGGACGGCACGGGCGCGAAGGGGACGCATCCCCGCCGGCCTCGTCCAAACCCGACTCAATACGCGTATTCGCGCAATCGTCCACCCCCATGCGATCGTTTGCACACGGAGGCGTTGCGCGCAGAGAGGACAACCATGGGTTGTGAGCACGCACAGGCCGCGGGCGGGCAGACCGCTCCGCAGCAATTCGATGAGAACAATCTGTCCGAGGTGAAGCACGTCATCGCCGTTTTGTCCGGCAAGGGCGGCGTTGGCAAGTCGCTGGTCACGGGCTCGCTGGCAATCGAGCTGGCACGCGCGGGCCACAAGGTGGGCATTCTGGACGCCGACGTTACCGGCCCGTCCATCCCCAAGATGTTCGGCATGAGCGGTCGCCGCGCCATGGGCCTGGGCAACCTGCTTTTGCCCGAGATCTCTACCCACGGCATCAAGGTGATGTCCAGCAACCTGCTGCTTGCCAACGAGACCGACCCTGTTTTGTGGCGCGGCCCCGTGATCGCCGGCGCCATCCGTCAGTTCTGGAGCGAGACCAGCTGGGGCCCGCTCGACTACCTGCTGGTCGATATGCCTCCGGGCACCGGCGACGTGGCGCTCACCGTGTTCCAGTCGCTGCCCGTGGACGGCATCGTTGTCGTTACCAGCCCGCAGGACCTGGTGAGCATGATCGTCGCCAAAGCCGTCAACATGGCCGAGAAGATGGACGTGCCGGTTCTGGGCGTGGTCGAGAACATGAGCTACGTGGAGTGCCCGGACTGCGGCAAGAAGATCGAGGTCTTTGGCCACAGCCGTCTGGACGAGGTGGCCGCCGCCTACAACCTGGACATCCTGGGCCGCCTGCCCATCAACCCCGCCTTCGCCGCTAGCTGCGACGCCGGCACCCTTGAGGACGACCTGCCCGCCGGCATGCTGCCCGAGGCGGTGGCCGCCATCCAGACGACCGCCGAGTTCCTGGACGCCAAGGCCGCACTCGAGCAGGAAGACGCTGCCACGCCTGCCGAGGACGCTGCCGACCCCGAGTAGGCAGACTCTCAAAGAGTACTCGTCCAAAAACTCGTCCAAAATACCCGCGCCCAACCGCGCCCGCCCGCTGCCCGAAAGCGAGAAACCATGAACGCCCGCCCGCAGACCCGCTACGACGTTGCCATCATTGGTGGAGGGGCCTCCGGCCTTTCCACCGCCATAGCCGCGGGCCGCGCGGGCGCCTCCGTCTGCGTGCTCGAACGCGACGTGGCCTGCGGTCTGCCCATTTTGGCCACGGGCAACGGACGGTGCAACCTGTCGAACGCCCGCCTTGATAGCCGCCGCTACCACAACGCCGCCGCCGCTAAGGCCGTGCTGGGACGCGACGGCGCGTCGCGGGCGGCGTCGTTTTTTGACTCGTTGGGGCTTATGACCTGCGAGGTTGAGGGACGGCTCTACCCCATCACCCGACGCGCGGAGACCGTACGCGACTGCTTGCTGGGGGCGTGCGAGCGGCTGGGCGTTGACATGCGCTGCGGCGTTGAGCTCCAAGGCGCCGCCCTTGACCCGGCGGCCGCGCCGGACGCCGCAGGCGGCGCGTGGATCCTCGATATCAGCGAGCCCCAGCGGCCCGTCTACGTTCACGGCGACCAAAGCGACCGCGCCGCCCTGCGCCGCGCCCGCAAGACGCTCGCCGGCGCACAGATGGCCCAGCGGCAAATTCGCGCGCGCTCGCTCGTTATCGCCGTGGGCGGCTGTTCGCATGACATCTGCGACGTGCTTGATATTCCCCATGTGGACGAGGAACCCGTGCTCTGCCCCATCGCCGGCACGCTGGCACGCCCCGGTAGCGGCGCGGACGCCGGCAACAATCCGCTCGACGCGCTCGACGGGCTGCGTCTGGAAGCCATGCTCACCCTCAAACGCAAGGGTGCCTGCATCGCCTACGAAGAAGGCGAGGTGCTCCTGCGGCCCTACGGCATCTCCGGTATCGCCGTATTCAACCTATCGCGCCGCTGCCAAGCGGGCGACCTTATCGAGATGGACCTGTTCCCCGCCTGCAACAACGACCAGCTCGCCCACACGCTGCGTGCACGCGAGCAGCATGTGGGCCCTTGGAACGGAGAGGCAACGTGGTTCGACGGGGTACTGCCGCGCGCGCTGGCCTCATACGTGTGCGAGTGCGTAAACGGGGCGGGCGATGCGATCGCTGCCAGCGCCGCGTTGCTGCACCGCATCAGCCTGCGTGTTACCGGCACGTGCGAGCACCAGCAGGCGCAGGTGCGCCGTGGAGGCATCCCGTTTTCATCCATTGATGCTGACACGCTTGCCGTCACAAGCCGACCGCACCTATTTGCCTGCGGCGAGGCCCTGGATCAAGATGCGGACTGCGGCGGCTACAACCTGGGCTGGGCTTGGCTTTCCGGCCTGCGCGCGGGCGAGGCCGCCAGCCGTTAGGCACAGCCAAATGGCCGCGCGTTTCAAGCGGCCGCCCACCTTGCGACAGCCCGCCCATGCGACCGAACATATGAAACGGAGTTCCCCGTGATAGAGATTTCCGAGATCAAGGTTTCCCTCAAGGAAGGCGCCACCGAGCAGGCGGCCCTCGAAGCGGGAATGCGCGAAGCCGCCCGCCTGCTGTCGCTGGCACCCGCGGACATCGCGCACAGCGAGCTGCACCGCACGTCCATCGACGCGCGCAAGAAAAGCGACGTGCACTTCACCGTGAGCGTTCGCTTTACCCTGCGCGGCGGTCTTGACCAGGCAGACGTCCTTACGCGAGCAGACGCGAAGGCAGCCCGGCGTATCCGCATTGTGGACGAGGACTCCCCCTCCTACCCCGTCCCGCTTGGCAAGCACGCCCGCCCCGCGCTGCGCCCCGTGGTGGTAGGCGCCGGCTGCGCGGGCCTGTTCGCGGCTCTCACGCTGGCGGAAGCCGGGTTGGAACCGCTCTTGATCGAGCGCGGCGACAATGCTGCCGACCGCACGCGCGCCGTTGAGCACTTCAACGCCACGGGCGAGCTTAACCTAGAGAGCAACATCCAGTTTGGCCTGGGCGGCGCGGGCACGTTTTCCGACGGCAAGCTCACCACGGGTACCAAAAACCCCGCGCACCGCCTCATCCTCCAAACGCTGGTAGATGCCGGCGCCCCGCGCGAGATCCTGTGGGAGGCCAAACCGCACGTGGGCTCCGATATCTTGCCGGGCGTGGTGACGCACATGGTGGCGCGCATCCGCGACCTGGGCGGCGAGGTTCTATTCCGCACGCGCTTGGTGGATATCGACCGCGGGTCTAGCGGCCAGATTGAGGCTGTCCACGTTTCGCACAACGGTGAGGACGAGGAGCGCATCGCGTGCTCGCACCTTATCCTTGCCTGCGGACACTCCGCACGCGACGTCTTCGAATTGCTGGATCGCCGCGGCTTTGAGCTGGCGCGCAAGACCTTTGCCGTGGGCGCGCGCATAGAGCACCTGCAGGAGGACATCGACCGCGCGCAATACGGTCCCGCCGCCGGCCACCCCGCGCTGGGCGCCGCGCCCTACAAGCTGGTAGCGCATACCAAAAACGGTCGCAGCCTGTTCAGCTTCTGCATGTGCCCGGGCGGCGAGGTGGTCGCCGCGGCCAGCGAGGCGGGCGGCGTGGTCACCAACGGCGCCAGCCTCCATGCACGCGCCGGTAAAAACGCCAACGCAGCCCTGCTGGTCAACATCAACCCGCAGGACCTGCCAGGCGATGACGTACTGGCCGGCATCCAGCTGCAGCGCGAATGCGAGCGCATGGCATATGAGCTTGGCGGTGGCGCGTACAAGGCCCCCGCGCAGCTGGTGGGCGACTTTTTGTGCGGTATTCCCTCCGTGCGCGGCGGCAAGGTAACGCCCACCTACCCGCGCGGCGTCACCTGGGGATCCATCAATATGGCGCTGCCCCAACACGTAACCGAGACCATGCGCATGGGCATTCCCGAGCTCGCGCGTCGCCTTCGTGGTTTCGATGACGAGGAAGCCGTGCTAACCGGCGTGGAAACGCGCTCCAGCTCCCCCATCACCGTGGTGCGCGACCGCGCCTGCCACGCCCAGGGCGCCCAGGGGCTCTACCCTTGCGGCGAGGGTGCGGGCTACGCGGGCGGCATCATGAGCGCCGCCACGGACGGTATCCGCTGCGCGGAATCGCTCATCGCGGACCTGGGATAGACGCTCTAAGCGACGTCGCGCGACGTTAGTCATTAGGGTTGTAGATATCGCACACGCTGAGGCCCGCCGCAGGGTCGTAGTTGTATTCGACGATGCAGCAGTTGCCCAGGCGCTTGCCGCTCGAACGGTAGTCGTAATCGAGCGCGCGCAGCACCTGGGCGCACGCGGCCCCATGGCTCACGGCCAACACGCACTCGTGGTCGGGGCGATCCATGACGCGCTTCAGGGTATCCATCAGGCGAGCCCTAAATTCCATCTCGCCCTCGCCCCCAAACGGAACGTAGAAGTCACCGTAGGGCAACGGAGGGTTGGTATCCTCGGTAAGGCCCTCGAAGGTGCCGAAGTTCCACTCTTTCAAACCCTTCTCACGCACGTACGGCACGCCCGGGACCACCAGCTCGCACGTATCGCACGCGCGCTCGGACGTGCTGGAATACACGTGGTCGAACGCGATACCGTGCCCGCGCAGCCACTCCCCCGCCGTGCGCGCCTGCTCAATACCAGTTGCGGTAAGCGGAGAGTCGCACCACCCCTGTTTGCGCTTAAGTACGTTGAACAGCGTCTGGCCGTGACGCATCATATAGAGCTTCGCCATGCTGCATCCCCCTTGCATTCGATATACCGGCTCTTGTCTTCGTCCACATTATACGGCTCGATGCCGAGTCATAATAAATGGGGACCGCGAGCGATCCCCATAAAGCTATCTGTTATGCCGCCCGCATGCGAGCGAACCGTGCCCCGCCACCAGCGAGACATGCAACCGCAAACGCGCTTGTGGCTACGCCACGGCCTTGGCCTTCTTGGCACGGCGGAACGGGCAGGAACCCTTCTGCGGAGCCACACCGGAGAGCACCAGCGCGCCGTAGACAAAGCCCCAGCCGGCCAGGAACAGCTCCAGGCAGGACAGGGCAACGGAAGCGCCCTCGCCCGCAAAGTTCATCATGTTGAAAAAGCTCACGGCCCAGATGGCGGCGGCGAGAACCAGCGTCACAAACCAGTGGCCAACGCCCTTGCGGTCCATCTCAAGCGCGATGAACATCACGTAGAACGCCAGGAAGATGCCCACAAACGCATAGGTCAGCGAGAAAACGGCGATGTCATACGGGAAGAACAGCTCCCAAAAGCCCGCGACAAACATCAGCGCGCCCAGCACCGGCTCGGTCCAACCAAGCACCCACGTGGACTTGGAGACAAAAGACGCGATGAACGTGACGGCGCCCAGGAAGATACCGATCCACGGTAGCATCTCCAAAAGGCCCGTAAGGCCGTTGTGGGGCGTGATCATGAACATCCCCAGGCCACCCTCTACCGGAGTCACATACATGTAGACGGCGAACAGGAAGCAAAACGCGGCCATAATGACCAGGTTCCACTTCACTTCGAGCAGCTTCTTGATGATTTCGTCTTTCATCGATACCCCTTTTTCTTCCCATTAGATCGCGCAGGCGACAGCGCGCTCCTCTTCAAGGTCAAAGTATAGCATCCAGATTTACCGTGTTGAAACATAGGTTAGCGGGACGAGGAAGGGTTAACGTACGGCCGGGGTCCCACCGGTCTTATCACGAGATGCGTTCGCCGCTCTTTTGGACGAGGGAGGGCTCCGCACGGCCTGGGCCCCACCGGACTTATCAAGGGATGCGTTCGGCCCTGGCGGGCCTCAGAGCATCCCTTAGATAAGCCGGTGGGCGCCCCGGCCTGATGGGGGCCTTCCTGGTCAAGGCGCTGAAGTGGGCCCTGTAAGAAGCGGAGCCGGCGCCTGCGGAGGCGCCCCGTGCGACTTGTTCTGTTCGCGAATTGTTTGGCAGAGGCAGCTGCACAAAGTTGGCCTACCCCATGGTTTTGATGAGGTAGTCCTTGAAACCTGGATGGAAGGGCAAAGACAAGCTTGCCACGGATCGGCTCGTCTATAACGCCCGCTTCCAGAAGGCGCTTTTTGCAGATCGAGACATGGCTTGGAGACTTGGCAAGTCGCGTCTTTAGATTGGCCTGAAGCGTCTTACCCTCGTCCCGACTCATGGCAAGCAAAAACTCGATATCTGCTGGAGAGAGTTCGGAAAGCGCTGCATCGAAGACACGCGATTCGAGCTCCTCCTGCGCGAGGCCGGCACCCCGCCTCACATGGTCGATCGAAATGACGTCATCGTCATGCGACGCGCTCCAAGAGCGATAGCCGACCAGCTGCAACCGAAACCGATGCAAGGTGAACCGAACTCGCATCGTCTATCAAATGGGAAGAAGCGGCGCTCGTCTGTTGAAAAATGTCTTCGAGCATTCCTTTGGTTGCCGTCACGTTGGACGCAATCCAACCGCGGGCGCGTGCCTCTTGAGCAAGGTACGTAATAAGAGCGGTCTCGCCCGACCCGATTTAATAAAGCGAAACGGTCTTAAACGGTCTTAAACATCTCAACCGCAGGGGGGGGTTTACCTGGGATTGTGGATACGCAGGGGCCGCACGGGTTTCCGCCTGGGGTGTTCTGAGGCGCAACGCGCCGAACACACCCCAGACGGAAATCCCGGGCGGCCCCACAGCGGCAAACGCACCCCGGGCGGAAACCCAGACGGCCCCGCTCATCGCCCAAAAACCGCTAGCTCTTACCGAACCTGGCGCCCTTGCGAACGCGGCCGCTTGCGAACTTGGACCCCTTGCGGGCGTCACGGCGAAGGCGCTCGATCACCTCGTCCTCGCTGGTGCCTTCTGCCAGGGCCTTGAGGTGCACCACCGCGTCGCGCAGGCGGGCCGCCTCCTCGAAGTCCATGGCCTCCGAGGCGCTGCGCATGTCATCCTCCATCTGGGCGATGATGCGCTGCAGCTCGTCGGGAGGAAGCTCGGAAAGCTCTTGCGCCAGGCGCTGGCCATCGGAAGCCTCCACGCCGGGAGCCGCATCCGCCCCGCCCTCGCCCGCCGGGGTGAAGAACTCGCCGTGGCCCAGCGAGTCGCCGCGGCTGCGGTCGCGCTTGCCCAGGGTCTCCGAGGCTTCCGCGATGAAGCTCGAGATGTCGTTGATGGCCTTACGGACGGTCTTGGGCTCGATGCCGTGCTCCTTGTTGTAGGCCATCTGGATCTCGCGGCGGCGCGCCGTCTCGTCGATGGCCTCGCGCATGGAGTCCGTGATGGTGTCCGCGTACATGATGACCTCGCCCTCCGCGTTGCGCGCGGCGCGGCCGATGGTCTGGATGAGAGAGCGGCGGTTGCGCAGAAAGCCCTCTTTGTCCGCGTCGAGGATGGCGACCAGCGAGACCTCCGGCAGGTCCAGGCCCTCGCGCAGCAGGTTGATGCCAACCAGCACGTCGATCTTGCCAGCGCGCAGGTCGCGCAGGATCTCGACGCGGTCCAGCGTGGCGGTGTCCGAGTGCATGTAGTTGACCTTGACGCCGGCGTCGAGCAGATGGTCGGTGAGGTCCTCGGCCATGCGCTTGGTGAGCGTGGTGACAAGCACGCGCTCGTGACGGGCGGTGCGGACCTTTATCTCGTCCAGCAAATCATCGATCTGACCGCGCACGGGGCGCACGTCGATCTTGGGATCGAGCAGGCCGGTGGGGCGAATGATCTGCTCCACGTTGTTTTGGCTCACGCGCAGCTCGTAGTCGCCCGGCGTGGCCGAGACGTAGATGAACTGCGGGATGCGCGCCTCGAACTCGTCGAAGCGAAGCGGGCGGTTGTCCAGGGCGGACGGCAGGCGGAAACCGTGCTCGACCAGCGTGACCTTGCGCGAGCGGTCGCCCTCGTGCATGCCGCGGATCTGCGGTACGGTGACGTGGCTCTCATCGATGATGCAGACCATGTCCTTTGGGAAGTAGTCGATGAGCGTGAACGGGGGCTCGCCGGGTTTGCGGCCGTCCAGGTGGCGCGAGTAGTTCTCGATGCCGTTGGTGAAGCCCATGGTCTCGAGCATCTCAAGGTCGTAGTCCGTGCGCTGCTGCAGGCGCTGGGCCTCCAGGAGCTTGTCCTCCGCCTTGAGTTCTGCCACGCGGTGCTCCAGCTCTTCCTCGATGGTCTTGAGGGCGGCCGTGACCTTGGGCTTCTCGGTAACGTAGTGGGAGGCGGGCCATACGGGGATGGCGTCGTACTCGCGCAGGATCTCGCCCGTGACCTCGTCGATCTCCGCGATCAGCTCGACCTCGTCGCCAAAGAACTCGAAACGCAAGGGGTGCTCGGCATAGGGCGGGTAGACGTCGACCACATCGCCGCGCACGCGGAAGCAGCCGCGCGACAGATCGTAGTCGTTGCGGTCGTACTGGATGTCGATGAGGCAGTGGATGAACTCGTCGCGCTCGAGCGGCACCTTCTTGTCCACGTTGGGCGCCAGACCCGCATAGTCTTCCGGGCTACCGATGCCGTAGATGCAGGACACGGACGCGACCACGATGACGTCGCGGCGAGACAGCAGCGAGGCCGTGGCCTGGTGCCGCAGCATCTCGACCTCCTCGTTGATGGAGGAGTCCTTCTCGATGTAGGTATCCGACTGCGGAACGTAGGCTTCTGGCTGGTAGTAATCGTAGTAGGAGACGAAGTAGACCACCGCGTTATGCGGGAAGAACTCCTTGAGCTCGCTTGCAAGCTGCGCGGCGAGCGTCTTGTTGGGTGCCATGACCAGCGTGGGCTTGCCCAGCGCCTCGATGGTCTTTGCCATGGTGAAGGTCTTACCGGAGCCGGTAACGCCCAGCAGCACCTGGTAGCGGTCTCCGTCTTTTACACCTTTGACCAGCGATTCGATGGCTTGGGGCTGGTCGCCGGACGGCTCGAAGGGCGAAACGACCTCGAAAGCGGCCGGCTCTCCCGTGACACCGAAGCGGCGAAGCTCCCCGCCTACGCGTTCGACCTCGAAGTTCTCCATTGCTCTCCCCTCTTTGAACGCTGTGTTCACAACCATTTTGCCATGTACCGCAAAACCGCGCACCGTATACGCGCGAGCGCAGCACGATGCGCTGGCAGATTGACATACGGGGAGACGGGGAGCCTACATGAACGCGTCCGGATAGAGCTGGCGATAGCGATCGTGCGCGTTGTTGACGCGGATAAGGTAGGCCTGCGTCTCCGGGAAGGTAATCGCGTTATGCAACGACGTATCCTGCTGGACCCAATCATCGACGTTGCCCATCCCGCCGTTGTAAGCGGCGATGGCCCGGTCCGCCGACCCGTTGAAATACGTGATGAGGTAGGAAAGGTAGGCGCTGCCGAACTCGATGTTGACCGCGGGATCCTCGAGGTCGTCCGCGGAATAGAGCGAGCCGTCGACCAAGCCCTTGTCCACCATATCCCGGGCGGTCTCGGGCATAAGCTGCATAAGCCCGCGCGCGCCCTGGCTGGACTTTGCATCGGGGTCCCATCCGGACTCGGTCTCGATTACGGCGGCGACAAGATAAGGGTCCACTCCGTGCGCGGAGGCAGACCGCGTGATCTCGTCCTCATATTTTAAGGGGAAAATGGCGCTTACCAGCAGCGACGGCGCATAGGAGTACGCCGCCGAAACGCCGCCCACCACGGCCACGGCCAACATGGGCAGCACGCGGTACCACGCCAGCAGGCGAGGTCGCTTAGCCATGAAGCGTCTCCTCTGCTGCGGGGAGCGCAAGGCCGTAGCGGTCCACCAGCGCGTCGAGCTCGCGGAACAGCGAATCGTCCGCGCAAGCGTTATCGATGACGTAGGTCGCCATGGCGATCAAGTCTTCCTCAGCAGGCTGGCATTCTGCGCGGCGGTCGAAGTCATCGGCGTCCATGCCGCGCTCCACGGCGCGAAGGCGTCGCGTCTCCAGCGGGGCCGTCACGGCAATCACTTCATCTGCCAGCGCGAACGCATCGGCAAAACCCGCGGGGGCAGAGATCTCCACCACAGCAAGCTGGTGCTCCGGAACCATGACCGAGCAGCAATTAGCCGGCAGCAAGCGAAGCCCCAGCTGCTCCAGCAAGATGGGATGGACGATGGCGTTGAGCCGCGCGGCGTCCTCCGGCGTATCGAACGCACGGCGAGCAAGGACGGCCCGGTCGATGCCGCCCATGGCGTCGAGCACGTCCCAGCCAAACTCCTCCGCAATAGCGTCCACAACGGCGGAGCCGGGCTGATAGAGGCCTTTGGCCAGCTGGTCAAGGTCGATGCGCATGGCGCCGCGACGCTCGAGGTAGCGAGCGGCCGTGGATTTGCCCGAGGCGATGTTCCCTATGAGAAAGAAAGTAATCATGGTTACCTATTGTTGCTCAAAAGCACATCCGGGCGTAAGCGCGGCAGAAGTCTTCGTCCTAATTACACGCGAGCGCCGCAAGCGACAGGGCCCCGCGCGGGAACAACCCCGCAGACCGCGCGGGCGAAGCCTCGTACCCTAGGCGTCGCGAGACCCGGCAGCGGGCGCGCCCGCCGCGGCAAGGGGACGAAGAACAGTCAGTACGCTCAACAGCAGCGAGCCCAACGCAATCGCACCCCCGACGAACCCGATGAAACCGATGCCCACCCCGGACACCACCGCGCCGCCCAGCGCCGTACCCGAACCGATACCCAAGTTGAAGATACCTGAGAAAATGGACATGGCCACGGTCGAAGAGTCCTTATCGCAGCAGCGGATGATCTCCGACTGGTAGGCGATGCTGAACGTGGTGGCGAACATGCCCCACACCGCGCAGGCGGCGCCAAACGCGACGGGCGCCGAAGCGGTGAAGCGCATCAGCAGCAGGCCCGCAGCAACCCCCGCGCACGAACCGGCCAAGAACAGGGCGCGGCGGCGGTCGTAAAAGCGCGTCATCGCGACGCTGCCGACGAGCCCCGCGATGCCGAAGACCGTGAGCATGAGGGTTATGAGCGCGTCGGGCATACCGCCCACCTGCTGCAAAAACGGTTCGATATAGCTATAACCGGTGTAGTAGCCCGTCGCGAACAGTATCGTGGTGGCATAGATACCCATAAGAACGCGATTCTTGAGCAGCAGCGGCAGCTGGGCCAGGGTGAACGGTTCTTCCGCCGGCATCTTGGGAAAGCACGTCATCAAGTACACGACGGTAGCCGCGGCCACCACCCCGACGATGGTGAAGGTCATGCGCCAGCCCACCAGCAAGCCGATGGCGCGGCCGATGGGCAGCCCGAAAATCATAGCGATAGACGTTCCGGTCGCAACCATGCTGACGGCAAGGGCGCTATGGCGTACGTCGACCAAGCGAGAAGCGCACACCGCCGCAATGGACCAGAAGACAGCGTGCGCGCAGGCAACCACCAGCCGGGCAAGCACCAGCACGAGATAGCTGGGCGCCGCCGCGGACAGAAACTGTCCCAAGGAGAACAGCGCGATAACGCCGAGCAACAGCTTTTTGAACTCGATGCGCGACGCCGCCATCATAAGCGGCAGCGACAAGATCATGACCGCCCAAGCGTACACGCTGATCATGATGCCGGCTTGAGCCTCGGTAAGTGAAAATGTTCCCGCGATATCCGTAAGCAAGCCGATGGGCATAAATTCCGATGTGTTGAACACAAACGCTGAAAACGTCAGACCGATGAGCGGCAGCCATTGGCGCAAAGTGATTCCCTTTTGCATCAACGCACTTCCTTAACTTGTAAACTCGATAGACCGCAAGACCAACTGGTGAATTATACGGAACTCCCCCTTCTTTCTAAGACCGCCATCGCAACCGTTATGAAATCGTTTACATTGCCCTAACGCAAGAATCGAATGCGCGGAGTCATAGGGCGACCACCCATGCGGCGACTCGTCCATCCTTAAAGATGCGAACATCTGTTTGTGTCTATGCTATGATAGATAGTTACATAAGAGCAAGGGAGGGAGGCTATATGGACGATAAGCGGATCAAGCAGGCTCGATTCGCCGACGTGGCGGCACGTTCACAGCGAGTCGAGCGCGCTCGCGCCCTCATAGACCAGATAGTCTCCGATCAGAAGGCGCGCGGCAACTCCCATTTCTCGTCCAACGTATATCAGGACGAGCCGCTGCTTAAAACCGGTCGCCAAATGGCCAGCTACCTCCCGGATCGCTATCGCGAGATGCGGGCCATATCCCGTTGGGATGAATCCGGCACGGGCGGGCGCGGACGATGGCTCAGCGAGGCCGAGCTGTTCTGGCGCCAGGGCACCTTTATGGCGGATTTTGAGGACGACTGCCCCTACCGCGGCAACTTCAAATCCTATTACCCCACGTACAACGCCATGAGCGACCGGCAACTGCGCGGCTACTTCACCTGGCGCTCACGCATAAGGGCGGGCGAGCTGGCGGAGGCGCCGGACGCCTTTGCCCTGGTGTACATCTACGAGGTGCTCTGTGGCATTGGCGTGGATGATCCGCTGCGCGGATTCGAGACGCTCAAATGGTTTTGCGACGCGTGGGACAGCGAAGAAAAGGACATCAAGCGCCATGGGCTGACCTGGCAGCAAGACTACGTGGTCTACCACGACCTTGACCCCAAGTTGCTCGCCCAGACACCGTCCATGGAGTTCGAGGCGTCGCTTTACGCCTTTGCCCGGGCGCTCGCGAGCTACCGCAAGGGCGCGGGGTTGGACGAGATGGACGAGCCGTCTGACACGGTGGGCACGACGGCGGAAGCGGCGACAAGGACGACGGCGACAAGGATGACGACCGCCAGAAAGCGCAAGAGCGGCCCGCTCCCCCGCCCGGACGCCGATGTTGCCAGTGCGATGCTTGACGCCGCGGCGCGGCTCTCCGCCCATCGGATCGACACGGACGAGTTTTATCGCGAGCACCGAGATGACATGCGCGCCGTGACGGCCTCCGTCCTCGTCCGCCTTGACCAGCACCATCGAAACACCCGCGGCACAACGCTGGTCGAAGTTCTCTTTGGCAAGCGCATAGAGATGTCCTACACCATGTTCGCCTCGGCGGTGTTCTTTGAGGAGCGCGCCCACGCAGACGCCCACGTGACCCTCAACCCGCTTCGGTCCTACCGCTGCACCAAGGGCCTTTGGACGTGCGACCGCGTCCATTGCGACCAGGGGCGAAACATCAAGCTGGGCAACATCCTAAGGGAGATCGACCGCAGGATGCGCATTGCATGGGAATGGCCGCGTCTTTTGGACGAGGACGGCACCAAGACGCCCAAATACCTGCAAAAGATGATCGATACCGAGATCAAAAACCAGCTTGAATGGTCACGCGCGCACCAACCGGTTCGCATCGACATCGATTTGAGCAAGCTCTCCGGCATCCGCAGCGCGGCGGCCCAAACCCGCGAGGCCCTTCTCATAGAAGAGGAGCGCGGCGATGCGACGGCGAGCGGGTCCGCCTTGCTTGAAAGCGCGGCATCGGTTGCGGGGGTCGACGTGCCGAGCACCGCCGGTTCCCGTCCGGCGCCACCGCAAGCATCTGGACCGGCGCCATCGCAAGCATCTCCAAGCTTGGCTAAGCATGTGGACGAGGAGCCGCGGGCTGCGGCGACCCGGCCGCCCGCAATGCTGCAGGGCGGGCCGTTCTCGCCAGAGCAAGCATCCTACCTGGCAGACCTGCTCGCTGAATCGGCCTCGCCCCGCGTTCCCGTGGGCACATCTGAGGACATGCTGGTAGATGCGATCAACGACGCCGCGTTCGACCTGGTGGGAGACACCATATTGGAATTTGCAGCAGGCGGCGTGCGCCTTATAGATGACTACCGTGAAGACGTGGAAGGATACATCAATGGATAGCCCCGTGGCACAAAACCCCGTAGCGAACGGCGCGACGGCGGGCGGTGCGGCGCCGACCAGCACAGCGATGGATGCCCCCAGGCCCATCGACTTCTCCAGCGCGCCGCGCATCCCCAAGCGCATCGCCGCCGTCATCCTCAACTCGCTCAAAGGCGGCGTGGTACCGCGCATCGGCCTGCCCTACATCACGGTGGGCCGCGAGACGGAGATACGCGCGCTGCTAACCGATCTGGACCTTATCGCCGACGGCGGCGCATCGTTTAGATTCCTCGTCGGGCGCTACGGTGCCGGCAAAAGCTTCTTGCTGCAGACCATCCGCACGCACGCTATGGGTGAAAACTTTGTGGTAGCAGATGCCGACCTGTCGCCGGAGCGCCGTCTGCAGGGAGGCCAGGGACAGGGTCTCGCCACGTATCGCGAGCTCATCCGCAACCTTTCGACCAAAACTCGTCCAGAAGGCGGCGCGCTGATGCTGGTGCTCGACCGTTGGGTCGCCGCCATGCAGGGCTTGCAAGCCGACGCATCGCCCGACGGCACCGTCTCGGACGGCGAAGCGCGGGTGCGCGCGTTTTGCGCCTCGCTTGAAGAGATGGTCCATGGGTATGACTTTTCGCGCATGCTCATGCTGTACTACCGTGCGACCGTTGAAGGCGATGACGCTATGCGCGGATACGTCGCCAAATGGCTGCGCGGCGAATACCGCACCAAGACCGAGGCGAAAGGCGAGCTGGGCAGCACCGCGATCATCACGGATGACGACTGGTATGACTACATCAAGCTGCTGGCGGCGTTTTTGCAGGGCGCGGGCTACCGTGGCCTGCTGGTGCTGATCGACGAGCTGGTCAACCTGTACAAAATCCCCAACGCCATCAGCCGGCAGTACAACTACGAGAAGATCCTGCAGATGTATAACGACACGCTGCAGGGCAAGGCACGCCACCTGGGCATCATCATGGGCGGCACCCCCACCTCTGTGGAGGACCGGCGCCGCGGCGTCTTTAGCTATGAAGCGCTCCGCAGCCGCTTGACGCAGGGCCGTTTTGCCCGCGAGGGTATGAGGGACATGCTCGCCCCCATCATCCGCCTGCACCCCCTCACCTACGAGGAGCTGCTGATCCTTATCGAGAAGCTCGCCCAGATACATGCCGGCTACTTTGGTTACACGCCAGCGTTGACCGAGCTGGACTTGGTTGGATTTCTCACGGCGGAATTTGGACGAGTTGGGGCCGAGAGCCACCTTACCCCGCGCGAGGTGATCCGAGACTTCATCGAGCTTCTGGACATTGCCTACCAGAATCCGAACACGTCCCTGCCGGAGCTTTTGGGATCCGCCGGCGCGAAGGATGGGGCCGCGGCGACGTCAACGCCGGACGCAACGGTGGCGCCGGGTGCCGCAGGGGTGCCTGGTTCCGCAGGAGCGCCTGGTCCCGTAGCGATGCCGGCCTCCGCCACAGGCAGATCCGACGCCGAATTCGCCGAGTTCACGCTGTAGCAAAGTTCACGTTGCGGCTTCCCCTGACACGGCAACGTCAACGTTGATGAAACATAGAAAAGGGGCGCTTTTTGATTCGCTGGAATCGTAAAAGCGTCCCTAATCCCGTCTCACCAAAACGGTCTATAGAACCGCGGGCAAAACCGTGGCCATGCCTCGGTCGACCCGCGGTAAATGCGGGCCAAACCGCGGCCAAGCCGCGGCCAAGCCCGCAAGCTAAACAAACCAGAAAGCAGCCTTACTCCTCGGCGTCCTCGGCGGGCTTCAACGCCTCGGCAGACTCGGCGACCACGTCGGCATCGGCGCGGTGACCGTCCGCATCGCGCTCCAAGTCATGGATCAGCTCGCAATAAGCGTTCTCCGGGGCGGTCTTGATGGGAGCCTTCTTGGAGTAGAGCTTCACCGCACCCGCGGTCTTGTTGATGGGCTGCAGGGTGCCGGCGCCGGCGACGCAGCCGCCAGGACAGGCCATGCCCTCAAGCAGATAGCCGTTGAACTTGCCCTTGATGGCAGCCTTCATCATCTTGCGGCACTCGTCCAAGCCCTCGGCGTTGGTAACCTTGACATCCATGTCCGGGTGCTCGCGGTGGATAGCGTTCACCACGGCGTTGGCCACACCGCCCGCCACGGCAAAGGAGCGGCCGTCGGCGCTGGCGACCTCGAAGTCGCTGGAACCCTCGCCGGCGAGCTTGGTGTAGTCGATGTCCTTGGCCTCCATCATGCCGGCCATCTCCTCAAAGGTGAGGACAAAGTCGACCTCGCTCTTAACGCTCCTGCGCTGCGCCTCAAGTTTCTTTGCCGAGCACGGGCCAACGAAGACGATCTTAGCGTTGGGATGCTGCTTGCGGATGAGGCGGGCGGTCAGCGTCATGGGCGTCAGAGCCATGGAGACGCAGTCCGCATGCTCCGGGAACTCCATCTTTGCCATGACCGACCACGCCGGGCAGCAAGACGTGCCCATAAACGGAATCTTGTCGGGCACTTCCTCCAAGAAGTCCTCGGCCTCCTGCACCGCGCACAAATCGGCGCCCAGGGCGACCTCCTCCATACCGGTGAAGCCCAGGGCCTTAAAGGCCTCGCGCAGCTTGTCCACGTTGCCCTTGCCGCCAAACTGGCCGACAAACGCGGGCGCGACCTCGGCGATAACCTCCTCACCGGCAAGAATGGCCTGGATAACCTGGAAGATCTGGCTTTTGTCCGCAATGGCGCCAAACGGGCAGTTGACCAAACACTGTCCGCACGAGACGCATTTGCTGTAGTCGATCTGCGCGCGGCCCTGCTCATCAGAGCTGATGGCGTTCATACCGCAGGCAACGGCGCACGGGCGCTCATGATGCTGGATGGCACCGTAAGGGCACACGCTGGCGCAACGCCCGCACTTGATGCACTTCTCCTGGTCGATGTAGGCCTTCTTGTCCTTAAAGGTGATGGCCCCCTTAGGGCAGATCTCGCGGCACGGGTGAGCCAGGCAGCCCTGGCACGCATCGCTCACCTTGTACGAGTTCTCCTCGCAAGCGTTGCAGGCGAACTTGATGACGTTGATCAGCGGCGGCTGGTAGTAGGTCTCCGGCTTGGCGGCCTCGGCCACGCCCTCGGACAGCTTCGCGGGCTTGTCCACACCCTGCAGCGGCAAGCCCATCGCTAGACGAATGCGCTCGCCCACGATGGCGCGCTCGAGAAACACGCTCTCGCGGTACGTCGCGACGTCGCCCGGAATAATCTCGTACGGAAGCTCGTCCACCCAGCCGTAATCTCCCGACTGGCTCTCATATGCAAGGCGCGCTACCTCGCGAAACACGGTACGGCGAATCTGGGCGAGGCTGGTGTAAACCCCGCGCATCGAATTGCTCATAACAGTCTTCCCCTCTGTAACAGTTTGTTCTCTGTTGAGCCTATAGCGATGATTAACATTTTATAATCGTTGTCGCATATTCGACTAGACCAGTCGACGTTTCTTGGTGTTTTGAGTCGCATTTTGACCGCGCCCGGGCGCCCCTGATCGCCATTGAAGGGATATCGACATGAAGAACAACCACAACACGCCTGCTTCTGTTGATAAATACCATCTGCTAGAAGCCGCCGCCTGCCGCGCCGCCGACAGCGCCGTCATGAGACGCCGCGGTTTCCTCACCGGGGCGCTCGCCCTCGGCCTCGCCGGAGCCCTAAGCGCGTGCACCGGCAACGGCAACGCCGCCGGCTCCGCGACGGGCTCCGCAGCCGCAGCGGGTTCCTCGTCCGCAACCGCTTCCAAGACAACCGTGCGTGTCGCCTCGCTCAAGGGCCCCACCTCCATGGGCCTGGTTGGCTTTATGCAGAAGGCGGGCCAGCTCACCGCAGAGGGTGCCTCTGAGATGGAAGGCTCCGGCAAGGACCTCATCAACGCCTACGAGTTCCAGATGATGACCGCCGCGGACCAGATCATGCCCTCCATGATCAAGGGCGACCTCGACATAGCGCTGCTGCCCGCCAACGCCGCGAGCGTGCTGTACGCCAAATCCAAGGGCGCCGTGCGCTGCCTCAACATCAACACGCTGGGCGTGTTGTCGGTGGTAACCGGCGACGCGGCAGTCACCGCATTTGAAGACCTCACCGGTCGCACCGTCTACCTCACCGGCAAGGGAACCACGCCCGAATACGTCATGAACTACCTGCTCGATGCCGCGGGTATCGCGGACACCGTGACCCTTGAGTTCAAAAGCGAGGCCGCAGAGGTTGTCTCCGTACTCGCTGCCGACCCGCAGGCCGTGGGCGTACTGCCCCAGCCCTTTGTCACCGCGGCGCAGGTCAAGAACGCCGCGCTCGCCGCTCCCGTTGACCTTACCGAGGTTTGGGAGTGCCTCGCCAGCGACACGGGCAGCCAGCTTCTCACCGGCGTGACCGTTGCCCGCGCAGCATTTGTGGACGAAAACCCCGATGCCGTGGACGAGTTCATACGCGAGCAGGCAGCGTCCGTCGACGCCGTCAACGCAGATCCCGCCACCGCGGCCAAGCTTGTAGTCGCCGCGGGCATCGTTGAAGCCGAACCGGTGGCAGCAAAGGCGATTCCCGCCTGCCACATCACCTGCATCGAGGGCTCCCAGATGCGCGATGCCCTGGAGGGCTACCTCGACGTGCTCTATAACGCCGACGCCTCATCCGTGGGCGGAGCCATGCCAGGCGACGACTTCTATTACCAGGCATAGTGGAAGGCGCGGGAAGCGATGGGTTGCCGAAAGCACGGTGTGGAGAGCAGGGTCGCTAAAGCCGGGGCTATCTTGTTTTGGATTGTCGCCTGGCAACTCACCAGCATGGCGGCTGGCAGCGAGTTTGTCCTGGCGGGCCCACTGGATGCCGTCGCCGCCCTAGCGCACCTGCTCCCCAGTGCCGAGTTCTGGCGAAGCGTCACCTTCTCCCTCGTCCGCATCGTCGGTGGCTGTGCGTTCGCCTACCTGGTCGCCGTCCCGCTCGCCCTCGCCGCCGCCTCGCATCCCACCGTGCGCACGTTACTGCAGCCCGCGATGGGAGCAATCAAGGGCACGCCCATCGCCTGCACGGTGGTCGCGCTGCTCATATGGTTCGGCTCTGGTAATATCAGCGCCATCGCGGTCGGCCTAGCAGTGCTGCCCGTCGTCTATTTTGGCGTGCTGCAAGGGGCGGACCGCGCCGATCCGCGCATGAGCGACCTTTTCCGTGCTTTTGGAACCCCTGTGCCTGTGCGTTTGCTTGCGCATACGTGGCCACAGATCCTCCCCTACCTTCGGGCCGCCAGCCAGTCTGCATTGGGCATGAGCTGGAAGGCCGGCGTCGCCGCAGAGCTCATCGGCGTACCAACAGGGTCTATAGGAGAGCGGATCTACCAAGCGAAGCTCTTGCTAGAAACCGCCGACCTGTTCGCCTGGACCATCGCCGTGATCGTCCTCGCTTGGGCATGCGAACTCGTCGCACTACGCGCGCTAGACAGCAGCTGGCCCGCGTTCGCGAGACTCGCGTTACAATTCCGTCGCCGTGCATCGGACCAACCCCGCCCCTCGGGCACATTTGCCCATGCCGGAGCCCCGGTCTTTTCCGCCACAAGCCTTGTCTGCGGGCACGATGGCGCCCTGGCCTGCGGGCCATTCGACCTCGCACTTTGCCCAGGCGATATCGCATGCGCGGAGGGTCCCTCCGGCGCCGGCAAGACAACACTGCTGGACACCATAGCCGGCGAGCTCGCCCCTCTGTCCGGCGAAGCCGTCCGCAAAGCCACGACCGTCGCGCGCGTCTATCAGGACACCCGCTTGGTAGAGGACCTCTCCGCCATCGACAACCTGTTGCTCGTCACCCCCGCGGACTTCTCTTCTTCCAACGCCCGCGAGCGCCTCGAAGAACTACTGCCCGCCGACGCGGCCGACGTTCCCGTGAAACGACTTTCCGGAGGCCAGCGGCGCAGGGTTGAATTGGCCCGCGCGTTTGCAGCGCCCTCCGACCTCGTCCTGTTAGACGAGCCCTTCACCGGTCTGGACCCACGCGCTCGAGACCTCGCTCGCGCGCACATTCTCTCGCATATGCACGGCAAAGCGGTGCTCATCTCAGCCCACGATGCTTCAGAGCTAAGCCTTCCGTTTTCGAAAACAGTTCCAGCGGAAACAAGCAGACCTTTGTCCTAATTAAAAGAAGCGAACGACCCCACACCCATCCAGGTGCCACCAGATGCATTCGCGCTCCGTACAGCATGGGCAAAGCCTACCTCTATACCTTGCGGCAGCTCGATCTCCGCAGCACGTCATTTCTTAGATAGCGCAGAGGGCAAAATCGGTTGTATAGACCACAGATAAGAATTGGCCTCGATTATGACGTTGCGCCGTCCACCTCTAAAGGTCGATTTTGCATATTGGGAATTGGTTTAGATCGAAGATCTCCCTTCGGCGAGAAATTAGCCTGTCTTTTCTCGACCCGCCTCCGCCATCTCAAGGGGGAGATGGCGGCACAAAAGCAGGGCGCACTCGAAGCGGGTAAGAAAAACGCAGGCGGCACAATATACTAGAATGCCCATATGACAATCAACCTGCAGCAAAGGACCATTCATGCCTGATTCAATGTCAGCATCACAAAGCCTCGATGTGTCAACGGTATATTTCGAATTTCTATCGGCGATATTCGGCCGTTACTCCAAACCTATCGGATACCTGATTCTCGCCCTGCTAGCACTGGGCATCGCCTACTTGACCTTCCTCATCGTTCGCGGCATCTACCGAAGCCATATGCGTAAAAAGTTTTATCGACGCGAGGGGATAGAGCTTCCAAGCAATGTCCTCGTAAAGGTCAACAGAGATGACAACGATCCCATGATCGAACTTCACTTTCCATATTGGACTCACTCCAACAAAAACGGAACCAGAGACAAGCGGTATTCGAGCAACCCAATTGTCCTGCCCAATAGCACCGTTGTATCTAGCCATTGGATTCTGAAGTCAAATAGCCCAATTAATGCCACGAGAGCAGCCTGCTGCCTTCGTCGTAAAGGAGAGCCCATTCCCTTTTGCGAAGTCGAGCGCAACGCCTACCTCGAAGAAAGTCATTCCAGAGAAATACATAATCGAGCAACTAACCTCAATTCATTCATCAGACGGTTCAGCTCGCCGTTTGAATTTGAATCATACTGCGCTGACCTGCTGAATAAAAACGGTTGGATAGCCCGAACAACAAGGGCAACTGCAGACGGTGGCTTTGATATCGAAGGGGTTGACCCCCAAGGGCGCAAGTTCATCGCAGAGTGCAAGCTCTTTACCAAAAGCAAGGCAAGCCGTCCCGCAATCCAAAAACTTGTAGGTGCGGCACAACTTGAAAAAGCCGATCGCATGTTGTTCTTCTCTCCAAGCGGCTTCACTGTAGAGGCAGAACAATTCGCCTCAGCGGTTGGCTGCGAGTTGTTCGGTTTCTCCAGCATCGCCAATATGCATAACAACAGCTTTAGCGCACCAGCGCACAGCGACTTTGATATCAACGACTTCGAGATAAGCAATGAAAGCCTTTATGCCTATTATCCCGACGATTATCGATAGCCCAGCCACCTGACAGCCAATTTGCAAATCGACACCAGCTGGCGCTCTGGAACATTAATGCTAATATAGAACATACGTTCTTTAGTCTTCAAATCAAGCAGCACGGAGGTCGACCATGAGCGCATTCGATCGCTACGCACCCTTTGTGCAGGACTTTATCTACAACCACAACTGGGAGAACCTGCGCTCCATCCAGGTCGCCGCGGCGGACGCCATCTTCAATACGGACGAGAACGTGCTGCTCACGGCAAGCACCGCGTCTGGCAAAACTGAGGCAGCCTTCTTCCCCATCCTCACCGAGCTGTGGGAGAACCCGCCCGCAAGCGTTGGCGCTATCTATATCGGTCCACTGAAGGCGCTCATCAACGATCAGTTTTATCGCCTTGGAGACCTGTGCGAAGAAGCGGATATCCCCGTATGGCACTGGCACGGCGACGTCTCTGCCTCGCACAAAGCGAAAATGCTCAAGCATCCCAGCGGCATCCTGCAGATCACGCCCGAATCGCTCGAAGCGCTGCTCATGCACAAGCACGCTGCTGTGCCGCGACTCTTTTGCGACCTGCGCTACGTGGTGATTGACGAGGTCCATTCGCTGCTTCGCGGCGACCGCGGCGGACAAACCCTCTGCCTTATCGAACGCCTGGGACGCATGGCCGGCGTAAACCCGCGCCGCATCGGGCTTTCCGCGACAATAGGCGACCCAGAGCGTACCGGCGCGTTTCTCGCCAGCGGCACGGGTCGTGGCTGCATCATCCCACGCTTTGAGGAGCCGCACCGCGTCTGGCGCCTGTCCATGGAGCACTTCTATATCACGGGCCCCCAGACAACCGAGCGAGCATTGCAAGACCACGGCCCCCAACAGGCAGACGTCCTCAAAGTCGAACGCGTAGCGAGCGGCGAAGACGGAGGCGATGCGGACGACGATAGTCCCCGCATGGCGCCGCAGGCCCTTCCCGATCCCGACGGCGTGACCGTGCTCGATGCGGATGACAACGCGCTACTCGCCCCCACCGATACCGCACCCGATAACGCAGACCCCGGCATAGGCTACATCTTCGAGCGAACGCGAGGCCGCAAGTGCCTGGTCTTTGTCAACTCGCGCGAGGAGGCGGAAGCCGTCTGCTCCATGCTGCGCAGCTATTGCGAGGCGCGGCATGAACCGGACCGCTTTCTCATCCATCATGGAAACCTCTCTGCCAGCTACCGCGAGACCGCGGAAGACATCATGCGGGATGAGGAGCAGCTGCAAACAACCGTCACCACCGCGACGCTTGAACTTGGCATAGACATCGGGCGGCTGGAGCGCGCGTTCCAGATCGACGCGCCGTTCACCGTCTCCTCCTTCCTGCAGCGCATGGGACGAACGGGGCGGCGCGACGATCCGCCGGAGATGCATTTTGTCATGCGCGAGGAGCAGCCCGAGCCACGCAGCATGATGCCGGAGACCGTGCCGTGGAAACTCATCCAGGGCATTGCGCTGGTGCAGCTGTATCGCGAGGAGAAATGGGTTGAGCCGCCCGCGCTGGACCGCCTGCCCTACAGCCTGCTCTACCACCAGGTCATGGCCACGCTCGCGTCCTGTGGGGAGCTCTCCCCCGCGGAACTCGCCCAGCGCGTGCTCACATTGAGCTACTTCCACCGCGTCTCCGCAGACGACCTGCGCGTGCTTCTGCACCACCTCATCGATACGGACCAAGTCGAGGTCACTGAAAGCGGCGGGCTCATCGTGGGTATCTCCGGCGAGCGCGTCACCAACTCGTTCAAGTTCTATGCGGTGTTCCAGGAAAACGAGGAGTTCACGGTGCGCTGCGATTCATCCGAGCTGGGCACCATAGTCAATCCGCCACCCGCGGGCGAGCGCATCGCCATCGCCGGGCACTGCTGGCTGGTAGAAGAAGTCGACTGGAAACGCCATTTGGTGTTCTGCACGCAGGTTAAGGGCCGCGTGCCCGCCTACTTTGGCGACTGCGCTGGCGATATCAACACGCACGTGCTTGAGCGCATGAAGCGCTCGCTAGAGGAGCACGATGTCTACCCCTATCTGCTAGGCAATGCACGCGCCCGTTTGGCGCAAGCGCGCCACGTTGCGGCCAATGCCGGCGTGGCGGGGCGCGAGTCCCGGCCGCTCATCAACTTGGGCGGAGACACGTGGGCGCTCTTTCCCTGGCTGGGCAGCTACGCGTTCCTGGCGCTGGAGCGTCTTCTCAAGATCAAGTGCGCAGACGAGCTTGGCCTTAAGGGACTTGACCCTTCTCGTCCCTATTTCATGCAATTTAGGATGAAGACAGACGAGGAGACGTTCTATCAGGTAGTCGCCGCGGAGGCAGAGGCCAATTTCGCCCCCATCGATCTGGTATACCCCGGCGAGGTACCGTACTTTGACAAGTATGACGAGATGCTGCCCGCAGAATTGGTTCGCAAGGGCTTCGCGGAAGGCGTGCTCGACATAGAGGGCATGCGCGAGCGCGTCACAGGCTGGCGCGATGCGTTCGCGGCGTTCGCATAGCCCCGCGCTCGCCCGCCGCATAGTGCCACACGGCTCAGAAGCTCGCTAATCGCGAAGGACCTCTCCGAGGAACCCCTCGTCATACGGAACAACGGCGGGCACGCTGACGTCCGAGTCCGTTGCGATGACGAGGAAGTTGTCCTCCCCGCCGAAGCGCTCGTCCTCGCAGGGCACGATGTGCACATGGGGGAAAACACGCGAAAGCGTCGCCACCTGGTCGCGCAGGAAGGTAAGGTCCCCGCAGTTATCGCGGGAGACCACATTGGTCAGGTAGATACCCCCGGGCACCAGGCGACGGCGAATCGCCTGGGCCGCCTCGAGAGTCGCCAGCGACGCCACCGGCTCGGCACCCACGAAGCAGTCGTTCACGATCGCGTTGTACTGCAGGCGGCCGCGCAGATACTCGCGGGCACCGCGCGCCGACCCAAACGGATTGAGCGTATGCGCTCGGTGCCCCGCATGGACCGAACGATGGGCGGGATCGGGCAAGCTGACTTCAAAAAGGCGATCCTGCTGGTCGAGAAACGCGCGCGCGTCCGCAACAAAGACGCGCATGCGATTGCCGCGGGCTCGGGCGGCATCACCCAGGCGCTCCTCAAGCTCGTCCACAAAAAACCAGCGGCGTGCAGCAGAAACCACCGCAGGATCGATCTCCACAACATCAAGAGAGATTCCCTCGCGCGTGGTGAGCAGATGCTTTGGGTATGCAAACCCGCCGCCTCCCAGCATAAGGACATCGGTCATACCGTGCCCAAAAGCAGAGGCAAGCGGGGATTCCGCCGAAAACATGGTATCGAAACCGCGATAGTACTCGAACACGGGTTCAAAGCGGTGCTCGCCCGTATACGTCGCGGACTGAAACACACCGCCGGACCTGAGCACGCGCACGGGGTCTTTTGGATGAGAAGGAGCGATGCCCGCCCCATCGCCCGCCACCGCGTCGCCCGCTTCTTCATCGTCCACTTGAAACATGCGGGAGCGCGGCGTGTACACCAGGGCGCAGCCGCTATGCGTTCGCAAGGGATGCGCGTCGAAAATGCGCGCAAGCGCGGCGGCGGACGCAACGGAAGCGAGCGCCAGCGCGGCAACACCCGCTGCAACCCTTGATGATGTGGAACGAAAAACCATGGCTCCCCCTTGCTGAGAAACGCAGGTGCTGCGAGCGGACATTGGGAATGGACGCAGCGAACAGGCTACAGATCGCGGCGCTGGTAAAGGCCGTTGTCCTCAAAGCCCAGGCCGCGGTAGTACCCGCGCGTGCCCACAGCGGAAATAACGTTGATGCGAGTATATCCCTCATCGCGAGCGATTTCGCAGGCGCGCTCGACCAGTCGGCGACCCAGACCCAGATGCTGCGCCGCGGAGCCCACCGCCCCCGCCTCGCCCAAGCGAGCGACCGCGCCGTAAACGTGAACCTCGCGGATCATCGCCTCGCCCGCGCGCACGGGCAGCTCGTCCACATGATCGGCGAGGTAGTCCGTATGCGGCAGCGACAGGCGCAAGAAGCCCGCGATGCGCGTGTCCTGGTCCACCCACTGCAAGAAGCGCTCCGAGGTATTGGTGGTCTCATAGCGGACCTCGTCCAAACGCAGCGCATCTACGTCGACCAAGCCCGTGCCCACCTCGCGGTAACGAATCTCGCGCACTCGCTCACCGACGGCGAGTCGCTGCTCCACCATTTGACGCAGGTTGGGCTTCTTGTTGCCGGCTTTGATGTCATTGGACGAGAAGTCGCGAATCATGCGCGAGATGCGGCAGAACGAGGGCGTGGCGAGCACGTCGGCGGCGAGCACGTCCATGAGGACGTCTTCGGTATACGGAACCCATGCGCCGCTATCGAAATCGCGACACAGACGCGCCCCCTCGATGAGCGCGCAGGGATAAAGCTTGATCTCATCGGGCTGATAGGGGGCCTCGGTGACCAGGCGCCGGTAGTCGCACTTGTCGCTTTCCGGCGTTGCGCCCAGCAAGTTGACCATGGCGTGCGCGTGAATCTTGAACCCGAAGGCGCGCAGCAACTCGAAGGCGCGCTGGATGCGCTCGATGCGGATGCCGCGATCGTTGGAATCGAGAATCTGCTGGTCAAGACTTTGAATTCCCATTTGAATCTTAGTTGCGCCCAACTGCCGGATGAGCGTGAGCGCGTCTGGCGTCACGGCATCAGGACGAGTCTCGATCACCAGGCCAACCACGCGATGGCGCGCGGTCTCGTTGGCGTGCTGAAGCTGGACGAGCTCTTCCAGCGTGGCGGATTGCATCCGCGCGGCGCGGACCCATGCATCGCTTTCGCCATAAAGACGAGCGAACGCGCGATTGTAGTTGAGCTCGCCCGTATCGATAGCGCGCTGCTGTTCCGCCGCGAACGCAGCGAACTCTTCGGCGGTCTGCGGGAAGCCGCACTCGCGATAAAACGCTCGACGGGCAGCCACGTACGCCGGAACGCCGGCGTCTCGCTGAGAGTTCGCGTCCGCGCACGTCGCCGCATCGAGAGCAGAAGGGTTATCCGCAAGCATGGGGTTGGCGGCCACGTCCGCTATCGCGCTATCGTTCAGCGCGCGGAACAGCTCGGACACAAACCAGATTTGGTATCCACGGGGATAGTCGCTCCACGTGCCGCCCAAAATGATGAGCTCGATCTTGTCGATGGCGTGCCCCATCTGCGACAGCGCCGTCAAGCGCGCGGACACCTGCAAGTAGGGGTCGAACCACGTTTGCTCGGCGCGCTCGCACGCGGGCTCGCCGTGCAGATAGCTCTTGGGCATGCGGATATCATTGGGGCAGTAGCGGCAATCGCTGGAACACGGCCAGGGCTTGGTGATGACCGTAATGGTCGCCACGCCCGACGCCGTGCGCCGCGGCTTCATGCGCAGCACCGCCAGCAGCTTCTCCTCCAACTCCGGCGTCACTCCCCAGGACGCCCAGCGCTGGGGCTCGTCGCGCTTGACGCGCTGGTAAAACGGCAGTAGCCGACGCTTGGCGTAAGCACGCTTGTCCGCGGCGTCGCGCCGCGCCTGGGCGTTGATGATTTTCACCAGCGAGCGGTCGTCGACCTCGCGACCGACGGCAAGCTCGCTCAATATGTTCAAAATGATGTCTTCCATGACAGGAATTGTATCGTAAAGAACGGGGCATCGTCTTGCTCCCCCACCTGTCGACTCGCATATGATTATGCTTGCAATACCAGAGAAGATCGCCCCGCTCCCTCGTCCTCGCCAAACAGAAAGCCCCCTTACATGGACAACGCCACCGCCCAAAACTTTATCGATCTCAACACGCGTTTCTATGCGGAACACGCCGCTTCCTTCTCGGCCACCCGCAGCGCGCCATGGGAAGGCTGGCGGCACGTGGCAGACATCGCGCGCGAGCACTTTGGCGACACGCCCGCCGCGCTCCGAGTCTTCGACCTGGCCTGCGGCAACCTGCGATTCGAGCGCTTCTTGGCAGAGCAGCTTCCGCACACCTCGCTACATGCCACCGCGATCGACAACTGCCCCGCGCTCGCCGCGAACATGAACGAGCTTGCACGCGTCGACTACCACAGCCTCGATATCCTGACCTCCCTTCTCGCCGAGGACGAGTATGGAAGCGATGACGCGATCGCAGGTTCCCGGACCCCCGCGCTCGATACGGCTTTTCCCCACGTCTCCTGCGATCTTTCCGTCTGCTTTGGCTTCATGCACCATGTGCCGGGCGCAAAGCTTCGCCAGGCCGTACTCAGCCGGCTCATCGACGCCGTTCGCCCGGGCGGCATCGTCGTTGTCTCGTTTTGGCAGTTCATGAATGATGAGCGCATCGCTCGCAAATCAGCGCGCTCCCTCGACCTCGCACTCGCCCAGCCTCCGTTCGCGGGCTTCGCCTCCAGTTCGCTGGAAGAAGGCGACCACCTCCTTGGCTGGCAAGCCAACGATGCGGCCTTTCGCTATTGCCACCATTTCTTAACAGCCGAGATAGACCAGCTTGCGGCATCGGCCTCGCCCCTCGCCGCGCCCATCGACACATTCTCTGCAGACGGATCCAACCACAGCCTAAACCGCTACCTAGTGCTCCAGCGAAACGCTTAAGGGCGGGGCAGCAAACATGCGCCTATGGGGTGTGCCCTCCGCGCAAACGGGGCACGCCCTCTACGCAAGCTGATTTAATTCATGCGGAGCAAGCCCCCACGGGACTTTCGCGCCTTCGTAAGCCTTCAGCATAAGCATGCCTGCGCAGTTCTTGAGGATAATTGCATCCATTTCAAAAAAGTCTTTGTATACCAGCTTGGTAGACTTTTCCTACCTGCACCTTCTTACAGACAACAGGGGTGTCTACTCAGCAAAATCCAAAATCGATGCAATTATCCGTCATATCTGCACGCGCCTGGCCAACCCCACCGCTTATACCGGGTACAGCACTGACAAATATACCCCATATGAGGAATAAAAACCCACGATCAGAACCCGCTTGCCTCGCCCGCCGCGCAGCCCACACACATAGAGAGCCGCCAACCACCGCAGACCCTGCACAACTCGCACGCCAAGCGCAGGTATCATGAAACACCTTGCCTACCTGCCAATCCCGCATGAAAAGGAGCAGCCTAATGGGCTCGACCCGCGCCAGAACCCCCAAGAACTTTGTCCTGGACGAGCGCTTGGAGCGCTATCGCGACGCCATCGAGTACATTCCCGCAGCCTACGCTGGCAACTGGGCGCAGGCGTGCTGGCCTCTCGATCCGCATGCGGATAGCACCTCGCCGCGGTCTTTCCGCGAGGTGCGACTCGACCTTGGCTGCGGCAAAGGCAGCTACCTGGTAGCCGCCGCGCAGGCAGAGCCGGACGTCCTTTTCATAGGCATCGACATGCAGCCGGTCTGCATCGCCTACGCCTCCCAGCGCGTGATCGAAGCGGGCATCAAGAACGCGCTGCTCATCCCCGGCAGCGGCGAAAAGCTTTCGCACATGTTCGCCCCCGGTGAGCTCGCCAGCATCACGCTCAACTTCCCCACGCCGCACCCCCGCAAACGCGAGGCAGCGCAGCGCCTCACCACCGTGGAACACCTGCTCGACTACCGCAAGCTGCTTGCCCCGGGCGGCACCGTCGTTTTGCGCACGGACAGCGAGCCCCTCTTTGATTACTCGCTGCCGCAGTTCGAGGGTGCGGGCTACACCGTTCAGTGGACCTCGCACGATACGCGCGCCGACCACCCCTCTATCCCCATGAGCGAATATGAGGAGCGACTGGTAGAAGAAGGAGCAACCGTCCACGGCATCTGCGCCCGCCTGGACGAGGAGCCCTCAGGGCAGCAGCTTCAAGCAGCTCGCGAGCAGTCCCTTAACAGCCTCTACGACTACATCCCCGAAGACCTCTACGAAGGCGCCTACATTCCCCATGGCATGAACTTCGCGATCACGGCGTTCCGCAATCGCCGCAGGAACCTAGAGGCTCGAAACAGCAGGCAATAGCCCCGTCTTCTGGAACTCGGTTTCAGCTAGTCAGGTTGCCCGCGCCCTTTTCATCAAAGGTTCATTTGTTAACGCGAATCTCGCCTTTGCTGGTTGTTCCAGCATTCCGGCCAATTTTCAAAACCGTCGGTACTATCGTTCTTCTTTTTGGGAATGATGACAACAGTTGTCGCATTTCTATCATCAGTAGCGGCACTGCGACTACCCGTCGCTTCCGTCACATTTCATAAAAAGGAGAAAGCATCATGGACATCAAAAACGTTACCGTAGCCGGCGGTGGAGTGCTCGGCAGCCAAATCGCCTTTCAGTCGGCATATTGCGGCTTCAACGTCACCGTCTGGCTTCGCAGCGAAGGCTCGGTGGGGCGCGCGAAGCCCAAGTTTGAACGACTGCGAACAATTTACCTCAACACCCTTGAAGCCATGAAAACAAACCCGCAGGCATACTGCCGCGGGCTCGCCCCCTCCCCCGACATGAGCGCAGAAGAGATCGACCAGCTGAAGGCGCGGGCAGATGCGGCCTTGAACAACATCACCTTCACGCTAAGTTACGAGGACGCCGCGCGCGACTGCGACCTCGTCATCGAGGCGATCGCCGAGAATCCAGAAGAGAAGATCGCCTTCTACACCGAGCTCGCAAAACACCTTCCCGAGAAGACAATCATCGCGACCAACTCGTCGACCATGCTCCCCAGCGCTTTCGCACAATACACTGGCCGTCCGGAGAAATACTTGGCACTCCACTTCGCTAACGAGATCTGGCACAACAACACCGCCGAGGTCATGGGGCATCCAGAAACCAGCAAAGAAGGGTTCGATGAAGTGGTCACATTCGCCCAGGCGATATCGATGATCCCGCTGGAACTCCACAAGGAGCAACCGGGATACATCTTGAACAGCCTGCTTGTCCCCTTCCTCTCCGCAGCGGAAGCGCTGCTGGCAACCGGCGTCGCGGACTGCGAGACCATCGACAAGACGTGGATGCTTGCCACCGGCGCCCCGTTAGGGCCGTTCCGCATCCTGGACATCGTCGGCCTCACAACCGCATACAACATCGGCATCATGGATCCACGGTCCAAAGATCCCGGCACCGTTCAAGGCAAGGTCGCCGCCCTCCTCAAAGGCTATATCGATGAGGGCAAAACCGGTGTCAACGCGGGCGAGGGCTTCTACAAATACTAATCCGCACGCACGGACCCAAGCGCGGTCGAGAATAACGGCAGCCAATAGGGCGCGGGCCCACATCCCTACATAACGTGGACAGCGGACCCGCAGCCATCACGGCACCAGCCTCGCGAAGACAAATGCCGCCCAGCAATACCCCCACCGGCGTGCAGGGGCGTCAAAAAGCGGGTATACTGGTAGCGATCGGGAGGCGTACGCCCTCCTGGAACTACTTGTTGTGGGGCAAGCCCGCACGAACAGCCGCTCCGGCCAGGGCGGCTGTTCCCTTTTAGCGAATCCTCCTCCGCGCGGCGGCCCAGATTCGGTGCGGTCGCGCCCAAATCCACATCCTTGCGCCAGATTCCAAACATAAGCCCACAAGGCACACGGGCACACGGAGTTCTTCTGCGCAGCTACCCCGGCGGCGAGCCACGTCCCCGCATCACCGTATAATGGGCAAAACAACATGCGATGTAACGGAGACCCCATGCCAGACAGCCCAACCATAAACCAAGAGAATTCCTCGTCCGCAAACGCAAGCGCGACCGCAGCGGCGAACGCAAACGCGACCGGCGGTGCGTTCGACGCGCACGCCGCAGGGTCGCTGGGCGCACTGGCCCCCAGCTGGTGGGAACCTACCGACGGCGAGGAGGCGGAGCCCTGGCTCACCGCGGAGGACGCATACGGCCGCTTCCTCGAATGGGTGGAAGCCCGCGGCATCGAGCCCTGGCCGCACCAGGAAGAAGCCCTGCTCGCGCTGGCCGCGGGCAGCAACGTCATCCTGGGCACGCCCACGGGGTCGGGCAAGTCGCTGGTCGCGATCGGCATGATGTTCATGGCCATGGCCACCGGCCAGCGCGGCTACTACACCGCTCCCATCAAGGCGCTGGTGTCCGAGAAGTTCTTCTACCTGGTCGACATCTTTGGACGCGACAACGTCGGAATGATCACCGGCGACTCGCACATCAATACGGACGCGCCCATCATCTGCTGCACGGCGGAAATCCTGGCCAACCAGGCGCTACGCGAGGGCGAGGACACGGACGTGGGCTTTGTCGCCATGGACGAGTTCCACTTCTTCAGCGATCCGGACCGCGGCTGGGCCTGGCAGGTACCGCTGCTCACGCTGCCGCACACCCAGTTCATGCTCATGAGCGCCACGCTGGGCGATATGACCGCCATCTCGCAGGCGCTCGAGCGCCACACCGGCCGCGACGTGGAGACCATCGCCGACGCCCCGCGCCCCGTACCGCTCTCATACGAATACGTCAAGACCGGTCTTGAAGGCACGGTTGAGCTGGCGCTACGCCAGGGCGACTCGCCGCTGTACATCGTCCACTTCTCGCAAGACGCCGCGCTGGCGAGCGCGCGGGCGCTGGCGAGCTACGGCGTAGCCACCAAAGAGCAGCGCGAGGCCATCAAGGAAGCCATCAAGGGCGGCCGCTTCACCACGGCGTTTGGCAAGACGCTCAAGCACCTTATCTCCTGCGGCGTGGGCCTTCACCACGCGGGATTGCTGCCGCGCTACCGCCTGTTGGTCGAGAAGCTCGCCCAACAGGGCCTGCTGCCCGTCATCTGCGGTACCGACACCCTGGGCGTGGGCATCAACGTTCCCATCCACACCGTGCTGCTCACCGGCCTCACCAAGTTCGACGGCTACAAGCAGCGCCGCCTGCGGTCGCGCGAGTTTCATCAGATCGCCGGCCGCGCGGGGCGCTCCGGCTTCGATACCGAGGGCGTGGTCATCGCCGAGGCGCCTGAGTACGAGATCGAGAACCACAAGGCCGAGCTCAAGGCCATGGGCGACCCCAAAAAGATGAAGAAGCTCAAAAAGAAGAAGCCGCCGGAGGGCTTTGTCACCTGGAACCAGGGCACCTTCGACCGTCTGATCGAGAGCGCGCCGGAAACCCTCAAGCCCCGCATGCGCATCACCAACTCCATGGTGCTGGCAGAGGTGGAGCAGGGCGGCAACGCCTGGCGCCGCGTCCTCACCTTGATAGAGGACTCCCTGCAGACGGACGAGGAGAAGGAGCGCCTGCGCGCCCGCGCCGCCCAGATTTTCGCGACGTTGATCGATGCCGGCGTGGTGGTTCGCGAGGAGCTGGACGAGAACGGCAAGCCCGTCGCCGCCTCGAATCCCTCCAATCAAACGGAAGCGGCCAGCGCACCCACCGACGCGCCCGAGCGGGATTCCGATGCGGACATCGATGCGGACACCGAAGCAGAGCCAGAACCCACCGCTGCGAACGATGCCGAGGTCGCCGCCTTCCTGGACGGCGATGCCTCCTACTACCTCACCGTCGACCTGCCCGAAGACTTCGCGCTGGACCAGCCGCTCTCCCCCTTCATGCTCGCCGCGCTGGAACTGCTCGACCCGGAAAGCGAGACCTACGCCTTGGACGTCATCTCCATGGCGGAAGCCACGCTTGAAGACCCCAAGCAGATCCTGCGTGCACAAGAGCGCCAGGCGCGCGACCGCGCCATGAACGAGATGAAGGCCGAGGGCATCGACTTCGAGGAGCGCGTGGAGAAGCTGCAGGACATCACCTATCCCAAACCGCTAGAAGACATGCTCGCCGCGGCCTTTGAACAGTACTGCTCCAAGGTGCCGTGGGCCGGCGACTACGAGCTCTCGCCCAAGAGCGTCCTGCGCGACATGTTGGAGAGCGGCAGCGACTTCAAGGGCTACATCGCCCGCTATAACGTCGCCCGCTGCGAGGGCATCCTGCTGCGCTACCTCACCGAGGCCTACCGCACGCTGGACCGCACCATCCCGCACGACAAGCGCAACGAAGAGCTCAACGACGTGGTGGCCTGGCTTGGCCTGGTGGTCCGCTCGGTCGACTCCAGCCTGGTGGACGAATGGGAGAACGCCGGCTCTACCTTGGACGCCGCGCCCCCGCGTCCCGCGGACGCCGTCGTCATCGACCGCCGCGGTCTCACCGTGCTGGTGCGCAACTCGCTGTTCCAGCGCGTTCGCCTCGCCGCCCGCGGACGAGCCGACCAGCTGGGAGCGCTGGACGAGGATTGGGGTATGGGAGAGCTGCGCTGGCGCCGCGTGCTCGACGCGTTCTTCGAAGCGCATGAAGAGCTTCTCACCGATGCGGACGCCCGCTCCATGGCATTCCTCTCCATCGATGATGCGGACGAGAAAACCGACCACGTTTGGCACGTTCACCAGGTGTTCAGCGATTCCGATGGCGACCGCGACTTCGGCATCATGGCGGATGTAGACCTGGACGCGACGCAGGACGGTGACGGCATTGTGTTCGCCAACTACCGCGCGGGCGTGATCGAGGACATCGCGGGTTAAAAACGCTTGAAAAAGACTGCAAAAAGAGAACGGGAGCGCCATGTGATCAGCTCGACGCATGGTGCCCCCGTTCGGCGTGGTCAATGAACGCCACGAGGCGGGCAAGCCTCGCTTTATACATTGCGAAAACCCGCCGAATCCCGTCCCGCGAGCAACAGGCAGCGCAGAAGCACCGCGAATACGCACAACCAGCTGAAAACAAATCCATCATATGTGCAATATAACTAATACATGTCTCCAATTAAGTACGTGTAAAGCGGAACAAATAGACTTCCGCAAGGACCCTTTAACGTTCAAAGCGGACAAGCACGACCTTGTCAAAGGCATGGGTGGCCCCTGCTTACCCGCCTCGTGGCACTCATTGACCACGCCGAATGGGTACGATTTTTTAGCGTCGTTTTCACCTGCATAAACAACCACATTTCAGGCTCATTCATGCATAACATGCTCCCCGAGGCTTTCCAGGCAAACCTGAATCGCAATCCCCTACTCAACGCACAGCGCAGCGAGCCCGCCCTCGCGCCGCGAACCATCCCGACAGCAGTCGCCAGGCGGGAACGGCGAAGAGATAGATCGCCAACGCCATGCTCGCCGCAACGGGCGCGCCCATGGACGCCAGCGGGACCGCCCCGGCGATGGACCACGGCACCAATCCCGCCACCAGCACCACGGAATCTTCCAGGTCAAGGGCATGGTCGCTGGCGTTCTGGTCGAGATCGCTGCACAGCTGGTGCGCCAGCATGATTGCCAACGTCTGATTGCAAGAAATGATCGCCGTAAACACAGACGTCGTTAGCGTAACCCCGAAAGGAGAAAGCCGACGCGACATCCCCCACACCACGCGGTCGATGCCCGCCAACAGCGGCGTCTCCTTAAAAATGCCCGCATACGCGGATGTGATGCAGACGATCTGCACCGCATCGAGCATTGAAACCAGCCCGCCGCCGGAAAGCGCCCGCACCTGCGGCAGCGGAGCCACGTATCCCAAGATTGCCGTGCGAACTACGTCCGCCATGGTCATGTCCTGAACCGCCAGGCACAATGGAACCGAAGAGGCGATGCCCGCTCCTATGACCACCAGGATATCAACGCGCATCAAGGCCAGGGCGAACACGATCACCGGCGGCAGCAGAACCACAGGCCCCACGGCAAATGCGCTCGCCAGCGAAGCGGCCATATCGCCCGCCTCGCCACTCGCGGGGACAAGCAGCCCCAGCGCGAAGTACGCGGCGCACGTCAATACAAAGGGAACCGCCGCGCTCTTGACCATGCGCTTCAGATTGTTGTAGAAATCCGTGCCGGTAAGATCGGCAACCAAAAGAGCGCTGGTAGAGATGGGCGAGCAACGGTCTCCAAAAAACGCCCCGGAAAGCGCCGCCCCGCCCGCCGCGAAAAGCGGTACGCCCATGGCACCCGCCATCGAGATGCAGATGGATCCCACCGTCGCGGCCGTGCCAAACGAGGTCCCCGTCAAAACGGAAACAAAGCAGTTGAGCAGAAAAGTCGCCAACAAAAACACGCCAGGGCTGATGAGCGGCACGGCGTAGTACACGATGGCGGGAATCACGCCGGCGGCGCGCCATAGCCCCGTGAGCACGCCTATCAGCGCCAGCATGCCCAGGATCTTGGCGATGGGGGCGATTCCCTCCCAACACATGCGGGCAACACGTCGCACCGAACCGCTCCATCGCCACGCATAGATGCAAAACGCCGCCAATCCAACAAGCAGCGCGCACACGGTCGGCACTCCGGTAAAGATCGCGCCCACCAAGGCTGCGCAGAATATCCCTAGAGTCACAAGTTCCATAAACAGCTCCCCTCGCACAATTTAGGATACGCGCGGGCAAGGGGTTTGGCTACGGGTATGCCCATAGGCAAAGAAGCGCAACCGGTGTTCAACAGTTGGAGACACTTGTTACTTTTTGTAGAAACCAGTTGGTATTTTTTAGTAAAACCAGCATTTACCAGCAATTATATTCAAAACCGTTCACCGATTGGCAAGAAAGCCCCTGGGATTATTCTCATAATTGCAGATTGTCCAGAAAACGAACAAGGCGCCTTGCCTCTAGCTGCAGATATTGTTTATACGACATGTGTACACGTTCTCAGAATCTGTTCGAACGAACATGAGTAACCATACACCGTCTCAAACCGCACGCCGACTCGCCGCCCATGGCAAAAAACGCGCTCCCGAAAATAGGGAAATCTCGCACATTCGAGAATCCCGCGTGAAACAACGCATCGAGAGGAGCACTATGAACCATCGCTACGTGAAGGGGTCGGCCGTCGCAATCGGCGCATGTACCTGGGCGCTCGCCGCGTCCCTCACCGCACCCGCAGTCGTCCTCGCCACGCCGGCGAACCTGGCGCAAGGCAAGCCGGTCACCGTAAGCAGAGACGCAAGCGGCAAGAACACCACCACCAAGCTTACCGATGACGACAAGACCAAGGGTTCGCGTTGGTCCGCAGAGCAAAACGTCCCCCAGTGGGCGATCATAGACCTCGAAGAGTCAAAGACCTTCGACACGTTCGAGATCACCTGGGAAAGCGCCACCGAGCACGCGGTCGACTTCCAAATCTTTGTATCAGATTCCAACAAGGAAGACGGCTGGGGCGAAGCGAAGAAGGCCGTCACCGGCAACAAAGACGCCGTCTCGACCATCAAGCTCGAAAAGCCCGTCACGGGCCGCTACGTAAAGCTGCTGGTCACCAAGGTTTCCAAGTACCCCAATGTCAGCGCCTGCGATTTCACCATCATGAACTCCGCGGACGACGACGGATCGCAGCAGGCACAGGACCCCGCCGCCAACGTCGCCCTCAAGATGACCAGCGTCTCAGACAGCAAGGAGGCGGACACCCTAGGGCCAAACAATCTCTTTGACGGCAAGGTCGATCAGCGCGAATCCCGCTGGTCAAGCGCTTCCGCTAGCGAGAGCGCCTGCCCCACCACCCCGCACTGGGCCTACGTCGACTTGGGCCAGACCCGCGACGTCAAGACCGTGCGGCTGTTCTGGGAGCAGCGCAAGGCCAAGGGCTACAAGATTCAGCTGGCACAAGACGGCGCGGACCCCAACCAGGAGAGCAGCTGGGTAGACGCCTACACCAACAACGACCACCCCGCCGCAAAGACGGAGACCATCACCCTGGGCGACACCGCGAAGCAGGCCCGCTACGTGCGCCTCTACATCAACGGCAGCACCTATAACGACCCGGATGGCGGCACCGTCTCTCTCTACGAGATGGAGGCCTACGGCGGCGAGCCGGCCACAAGCATGGGCGACATGCTCTCGGGCATCACCGTCAACGGGGAAATCGACCCCGCCAAGAACTTCACCGACCAGATCACCCTGCCCAAGCACGAGGGCTACCAGGTCACCTACAACGGCACGGACTACGAGCAGGTCATCGATGCGGACGGCACCATCTAGCAGCCCATCGTGGACACCAAGGTCAAAGCGTCCTTCAAGGTGGTGGACGAGAAGACCAAGGCGTACTCTTTCCGCGAGGTCGAGGTCACCGTACCCGGCTCCATGAAGGGCAGCGAGCAGGGCGAGGCCGCTCCGGTCATCCTTCCCGAGCTGCGTGAATGGAAGGGCGACACGGGTCGATTCACTTCCTTTGCCCGCGTCACCTACAAGGACGCCTCCCTCAAAGAGATGGCCGAGCAGTTCGCCTCCGACTACCGCGCGCTCACCGGCCGCGGCATAGAGGTCGCCAAGGCGGACGCCGCACAGGCAGGAGACGTCTTCTTCACCCTGGGCGCGGACAAGAAGCGCGGCCTTAAGGAGGAGGGCTACCTCATCGAGGCCACCTCGGACAAGATCACCGTCAGCGCAGAGGCCGTGGCAGGCGCCAACTGGGGCTCCAAAACCATCCTGCAAAGCGTCAAGCAGACCGGCGACTTCCCCTGCGGCACCGCACGCGACTACCCGCTGCACAAAGTCCGCGGCTTCATCCTAGACGTGGGCCGCAAGACGTTCACCATCGAGTGGCTGCGCCAGCTCACCGACCATATGGCCTGGTACAAGATGAACGACCTGCAGATCCACCTCAACGACAACCTCATCCCGCTCGAGCAGCTCAAAGACCCCATGCAGGCCTACTCCGCCTTCCGCCTGGAATCGGACGTCAAGGCCGGCGAGGGCAAGAACCAGGCGGACCTTACCGCTAAGGACGTGTGGTACACCAAGAAGGACTTCAAGGCCTACATCGAGCACTCGCGCGCGCTGGGCGTGAACATCATCCCAGAGATCGATACCCCCGCCCACTCGCTCGCCCTCACCAAGGTGCGCCCGGACCTGCGCCACGGCACCACCGGTCGCGCAACCGACCATCTGGACCTCAAGAACCAGTACGACGAGAGCCTGTCGTTTGTCCAGGGCATCTTTGACGAGTACGTGCAGGGCGGCGATGCGGCCGTCTTCGCGGACGCGGACGTGATCCACATCGGCGCGGACGAGTACAACGCAGACGGCAACGCCTACCGTCGCTTTGTGAACGATATGTTCACGTACGCGGAGGACAACGGCAAGACCGCCCGCGTTTGGGGCTCGCTCTCGGAGATCAAGGGCGACGTGGCGGTCAAGGGCGTCTCCGAGACCGGCAAGCGCCGCCAGATGAACCTGTGGAACCCCGGCTGGGCGGACATGAAATCAATGTACGACCTTGGCTTCGAGCTGATCGACTGCCAGGACGGCGTGTTCTACATCGTCCCCAACGCCGGCTACTACTATGACTACCTCAACCAGAACTCCTGCTACAACGACAAGGTCAACGAGATCAGCGGCTTCGAGATCCCTGCCGGCGACCCGCAGATCTCCGGCGGCGCCTTCGCCGTATGGAACGACATGTGCGACTTCCAAGAAAACGGCATGAGCGAGTACGACATCTACCGCCGCATCGACGGAGCGCTGGGCCTGTTCGCCGCCAACACCTGGGGCAAGACCGGCGCCGTCGACCTCGTCGCCGCGCAAGAGCGCGTGAAGCAGCTGGGCGACGCCCCCTCCACCAACTTTGGCTACGAGCAAAAGGCCAACCAACAAGGCTCGATCGCCCATCTCACCATGGATTCTTTGGACGATGCATCTGGCCAGAAGCACACCCTGGGCAAGATGGAGAACGCCGAGCTTGAGAGCGTCGACGGGCGCCAGGCGCTGCATCTCAACGGCGGCAAGTCCTTTGCCAAGCTAGATGGCCTCGAGACCGCTGGGCTGGGCAACAGTCTGCGCGTCAAGGTCAAGCGCACGGACAATTCCAAGGACGAGCAGGTGCTGTTCGAATCCCCCTACGGCAAGATCATGGCCGTCCAAGAGAAAACCGGCAAAGTGGGCATCACCCGCGAGAACCGCGCGTACTCCTTCAACTACGCCCTGCCCGCCAACCAGTGGGTTGAGCTCGAGTTCAAAAACGAGTTCGAGAAGACCCATCTGTACGTGGACGGCAAGCTGGTCGACACCATCGGCACCAATACGCGCGCCCAGATCAAGGCCACCTGCATGCTGCCCGCAGGCACCGTTGGCAGCGAATCCGGCAACGCGTTCGCGGGTTATGTGGACGATATCCGCCTGGGCACCGCTAAAGACTTCAACTCCACCATGCCCCTGGACCACGCCGTGGTGAAGACGAACCTGCTTGCCTCCAAGAACTCCGCCATCAAGGGTGACGCGGAGCTGCAGGGCATGCTGTCCCAGGCTGCAGAGGTCTTCCGCCAGTACGACCCGTCGGCAGACGCCATCGCCGATCTCGCCGCCAAGATCGAGGCCAAGCTGGACGCCGCAGGCTACAAGAAGGCCGACTACGGCCGCATCGACGCCTACCTCGCCATCATCCCCGCCGACCTCTCCGAGTACGAGGACGCCGGTGCGCGCGCCATCGCGATTGCCCGCGACAGCATCGTTCGCAACATGAGCGCCTCGCAGCAGGATGTTGTGGACAACTATGAGAAATCCCTGGTCAGTGCCCTGGACGAACTCAAGCTCAAGCCCGTCGCCGACCTGAGCATGGTGGACCCCGCCCTGCTGAAGGCGACCGCGGACTGCGAGAACGGCGACGGCAAGGCAGCAAGCGCGCTGGACGGCAACACCGGCAGCATCTGGCATTCTCGCTACAGCCCAGACAAGTGCACGGGACAGCACCACATCACCCTAAGCTCAGAGCAGCCGCTGGGCGTGGACGGCATTGTCTACACCCCGCGCCAAACCGGCACCAACGGCGACCTTAAGAAGTACGAGGTCCACGTCTCCGCCGACGGCAAGACCTTCAAGAAGGTCGCGGACGGAACCATCAAGGACCTCACCCGCGACCCCTATCTCATCAGCTTCGAGCGCCAGGACAACGTCCGCGCCGTCAAGCTGGTCTATGTTGAGGGCGAGGGCGGCTTTGCGTCAGCAGCGGAGCTTCGCTTGCACGACGCCAACGCCGTTGCGGACACCGCAGCACTGAAAGCGCAAATCGCCGCGGCGGAGGCCGTCAAGCAGGGAGAAGGCACCGCGGCGTTCTCGTCCCAAACCTATGACGCGCTGAGCTCGAAGATCGCCGAGGCCAAGGCACTTGCCCAGGGCTCCCCCACCATCAACGACGCCAACGCCATGAGGTTGTCGCTCATGGAGGCAATCCTCAACCTTCGCCTTGAGGGAGCGCCGGCGCCCACGCCCGACCCCGAGCCCCAGCCGCCCGTGACCCCGCAGCCGCCCGCCAAGGACGATATCGAGATCCCCGCGCACCCCGGCGGCAAGGTGGCGGTGAGCCCCAAGAACCCGGATGCGGGCGATAAAGTCACCGTTTACCCCAAGCCGCAGGCGGGCAAGGAGGTCCGCAGCATCTCCGTCACGGACAAGGACGGCAACAAGGTCGAGGTCCGCAAGAACGAGAAGGGCGAGTTTGAGTTCACCATGCCCCAGGGCGACGTGGAGGTGAACGTGGTCTTTGGATGCGACGGCGGCGATCTATGCGAGACCCACAAGTTTGCCGACATCGACGCGAGCCAGTGGTACCACGACCCCATCGACTGGGCACTTGAGAAGGGCTACCTGCGCGGCTACGAAGGTACCAACTTGATGGGTCCAAGCGACACCACCAGCCGCGCGCAATTTGTCGCCATGCTGGCACGCGCCGCCGGCGCCGACAACGGCAAGCTGGACGGCAAAGGCGGTACATTTGGCGACGTCAACGCCGACGACTGGTTTGCGGGCGTGGTCGCCTGGGGTGCCGAGAACGGCATTGTCAGCGGCTACGACGGCACCAATGACTTTGGCCCCGACCACGCGGTCACGCGCGAGCAGGTGGCGGTGTTCTTGATGCGCTTTGCCCAGAAGAACGGCGTCGACACCTCGGGCCGTGGCGACCTGTCCAAGTTCCCCGATGCCGGCAAGGTATCCGATTTCGCCGGCACCGCCATGAAATGGGCTGTTGAGGAGGGCTTTATCAAGGGCCTGGACTCCGGTGAGCTCAAGCCCGGCGACGTGGCTTCCCGCGCTGAAGTCGCAACCATATTGATGCGCTACTTCGAGGCGCAGGAACAGGCGCAGTAGCAACCCCGGGAATCGCGGCCCCAAAGCCAGCGACTCCAAAGCCAGCGGCCCCAAAGCCAGCGACTCCACAACCCGCTTAGCAACCCCGTACGACAGGGCGCCCCGCTTGCACGTTCGCAGGCGGGGCGCCCACTTTATTAGCAGGCGGCGAACGGGGAGTGGCCATGGCGAGCGGGCAGCGGAGCGGAGCCGCCAACCCAAGGCGCATCGGCTAACAAAAGGTACAGCGCGGCAGCGAGCCCCTCCCTATATTCGAGCCATCGATACAAAGGAAGAGCCCATGACGTCCACTACCGCAGCCGCCGACGCGGCCCCCGCCGCAGCCGCTGCCAACGCCCTGCGAGACTTCACCCGCAAATGGCTGCCGCGCTTTAGGGACAGCCGCCAAAACCTGCACCAGCTGCTGGACACAGGCGAGTTTCGCGCCGACTGCGCCGCGCTTGGATATATAGACGATGCGGGCGAGGCCTTCGACGCCACGTACCCCGGCGCCTTCGACAACCTCGAGGAGCTGGACTGGCATCTGCCCGCCGTCACGGACGCCTCGCTTCTGGGATCAGCCGTCATGTCAAAATGGGATCAGGTGTCGCACCTGGTGAGCCATCACTTCTGGGCGACGGACAAGGCCCGCTGCAAAGCCGCGGGGCACGAGGTGCGCCTGTGGTTCATCCTAGCGCTCGAACGATTGGCGCAGCTCGCGGGCGAGAACTCGTCCGCGCCGCTGACCTGCCAGCCCACCGCGCTCTACCTTATATCGAGCACGCACGACCACAGCCGGCAGCCCTCGCGCAGCCCCCTTGTGCACCAGCGGTTGGAACTCCATAAAAATGGAGACTGCCGCCTGGTCAATCATTATTTGGACGAATACGGGCGCAGCTGCATCTCATCCGACTCCTACATCTCCATCTCGAAGGACGAAGCCGCCCGCTTGCTCGATGAAGCGTCTGACTGGATGGGATGCCATTGCTGCAACGTGTACGAATCGAATAGCGGCACATGGACGCTGATTATCGAGGACGAGGAAGGGCGCAGCCACTACGCCTTTGGCGCGCTGGCGATGCTCGATAATCGCCTGGCGCATCTGTCCAACTCGCTGCGACGAGTCCTGCAGCGCCCGGACCTTCTGGCGTGCTCCCTGTAGAGAACGCCTCCGTCGCGTCCCCAAGCACTCGATAAAGCGCCTTTGCCCTACGAGAAAAACGGGCAGCCACTACCCAGACATGCCGAATTTTGCTTACAGACCGCGCATCCGCGAACGGGCTCGGATTCCACAAGCCTAGTGTGCAGTTGGTCGTTGAACCAGGACGACGCCACGCGGACGGCAATGCGGGAATCGCGCTTGCAGCACCGCGGCGCACCGGCGTCCGCGATCGCGGCGAGGATCTGCGCCACCATGCGCTGGCCTTCGCCCCAACCCTCTTTCTTAAGCGGGGCGTTACCAGACAAGATGGCGAACGCCATGCCGCACGATGCAGCGGCGCCGCACACGCCCCATTTGGCGCACGCGGCGCCGGGCACGCAGGAAGCACGGTCGAACAGCTCGTCCAACGCATCCCCAAGCTCGCCCTTGCCCACAGCCCTCCAAGAACATGCAAGCAGCGCCGCTCCCACCAGTGCATGGTGAGCCGGACCAAATGCCGGGCAGTTCTCGTCCGCCATCAAACGTTCAAGCAGCTCGCCAGCGTCAGCGCCTGCACCCTCCTCAAGCCACGCAAAACAGGCGCTCTTAACCCAATCCAAAGATGCATCTGCCATGGTTGCACTCCCCTCTTGGCGCCCAGAGCCTTGCTCCGTGGCGCCCGTAGTCATATTGATGCACATCAATATGTATTATATAGACAGATATCTATATAATGGACGAGAATCACGCACCCGCCTGGAGGACCAATGAGCACTTTCGCACCGCTTAGCGTCGCCTTTATCTGCACGCACAACGCCTGTCGCAGCCAGATGGCGCAGGCCTTGGCCCACGCGCTTGCTCCAAACGAAATCGACGCCCGTTCCGCAGGCACGCACCCTGCCCGCGCAGTCAACCCAGATGCCGTGCGCCTTTTGCAGCAGCGCGGCGTAGACACTTCCGCGCTGGCCCCTAAGCCCCTTGAGGAGATTCCGCCCGTAGACATGGTGGTCACCATGGGTTGCGGCGTGCAATGCCCCACCCTGCTCGCTCGCTGGCACGAGGACTGGGGGTTGGAAGATCCCACGGGAGGGCCAGACCAGCAGTTTGTCGCCGTAATGGATCAAATCAAGATGAAGATCGAATACCTAAGGCGGCGCGTCATAGCGGGATGTTTTGACGAGGTTCGGCTCGCCGCCAACCTTAAGACGCTGGGAGACCCCAATCGCCTTCGCATCATAGCCATGCTCTCGCACTCGGATGAGCTATGCGCTTGCAAGCTGCTGGAGGAACTGGACATATCCCAGCCTACCCTCTCTCACCATATGGCCGCGCTTCGCGATATGGGACTTGTATCCGCACGCAAAGACGGCCGCTGGATGCGCTACAGCTTGGATAAGGAGCTGCTTGGCACCATAGGCGCGTGCCTTGGCAGATAGCCCCTGTGGACGCGGGGGCACCTGGCGCGTCACCGCGCTAGCCGCCGGTCGTCCCAGACGCGTCTCATCGTCCACATAATTAAGTGCTATCATTGTCAACGTACATATCAGCATCAACGCTTATTTAACGTGGTAGCGATTGGTGGTGCGGCAATGGGTGGCGATACCTATATTCCCATGGGAGATGCGGCACGGGCGCTGGGCGTGACCAAGCCGCGAATCTCGCAATTGCTTTCAACAGGCGAGCTAACGGGGTCGCTTGTTGGCGGCAGGCGGATGATCGACAGCGAATCGATCGACCGCTACCTTGCGGGCAAAGCCGCCGCAGTGGAGTTCGACGCATCGCGAACCTTTGTCCTTATGTCTGCTGACCATGAGGTTGCAGTGGTGCGCCATGACCCGCGGAAAGATAACCCCCTGGTTGTTCGCGAGATCCTGGACGCGCCGCGCATGCCCCTTGGCACCGTCACCTCCGGCGGCAAGACAAAACCCCGCAACGTCGCAGACTGGTGGGATCACAGGTCCGTTCCTGCCTCTCGACCAGGGCTGCTCGCCCGCCTTGGCCAAATCGAGATCACCGATTTCTCCCTGCTGCCCCTCAACAACATGGCGCTCTCGCTCTCGGACTGTTATTGGCTGCGGCCCGCCACCAATGAGACCCTACAGTGGAGCGACGTCAACTATTTTGACAACAACTTTGTCCAGTCAAACCTTATGGCGTGGGATAACTGGCTCAGTGCGGTGGGGCTCGATTCGCCCGACAACACGTCTGAGGGCGAGCTGCCAAAGCGCTGGGTTATCCGCGATGGCGTGCGTTGCCTTGCCAAAGGCTGCACAGGCGATGACCAGCGACCGTTCAACGAGGTCGTGGCGACCGTCCTGCACCGCCGCCTGCTGCAGCGGGACGAATACGTTCCCTACACCCTTGCGCATATCCAAGACGGTCCCTTGTGCCTATGCCCCAATTTCTTGGGCGAGCGCGAGGAGTACGTTCCGGCGGCGCTTGTTCGCGGCGACCTTTCTTCCATGCGCAGGGCCACAACGTACGATCGCCTGGTCCGCTTTGCGGAGCACCACGCATGCGATGCCGCTAACATGCACCGTGCGCTGTCGCAGATGATCGTATGCGACGCAATCCTTGCGAACACGGACCGGCATTGGCGCAACTTTGGCTTTATCCGCTCGGTCGACACGCTGCAGATGCGCCCCGCGCCCCTTTTCGACTCCGGCAACTCGCTGTGGTACAACAAGACGCCGCAGCAGGTAGAGCGAAACGACTGGACGTTTCAAAGCAGGCCGTTTGATCCCAATCCCGCGCACCAGCTGGCGCTTGCCAACGACCTTTCATGGTTTGACCCCACCGCTTTTGATCATGCTGCTTTATCCGGTTTTGTGGACGAGGCGGTCGAGATTCTCTCGCACAGCAAGCACGCAGCCGCAAACGGACGGCTTGACTACATTGCGCGCGGGCTTCAAAAGCGTGTGGACCAGGTATCCGCGGCAGTGGAGACACTGCGGTTTGTCCACCGTGGCTGGCGATAGCTTCTAGTCTGAATTATCGGCCAGAAGAAGGACGCAGGCTCCAGGTAGGACAAATTTCGAGTTAGTGCGGAACTTAGGTCAAATAGTCGCTTAGTGCGGAGGATTTTGGACCAAATATTGAGTTAGTGCGGAACGGGCGATAGATAGTAATGGTACCTTATGAATAGAGCGTTCGCGTTGTTCGAGTTAGAAAGCTCGGGCACCACCGCTCGATGTATAAGTCGAGCCCGTCAGGGCGACTCCAATCCGCACTAACGCACTATTTGACCAAACCTCCGCACTAACGCACTATTTGACACTCCGCCCTTTCCGCACTAAGGCACTTTTTGGCACCCCTCCGCCACCCTAACAAAGAAGGGCCTCGCCCAACCAGAGCGAAACCCTTCTTCTACCTGCAATTATGGTGCAGATTACTATGCAACTTCACGAAGCGAGCGGTGGCTCCGTTTACTCGAACTCAATTGTTCCGCAAGGCTTGGGCGTGAGGTCGTACAGCACGCGGCAGATGCCCGGAACCTCGGAGGCGATGCGGTCGCCAATCTTCTTGAGCAGCGCCCAGTCGAGCTCGGGGACCTCGGCGGTCATGGCGTCGACGGTGTTGACGGCGCGGATGAACGCCGGCCACTCGTAGAGGCGCTTGCCGTCCTTCACGCCGGTGACGCGGAAGTCGGGCACGGAGACAAAGTACTGCCAAACCTTGCCCTCGAGACCAGCTGCGGCGAACTCCTCGCGCAGGATGGCGTCGGCCTCGCGCAGGGCCTCCAGACGGTCGCGGGTGATGGCGCCCAAGCAGCGCACGCCCAGGCCGGGGCCGGGGAACGGCTGGCGCTCGACCATGTTCTCGGGCAGGCCCAGCTCGCGGCCCACCATGCGGACCTCGTCCTTATACAGCAGGCGAACGGGCTCGCACAGCTCAAACTGTAGGTCGTCGGGCAGACCGCCTACGTTGTGGTGCGCCTTGACGCCGTCGGACTCGAGGATGTCGGGATAGATGGTGCCCTGCGCCAGGAAGCTCACCTGGTCGCCTACCTTGCGGGCTTCTTCCTCAAAGACGCGGATGAACTCGGCGCCGATGATCTTGCGCTTGGTCTCGGGCTCGGCAACGCCATCCAGAAGATCCAGGAAGCGGTCAGTGGCGTCAACGTAGACCAGGTTGGCGTCCAGCTGGTTCTTGAAGACGTCGACAACCTGCTCGCTCTCGCCCTTGCGCATAAGGCCGTGGTTGACGTGCACGCAGATCAGCTGCTTGCCAACCGCCTTGATCAGCAGGGCCGCGACAACGGAGCTGTCCACGCCGCCGGAAAGGGCGAGCAGCACGTTCTTGTCGCCGATCTGCTCACGGCAAGCGGCAACCTGCTCGTCGATAAACGTGCGAGCAAGCTCCGGGGTGGTGATGCGAACCATGTCGTCAGGACGCTTGTTGGGATCCATCTGGACTCCTCCCATGTGTAAGTGCATATACCAATCTAAAAGTATATAGGATTCGCAGCAGCTTAGGCGCAGCAAGCAGGGGCTATCAGGCACCGGATTAGCAACGCTTGATTACCAACCCAAGATTAACAGCCCAAGATCAGTAGCCCCAAATCAGCGGCACAGATTAGCGGCTATCCCAGATGCGCGGTATAGAGCGGCTTGTAGGTCGCCCCTTCTTGCGACAGCTCGCTTTTATAGAGCGTCACGCTGTTGGAAGAGCTTTCTGCTGGAAAGACTAGATCGGACAGCGCCTGCGGAAGCACGCGCGCTCGTCGAGCCAGCGTCACGTGCGGATCGAACGCTTTCTCGTCATATGAAACCCCCTGTGCTCGCAGCTCCTCGCGAACCGCCATGGCGAGATTCATAAGGTCGCGCCCGTGCGCCAGCTTAAGCAACAAAGTTGCGTCGACCGGCTTGCCGTAGATCCCCAGGCCGTCCGGCACCAACCGAATCGCGGCGGCATGAGCGCACGCGGTGTCCAAAACGTCCATAACACGGCGCGCCTCCGCCTCGCCAATCTCGCCCAAAAACGCAAGCGTCACATGGTAGGTGGAACGCGCAACAAACCGTCCGCGCACCATAGAAGAAAGCTGTCGAGATAAATCGGCAACCTGTTCGATTAGCTCATTGGGCAGATCTAGGGCTATAAAAGTTCTCATGCTTACTCCCCCACCGCAACGGAGCGATCGCAAGCCAATCATGCGATATCGCCGTTGCATTCCACCAAGTTGTACCCGTTGTGCGCAACATGGCGCGACGCGCCCGCAAGCGCACGGCGGCATTCCGCCAACGGCGCCATGCGCAGCCGCGCGCCCATCGGGATATCATTTGTTCATAGTAAGTCACATTTAACTTATTGCGATGTTTTTGAGAATGAGTATCAATATGAGTCTAAGTAAGCCCCATTCTCCGCATAATGAAAATCGTACCAAGTGCGGTTGCCCGGAGAGGGCCCACAGGGACTGGGCGCCCGCACTATCGCCTGCGACCGAATGGAGAAGGTCATGAAGTTTGTATGCCCCGTTTGCGGTTACGTTGAGGAGTTCGACGGCGAGGAGCTGCCCGCCGATTTCAAGTGCCCCCAGTGCGGCGTTTCCGGCGACCGCTTCATCAAGCAGAGCGACACCGAGATGACCTGGGCTGCCGAGCACGTCATCGGCGTTGGCAAGCTCCCCGAGGTCTCCGAGGACATCGTTAACGACCTGCGCGCCAACTTTGAGGGCGAGTGCACCGAGGTTGGTATGTACCTGGCCATGGCTCGCGTTGCCCATCGCGAGGGCTATCCCGAGATCGGCCTGTACTGGGAGAAGGCCGCTTACGAGGAGGCCGAGCACGCTTCCAAGTTCGCCGAGCTCCTGGGCGAGGTCGTAACCGACTCCACCAAGAAGAACCTCGAGATGCGCGTTGAGGCCGAGAACGGCGCTACCGCTGGCAAGACCGACCTGGCCAAGCGCGCCAAGGCTGCCGGCCTGGACGCCATCCACGATACCGTTCACGAGATGGCCCGTGACGAGGCTCGCCACGGCAAGGCTTTCGCTGGCCTGCTCAAGCGCTACTTCGGCTAAGCCACAACGGACACACCGGTCATCCGGCTCCGTAGCACGCATTTAAGCTGCTAGACATACGGGACGGCTCGCATATGCGGGTCGTCCCGTTTTTTATATAGGTGGACGATCAGGGCCTGTCCCCTAATATCCGGCAAAACCAACGCGGCCGCTTGCAGGATTATCCTTTGCAGGCGGCCGCGTTTTCTATGCAAGCTGTCGTTGTCCTATAGGGCATTTATCTCAATCCGCGGTGCGCACACCAGAGTCGCACGCGCCGGACATGCACCGCAAAGCGCTACACCTCGTAGCTGTCCGCGGGATCCGGCTCCGCGCCGTCCGCCGCCTCAATCGACACGCCATCGCGGGCAGCTTCTTCCGCCGCGGTGCGTGCTTCGTCAAACTTCGCCTTCATGGTCTTGTTGTGCCAAGTGAGTTTGCGAATAGTCAGCTCCTCTGCCTTGTTGTTGGCCAGGCGCAGGTTGTTCTCAGAAGAAAGCAGAGCCTCCTTGGTCTTTTGCAGGTGCGAGATGGTCTTGTCGATCTCATCGATCGCGGTCTGGAACTTCCTGCTCGCCAGGTCGTAGTTGCGAGCAAAACCGGTCTTGAACTCCTCCATCTTGGCCTCGAAGTTGGTCACGTCGATGTTCTGGCGGCGCGCCAGCTCAAGCTCCTGCTTGTAGGTAAGCGAGTTCATGGCGGCGTTGCGCAGCAGCGTGATCATGGGGATGAAGAACTGCGGACGAATCACGTACATCTTGAGATAGCGGTAGCTCACGTCCACAATGCCCGCGTTGTACAGCTCGCTTTCTGGTTCAAGCAGCGTCACCAGCACCGCGTACTCGCAGCCCTTCTGTGTGCGGTCGTGGTCGAGCTTCTTAAAGAAGTCCTCGTTCTTGTGCTTGGTGGCCGTGGTGTCGTTCTCGTTTTTCATCTCGAACATGATCGAGATGATCTCGTTGCCGTCCTCGTCGCACTCGCGGAAGATGAAGTCGCCCTTGGTGCCCTCGGATGCGTCGTTATCCTTCTCAAAGTACGCGTTGGGAAACGCCGTCATACGCAGGCGGTTGAACTCGGTCTCGCAGTGCTGCTCCAGGGTCTCGCCCACCATCTTGGTAGAGAGGCGCGCCTTCATATCGCGCAGGCGCTCGATCTCCTCGTCCTTAAAGCGGACGATTTCCGCGTTGGCCTTGCGGGTCTGCTCCAACTCAAGCTCATGGGCGGCCTGCACCTGCTGGCGCTCGGAATCGCGCACGGCCTGCTCGCGGGCAAGGGCCGCCCGGGCGTCGTCGCGCTCGCGCTCGACCGCGGCGACGGCCTGCATGCGGGCGATCTCCGCCGCGCCTTTTAGAGACTCCAGCTTGGATTTTAGGTCCGCCACTTCTTGTTTGGACGAGGATATCTGCTCTTGCATGGCCTGCTGCGCCTGGGAGCGAGCCGCCTCCACGGCAAGGTCGCGCTGGCTTGCCGCCGCATCCAGCTGCGCCTTGAGCTGGACTGCCTGGGAGGTCGCCTGCTGCAGCTGTTCCTGCAGCGTACGACGCTCCTGCTCTGCCTGGTTGCGTAGGCGCTCGGCCTCCGCTGCCGCCTGCTCGCGGGACTCCTCGCGCAGGCGGGCCTGCTCGATCTGTGCCTGGTTGTCGCGCTGGGCAAGCTGCGCCTTGAGCTCGTCCACCTGATGCTGCAGCTCCGCCGCCGTCTTCTGCGATTCCGCGCGGGCCTGCGCCGCAGCCTGCTCGCTGGCAAGCGCTCGCTCCCCCACCGCCGCCTCAAGCTTGGCGGTGAGCTCGGCCACCTGAGCATCGCGCTGGGCGGTCACCTGCGCCAGCTCCGCATCGCGCTGCGCCAAGTTCTGCTGCAACGTAGCCTCCGCGTCCGCGCGGGCAAGCTGCAGCGCCTGCTCCTTCTCGCGGGCAAGCATCTGCATGCGCTCGGAAAGCTCGTCCGCAAACTCCTGGTCGCGAATCTGCTTCACAATGTCGGCGTACCCGGTCTCGTCAACCTGAAAAACCGTTCCGCACTTTGGGCACTTGATCTCATTCATACGCGCTCCCGTCTCTGCTGCCTGGCGACCGGTCCAAAGTGCCGCCGAGCTGGGTTGCCGGGCCTTCAAACCGATGGGCCTTTAAACGCTTTCAACTATACCCGCTCGTGCGGACATAATTTGTACCGAACAGGGACGCGCCGCGGCGCTGTGGGATTCCCATCGGGGATTCCTATCGGCGTCTACGCCTAGCTCACTTCCCAATAGGTAGTGCTAACGGAAGTGAAAGCTCATTCACTTCCGATACATAAGCCGGAAACGAAGCGAAAGGGAACGCCGCGAGCGTCGGGCACGGAACCCGTCCTACCCGCTTGCGCGCGACAAGACGGTGGACTCTAGCGCGCGTCTTTCACGAAGATGGCGACGCGCAGCTGCTTCCATGGCTCGCTCTCCGGGGCGACCTGCATCACACGGCACTCGAAGATGGATGCGTGACCGTAGTGGAAAAGCACCGAGAGCATGCCATTGTGATCAGCGGGGACGTAGCCCAGCATCTCGCCACACCCCTTGATGGCGATAGCTTGCGAATCGTACGGATTGTCCGGTTGAGCCTCGAGAGTAAGCTCATCGCCGGTCTTGAGCTGCGAGAGCACCAGTGCGCCCTCGTGATGCTGAAAACCTGCGACGTAGAAGTTCATAAGGTTGCGTGACGGCTCGTACATGATGGCCCCTCCTTCTTGAGAGCGCGGCCGCTTCTGCCGTGGCCGCGCCGGGGCACCGCATGAACCAGATGCCCCCGTGTGTTGGGAACACCATACGCGTTCGTGCGGACACGGTTTTGAGCGGCGCAGTTCGCCGGAGCGTCCGCGCCCGCTCGTCCTGTGCCTACTCGTCCCGCGCCCGCTCGCCGCGCTTACCTCAACCTTGGCATCGTCGAATGCCGGAATTATCAAGTGCAGACCCCAAAGCAAATCGATAAAGACGTTTCTTGACTCTCCTCTACTGCTTGCCGATGTAGATGACCAGGATGTAGAAAAACACGCCGTCTGCGGACCGGAGGGCACCGTCCCGCAAATGATTACCTCTAACAGACTTTGCTGGTGGTATTACACAGGCACTGATTCTGATGGGGCGCCATGCAGCACGCTGAGCCTTATTGCCTCCAACAACCGCCAATAACCGCTATCAGACGATCCTTATCGTGACTGGCTTCATTAATGACCTCAAGGACTTCTCATGTCTTCATATGATTTCACTTACACATTCCCTAGCAATTTCACCAATACCGTCGTTCGTCTCATCAAGAGCCATTATTCGTTGCCAGAAGTCTCTCGAGCTCTTGAATCATGCAGCCTGGATTACGAGGATATCGGAAGAGCGTACTACGCTGGTATAAAAGGGAACAACTGGAATATGAACGCCCTCGATTTCACCATCGAAGGGCCTGAGCGCGATATAGAGACGCTGGAACGTCACCGGATAATCTTCAAGAAGGCTTTTGACCATGCGATCAAATCCCGCCAGACAGGATTCCAAATCCATGAAATCATTCTGATGCCCAACGACGATACGGAGATGCTGCCCTCTTCGAACTCAGCAAGGCTGGACGAAACCATGTCCGAAGCGAATATGGTACTGAACGAGGTTATTCGCTGGGGCGAAACGATGTGCGCAAACCCTCTGTATACGTCAGAGCTTGCGGAGGATAGTTTTAATGACTTTCTCCGAGATACGCTGGCATCCAGCAGGACACTGGAAGTAAGGGATCAGACCCGCCATGGCCTCTCCTCAAGTGGATTGAGTGCTGGCGAGGTAAACATTCTCGTTAAACGCACCGGCAAGGAAATCGCCTTGATCGAGGGAGTGAAACTAAGCAACCTTGATCGAAGCAAGATTGATCTTCACATTCGAAAAGTGATTGACAACTACAACCCACTCGGCACATCAGCATTCCTTGTCTGCTACACCTCTGCCAGCGACTTCGAAAGCTTCTGGAACAAGTGCGTGGATCACCTGAGGGCATTTGATTATCCGTTCAAAGTCAAACCGGGCATCTTCGAACATCCCCATGCCAACGCCTCCACCAGGGTTGCGAGCATGATGCTATCCCGAGATGGATACGACTTTCCCCTCTACTTCATCGCATTCAAGCTCTTGAAATAGACCTGCCATTTGTTATCACCCCTCACTTGTGACGCGCCCGCACACTGTCTGACAACGACGGTGTGCGGGCGCTTTTTTCTTCCGCCCGATATTGAGAGGCGGTCCGGCCATGGACGGAGAACAGAATGCGGCGCAGGCACAAGCCAAAGGCGGCAAGAACCAGCAAACGAATGTGGAGCCCGCAGAAGGCCTGCAGGGCGCGGCCATGCAAGAAAACGAGGGCGCCGAGGCAGCAAAGAACGCCGATGCAGCCGAGAAGCTGCGCGCCGAAATGGGCGCCCTGCGAGAGGCGGGCGACGCCCGGCGCGTCGAGTTCGAGCTGATGCTCGCCGGTGCGTGCAACGCGACCGCTGCCCACGCGCTTCTTGGCGAGTACGACGGCGACGCGGGGAAGCTCAAAGCCTCCGATCCCTGGCCATTTCGAGGGTGCGGCCGCGCAGTCGGGCGCGGTACCAAGGAGACCATGATTCCCAAAATCGAGGCCACGGGACTGAGGACTACGCACTCGTCATTACTACATGGTAACCCCCATCCCTGCCACAACGGGAAATTCCGACGCCCCCTTGACAGTGAAGGCATATCAACCACACCCGCAAACATCCAGATGAACACCAGCCGGCTTCTACCACCCCTTTCAAATCAAAAGATATAATCTCGATTCAAACAGGCGCCACAGCAAACGACTCACTTTGAGGAGGTAATTCATGACGCGCAGGAACTGGACTATCAAAGAGACACGGGCGGCGTTTGCACTCTACCTGCTTCTTGAACCCTCCCAGATTGATAAACAAAACCCGGACATCATAACGTTGGCCAAAGCCCTAGATAGGACTCCCTCCGCTGTGGCTCTTAAGCTCTGGAACATTGCTGCTAACGACGCCAACCGCGTTGAATCGGGCCGTGCGGGCATGCCGCATGGCAGCAAGCTCGACAAGGAAATCTGGATTGAGTACGACAGCAAAGGAGATGAGCTGGTTAGCGAATCACTCGACCTCCTCGACCAGGCCACCGCTGGTCCCGATAAAAAGCTTGATTCCTTCCGGCCCATCGAACGCAATCTAGAATTAATTCCGGAGGGACAAGAGCGTATCGCCGCTGTAAGGCAGCGAGTCAACCAGCGGTATTTCCGCAATTCCCTACTTAGCGCGTATCACAATAAATGCTGCATAACAGGCATTTCTATACCAAGATTATTGGTGGCTAGCCACATCAAGCCTTGGCATATCTGCAATCCAAAAACAGAGCGCCTTGCTACCGACAACGGCTTGCTTTTAAACGCATTCCATGACCGCGCGTTCGACCAAGGGCTGATCACAATCGACCAACAGTATAAGATTCGCGTTTCCCATACCGTAAAGCACAAGCAAGATCCGCTCGATTGGCTATGGAGCTTCGACGGGGCAGAAATCGACCTACCTTCGGTTAAGAAACCAAAGAAGGAGTTCATCGAATATCACAACGATGTCATTTTTCTAAAGTAGGACCCCTTTCATCCACATACGACAGCTAGCCCTGCTGGAAATACCTCCCAGCAAGCGAATGCTTGATCTAGAACACTTCAACGTGATCTAATGATCAAAGCGAGAGCAGGGAGGTAGCATGTCTAACTACAGAATAGAAACCATCAACTTCGAAGATCTTGAAAACCAGATGACTATACCAACGTATCAACGTCCGTTGGTATGGTCCAAATCTCAAAAGGCTGCTTTCATCGACAATATAAGCAGGGGCTTTCCTTTTGGATCACTGCTTTTATATAAATACGACAACGCCGAACAGTACTCTCTCATTGATGGGCAACAGCGCTTTTCTACACTGCGCGAATATCAGCGTCATCCAGAGGAGTACTTTCCCATTGAATCAAACTCAGCGAAGCAGATTGACTCCTTGATGGCGCTCTCTGGCGCAGCGCAGCAATCGGAAGACGCAAGAACCAAATTAAGGAATCAATTCATCTCCGCAATCAAAGAGATGCTGCACCTACATGCCACCAAGAGGAATCTGCCCGGTTCATATCTAGCTCAACAAATCAAGGAAATCTACCCGGCATGTAGCGATGGCCATATGCTGGAGATTGTTGATATCCAAGTCGAGCTCATTACCGCTCTCGATAAGTATGTCAACCTGTCGACCCTCCAAATCCCCTGCGTGTTCTTCACGGGCGACAAATCGGAGCTGCCCGAGGTATTCGCCAACGTCAACCTTGGCGGAAGAAAGCTGACGAAATACCAGGTTTTCGCTGCCCAATGGAACCGCTATCAAGTCCAGCTGTCACCGGAGCCTTATTCCGATGACATTCTCGAGCGCACTATTTCACGCTATGAAGCGCTCACAGAAGATCGCGACGGCCTTGAGATCGAAGACTTTAGCGCTGAAGAGATGAGGCGCGAGCGCATTGTCACCTTGCCAGAATTCTGCCACGCATTGGGAGAGCTCGTTATCTCGCGATGCCGGGCATGCTGGCCGGATAAGGCTGCCGAGCAAGACGACACCGTAGATACCATTGGCTACAACACGCTTGCGATTGCATTTGGACTCCGCCCGCAGGAAATCGCCGGAAAGAAGGAAGGCCCCCAGGGACTTCCCGACGTCTTCGCAAATGCGGGCTTCGAGGATAACCCTGCTGCCACGGAGCACCTGGTAAAGTGCATGCTTGCTGAATACGATGAGATCAACGGACGCTTCGCCAAGTTCCTGAAAAAACCAGGCAGCAGAGAAGCATACGAGACCTCTAAATCTAGCGGCCAGCTACAATTTCTCTCGTTTTTTGCAGCTCTTTGGTTCGCGCGGTATGGAGCGATTCGCTCAACGGATTTTGAATCGCTGCCGGATTACAAGAAGAAGGGCTACAACGAAACAACCCGTAACCTCTTTAGGTGCTTCATCTTGGATATGCTCACCAATCAATGGAAAGGCTCGGGCGACTCCAGGCTTGGCAACTATATAGACGGGACGTTATCGTATGCGACGAGCGCTGCCTTCTCCAGGGCAAAACTCGAGATTGCAACCCAGTCTTATCTGGATTCAATCGAAAACAACGAGTCGATCAATGTTGACCCCATTGCGAAGACTCTGCTGACCGTCCTTGCAAGCTGTAATCCCCAGGCATATTCCGAGAGCGCCTACGACATTGAGCATCTAATCTCACGCGAGACGCTCCGAAATAAGACGAGCGGACAATACGCGTACAAAACGTACAAGCTCCCTGGTGGCAACCTCGGCAACATCGCTTACCTTTCTAGCGCCGAGAACAGGGCAAAGGGATCAACCACGCTCCCCGCATCCAAGGGAGAACTCTTTACCTTCAACGGAGAAAGGGAGTTTGTTTACAACGGCCAAGACCTGCGTGATGCCGACCTCGACCTTAAGAACGGCAATCCCGCAGCCGCTAAAAAGTTCTTGCATGAACGCGCGCAAATCATGCTGGATAAACTCGTTGAAATCCTCGCCAAAGATTAGGCCAGGAGGCGAGTGAGCATGTCTATAGAAACGTATCAAGGCCTAACGCTATCGTATGAACGAGCCACTTCACTTGTGCCCGGCTCTTACTTGCCGGCGTATCAATGGTTTCTGAGCCACGAGGGAGAAGTTGGACCTCGTCCGTGGAAAGACCATGCCCCCAAAGATATGCCCATCACCCTTGTTGCGCAACGAGGGATACACAAACCGGGCGGGCAAGACTACGCGATTTCGATCACCATCGCGAACCCTACGATATACGGAGCGGATTCCGTCCACCTTCTTGATGACGGCACGTGGATGATCCAATATTGCGAGCACCATCACAATACGGGACGAAAGCCTGGCTCGCCAAGGTACAACCAAGCGCTTATCAATTGCCTTGAGGACGGCGTGCCCGTAGGCGTCTTCTACAAGACCGGCAACGAGTACCAGTGCCTTGGCCTTGCGTTTCTTGAAAGCTACAACAACGTGGCGGGTATCTTCACCCTTCACGGACCCGTCCACAAACTCGATAGCGGTGCCCTCTCCCCCATCTCCGCAAAAGAGATAGAAGATGCCCTTGAAAACGCAGCCAAGCTGCGCGCCGACGTGCTGTTTAACAGCAAAACGCTAGACCTTGACTACCTTGGTTCTTCCCATGAGGGGAAGCGCGACTTCACCTCGCTCAAGAGGGACCTTAAAAATGCCCACGGAGAAACGTTTAAGGCGGATCTTATTGAGGCGTATAACGGCCAATGCGCGATTTCTGGCTACGATGCACTGCCCGCACTCGACGCGACATATCTCAGTTCCTATCTGGGCGCAGCAAGCAATACGCCGTCTGCCGGAATCCTGCTTAGAACGGACCTGGGTGCACTGTACCAACAGTCGCTCATTTCGATTAGGCCTGACACCTATGAGGTCACGGTGAGCGGCGCGCTACGGAATACCGCCTACAACCACTTTGACAGGCGACGAATCTCGTTACCCAGCAACGAGCAGCTCTGGCCATCCAAAGCCAGGCTCGAAGCCCATCACAGCTCGTTTATGCAGCTGAACTGCTAACACGTGGGGCCAACTGCTACAAGAATGCGGTTGGCCCCATCTTCTTTGGCACCTATTCCATGCGCCCAGCGATTACTCGTCCAATCATATGCGGAATGCCTACTACCAGCGCGTTGCCCATGCAGAAGGCGCGCTGGATATCGGTCATGCCCGCGTCCGTCCAGCCCTTGGGGAACCCTTGCAGCTGGTCCAACTCGTCCGGAACCAACCTGCGGTAGCGGCCGTCCCCCGCTTGCACAATATGTTTGCTCCGTGAGGCCGACCCCCCCCCCTCACTTGTGAGGATGGTACGCGCCGGACAGTCAACCGGGTCCGGAAACGCCATCGATCCTTCCGTGTACTGATAGGTAAAGCCGGTCTTCTTGTCCACGCGGGGCTCGCTTTTGCCGCCCTTGAAGTAGCGCCAACGCTCCAGCTTATCCTCGTCCGTAATAAAGAAAGACTCGTCCACTTCCGCATCATCGACCAGCACGTCGCCAAGGGTTTTGTACGTCCCGTTGTACTCGACGTTTAGCCTGCCCGTCATGACCTTGCAGCCCTGCATAACGCCCGCCGTCTCAAAGCGGGAGCGCTTGGCGCCCATACCAAAAGACTCCGAGCACTCATAGGGGTCGGCGGGAATGGTGAAGCCCACGGGATCGACCTCTGGCTTTACGGGCAGCGCTTGGGCCATCACGCCGCGCGTCATACGGTCGGCGAGGTCCCACGCCTCATCCGTCTTTTCCGCGTAGATGTAGACGCGGCGACGCTTTTGGGGAAAGCCGTAGTCCGCGGCGTTCACAACGCGCCACTCGACCGCGTAGCCCAGGGAGGCGAAGCAGGAAAGGATGATGGCGAAGTCCCTACCGCGCTGCGACGCGGGGCTTTTAAGCAGGCGGTCGACGTTTTCGAGCAGCACGTAACGCGGCGTGTTCTTAAGGCGCAAGAACCGGTAGATATCCCACCAGAGCACGCCCTTCTTGCCAACTATGCCACTTGCCTGAGACAGCGGCTTTGCCACCGAGTAGTCCTGGCAGGGGAAGCCGCCGACCACCATGTCGACGTCCGGGATGTCTATGGTGCCCGCCTCGTAGGCGTCTAGCACCTTGTTGATGTCCTCATTGATGAGGGAATCCTCGCCAAAGCGCTCGCGATAGCACTTGGCGGCGAACTGGCGCGTTGGGGTTCCCGGTGGCTCCCATTGGTTGGCCCAGATGGTTTTGAAGGGACCTGCGGACGGCATGGCGAACTGCGGATGCGCGGGGTCGCTATAGCCCTCCAGACCCAGGCGGAAGCCTCCAACGCCGGCGAAAAGCTCGGCCACTCGAATGACGTTCTTGGTCACATAACTCCTATCAACTGCAGAGGCGCCTGGCTGCGCGGGCGGGTTGCATGCGCTGGCGCAGTGCGCGGTGGCGCCGGACGCCTCTGAGATCGTTTCCCGCCTTACTCTATCGATCTCTTCGCCTATATAGCGAGCATTGATCCAAAAACACTTTTTTGTTTCTGGCTTGCCCGCCGGCGTGGGTAGAACGTCTGCCTTGTTGCGCCCGTGGGGACGAACGTGGCAGCAGCGGTTCTCGCTGGATTTAACCGACCAGTCCGCGCGGCCCATGGCGACGCGACGGCGCATCTCCTCATAGCAACGTTGCGCTTCTAGCAGGTCTTTATCGGGCATCTGCCAAAAGAGGACTTCCGAAAGCAGATAGCGGCCGCGAGTTTCCTCGTCCTCTTTATAGATGACAAAGAGGTACTTGCTACGCAGGTACTCCCTAAAGTCGCTCTCCTCAAACGGGCGAGCCACCAGGTCGAAGTAATCAAACGTTGGGAAGGAGATCGACTCTTTGGGCACCCCGTCGCGCTTTAGGCGGATGGTCTTGGTCTTGATGCCAGCCTTCTCGAACTCAGCGATCTTGGCGTTCTCGTCAACGCCCAGAATATGCTTGGTGATGAGCGCGCACAGGTTCTTGGGTTTGCGGCGCCCATTATGGAGGTAGCCGCAGTGCTCGCCCAGCTCCTCTTCCGTAAGGCCAAAGTAGGGCTCAAAGCGAGAGCGGACAAGATGTTCAAGGTCGAGGTCGGCCTCCCCCTCTCGCCGCTCGATCGCCTTTGCGTCCAACATGCTGTTGAAGATCGCCGTCATGTACGCCGGCTTGATAGCCCACGCGCGAGGCTTGGCGGGAATGGACGAGAACGGCTGCGGCCTGCGGACCTTGCTGGACGCGGCCTTTGTCGCCGCCTCTAGATAAAACGTATCAGAGCCGGAAAGCTCATGCGCCTTGCCCTGGCGGATCTTTTCGACCACGGTATTCCAGTCGCGGCGGAACACGGGCACGTCCTCTGGCGGAATGCCCCAAAGCTCTACCAGGTCGACAAAGAAGTCCACGGGGTTGAGGTCTTTATCGTATTCATAGGCGATGAGCAGGATCTTGCTGAGCTTCTTTTGGACCGAGCTTGTCTCCCAGGTCTCGTCCACCACGCTCATATAGTTGATCATGCTGATGACCAAGCGCTCCTTGGCGGAGAGCTCGCCGTTCTTTTTACGACGAAGCGGCGTGGTCTTAAGCTCCGTTTCTACCTGGGCGAAATCCGGATCCGCAGAGCTGTTGATGTCATAGTGGAAGTAATACTCTTCGATTGCGTTGCCAAACGAGCCCTTGCGGCGATGCGGGTCATCGATGGCGGCTAGATGGCACGCCGTGCGCAGCGTCTTGCCCTCGAGCTTTTTGGCGTAGCTGTAGATGGAGTCTAGGGAGCTGGCATCGTAGTAGTCCTGGGACCCGTCCATATCCCCTCCCATGAAAGAACGCGTGTTCGATCATGTCATTGTATCGATCGAACGTGTGTACGATCTTGCGATTGGAGGTATTACGGGAAGGATCCGATCTCATAGGCGCCATGGGCCGGCCCGGCAAAGATAACAGCCGGTAGACATACGGCACTAGCGGGATTCCTCGTCCAAAGACGCATGAAAAACGGATCCGAAGCGTTAATGCTCCGGATCCGTTTTGCTTTTAAGAAGCCTGGCAAAGGGCTTTCGCTCTATGCGTAGGCGACGCGATGCTGGCTTGCGGGTGCAGGCGCATGAGCGGAAGGCTTAGTAGCGCTTGCCGCCAAAGCCGCCGCGGCCGCCACGGTCGCCACCGCGGCCGCCGAAGCCACGGTCATCGCGACGGGGACCACGGTCGAAGTCGCGGCGCGGACCGCGATCGTCACGGCCGCCAAAGCCGCCACGGCCACCGCGATCGAAATCACGACGGGGACCGCGATCGTCGCGACGCGGGCCACGGTCATCGCGGCCGCCGAAGCCACCACGACCGCCACGGTCGCCACCGCGGTCGAAGTCGCGGCGCGGACCACGGTCATCGCGACGGGGACCACGGTCGTCACGGCCGCCAAAGCCGCCGCGGCCACCACGGTCGCCACCGCGGCCGCCAAAGCCGCCACGGCCGCCGCGATCGTCATCATTGTCCAGACCCATAGCGGTCAGGGGGTCGATGACCTTGCTCAGCAGGGCGAGCAGCTGCTCGGTCTCCTCGTCGTCAAGGCTGGGAACCAGCTTGTCCTGCTTCTTAGCGAGCACGCCAACGCGGGCGACGGCGTCCTCACCGGTGTAGACAACAACCTTGCGCATATCGGGCTCGTCAGCGGGCTCGACGCGGGCCACGATGTCCGCAGCCTCGGCCTCGGCCAGCAGGGCGTCCAGCTCGCGCAGACGCATGCCCAGCAGGTCGGCCATCTCCTTCTGCTCCATCTTGGGCTTGAGCTCCAGGAGCTTGAGGGCGCGCTTGAGGTCCTCCATGCGGGCGGCACGGGCCTCAGCCTCGCGACCCATCACGGCGCGACGGGCGCGCAGCAGGCGGGCAGCGCGGTTGGCCTTATCAAACAGCTCGTCGTCGGTGTTGGGCTCCTCGGCCTCGGCCTCGGCCTCTGCCTCAACAACCTCTACCTCGGCCTCGACGACGGCCTCAGTCTCGTTCTCGGTCTCGGCGGCAACCTGCTCGCCGACGGTCTCCTCCGCTGCCTCGACAGCGGTCTCAACGGTCTCGATGGTCTCTACGTTCTCGTCCATGGTCTCTACAGTCTCGTTGATCTCAGACATGTTTCCTCCTGCGCTTCCGCGCGTGTTGGGCGGCCTTCCCATTGCGTTCAAATACGTTGCGCCCGCCGTACGGGCTGCGATTGACCCCTCTGCATGCGCGCGGGGCTGCTCTTAGACGTTGCTCTGATGTACTCTGATTGGCCGCTGATTGATAACGGGCACGGCATTCTCCTCGCCGCGCCAGCTTGGGCCTTTCGGCCGCTCATTAGTGTATGCGCGCTGCGGCGAAATCGCATGAAGAAGGCGTGGCTTCACAGCGTATACAGGAACTTGCAGGTTCGCACGCAGGCGCCGGAGGCTCGTACGGTGCCTCTGCCCCTCCTCGTCCAAATGCACCCTCGCCCTCGTCCAAAAACAAAAAACCGCGCCCAGCCGTAAAAGCCGGGCGCGGCTATGTACAAGAAGGGGGCGCCGGTGCCCGCCCCCTTCTGTACGTCTGGGTTAGGCCTGGCGGTAGTGGGCCATGAAGTCCGCGAGGTCCTCCATGCACTCGCGCAGAACGCCCATGCGGGGCAGGTAGACCACGCGGAAGTGGTCGGGCTTGTGCCAGTTGAAGCCCTTGCCCGGCACGATGAGGACGCGCTTCTCATGCAGCAGGTCGAGCGCGAACTGCTCGTCGTTGGTGATGTTGAACTTCTTGACGTCGATCTTGGGGAAGATGTAGAAGGCCGCCTTGGGCTTGACCGCGGTGATGCCCGGGATCTCGTTGAGCGCCTTGTAGACATACTCGCGCTGGTCGTAGATGCGGCCGCCCGGCACCACGTAGCCCTTGACGGACTGGTGCCCGCCCAGCGCCGTCTGCACAATGGACTGCGCCGGCACGTTGGAGCACAGGCGCATGTTGGAGAGCATGTTGATACCCATGATGAAGTCGCGCGCGCAGCGCTTGTTGCCGGAGAGCACCATCCAGCCGATGCGGTAGCCGGCGATCATGTGGCTCTTGGACAGGCCGGAGAACGTGATGCAGAACAGGTCGGGCGCGAGCGAGGCGATGGAGACGTGCTCAAGGTCATCCATGACCAGGCGGTCGTAGATCTCATCGGAGAAGATCATGAGCTGGTGCTTGCGCGCGATCTCGACGATGCCCTCCAGCACCTCGCGCGGGTACAGGGCGCCCGTGGGGTTGTTGGGGTTGATGATGACGATGGCCTTGGTGCGCGGGGTGATCTTGGACTCGATGTCCTTGAGGTCCGGGTACCACTCCGCTTCCTCGTCGCAGATGTAGTGCACGGGCGTGCCGCCGGAGAGCGTGGCGCACGCGGTCCACAGCGGGTAGTCCGGGCTGGGAATCAAGATCTCGTCACCCGTGTCGAGCAGCGCCTGCATGCACAGGTTGATGAGCTCGGACACGCCGTTGCCGGTGTAGATGCTGTCCATGTCCACGTTGGGGATGTGCTTGAGCTGCGCGTACTGCATGATGGCCTTGCGCGCGGAGAACAGGCCCTTGGAGTCGGAATAGCCCTCGCAGTCCGGCAGCTGGTGGCGCATGTCCTGCACCACCTCGTCCGGGGTGCGGAAGCCGAAGGGCGCGGGGTTGCCGATGTTGAGCTTGAGGATGCGAAGGCCCTCCGCCTCCATGCGGCTGGCCTCATCGACCACGGGGCCGCGGACATCGTACAGGACGTTATCGAGCTTGGAGGACTTTTTGAACTCGCGCATGGGGGTGCTCCTTGTGGGTTGCTGTAGGGTGGATTGCGTACGGGTGGCGGGTGGTGCGGTTTGACCTGCGGCCGCTTCGCTTATTGCGGCCTGCTCTACGGTGGCGGGGTTGGATGCGGGGGCTCCGGGCTCTGGAGCTGCGGCTGCTGAGGCAACGGCGACGGACGTGGCACCGCTTGCCGATGCGCCCGCCGGCGGCGATGCCGCGGGGGCCTGTGCCGTAGACGCCGAAGGATCGGCCGCCCGCCCTTCTTGGCCTGCAAGCCATTCCTGGTCCACGCCCAATACTGACGCGATATCGCGCACCACGTCCGCCCGGGGCATCGTCTTACCGCTTACATACTGGCTGACCTGGCTTTTTCCAAGCTTGATGCCCTGCTGCGCCGCGATACGGATAAGGTCCGACTGGCGCATGTCGCGCTGCTCCAAAGCCTGCACCAAGCGATTGCTAAATATGGTATTGGCCACATTGACCTCCAATAGTTCAATTTGAACAGTGCCTTTGTTGTTGGACCTCTTTACTTGGTTCAATTTAGAGGCGAAGTTCAATTTAGTTGGGAGCATAGCACGGTCCGGAATTGAACTCCTTGAGAATTTGGTTCAATTTGCTTTCCACAGATGCGAACGGCGCGCGAGACACCCCGCGCAAGAAGGCGATTCGGTCACCCGCGAAGGACCGGCACGATTTACCCGTGCAGTTCTTAAGGATAATTGCATCGATTTCAGGTTTTGCCCAGTAGACGCCACATACACCGCGCTCCGCCTAAGGTAGAGCGGCTTGGGGGCGCAAGGTATACATTGGGGGTAACGAAAATCGATGCAATTATCCTCAACAAGTGCGCAAGGGTACGCGTCGAAAGACGCACCGATCGTTAGCCGGGCACAGAAAAGCGGACCCCCAAGGGCCCGCCTCCATGCGTTCAGTTGTTAAAGCGAGGCCGGCGGCAGCAAGCACGCACCCGCCGGCGCTGTTGGATGCTAGATCACGTAGTCGATGCCGCGCGGCGAGCAGCGCAAATCCTCGATGGTGACGCTGTCCAGGTAGCCGGTAATCATGCTGTCCAGCTTGGACCACATCCCCACCGTAGGGCAATCTGCCGCGCGCTCGCAACCGCTGCACGTACCATCCAGGCAGGAAACCGGGGCTAAGCTGCCCTCGGTAAGACGCAGGATCTCCCCCGCGCTGTAATCAGACGGGTTGCGCGTAAGACGATAGCCGCCGCCTTTGCCGCGCATACCGGACAACATGCCGTTGCGGACCAAGGTCGCCAAGATGTTTTCCAGATACTTCTCGGAGACGCCCTGGCGCTCCGCGATCTGCTTCAAGGGGATACGCCCCTCGCCCTGATGCTCCGCAAGATCGACCATAACGCGCAGCGCGTAGCGTCCCTTTGTGGATACCAGCATTACTTCCACCTTCCGACGTGATTGGTAGCCTTATCCTAGCAGACCGCTGCGAAAGTGGCGCTCCTATCCGTCGGCGGCGCGGTGGACGTTGCAAAAACCCGGACAAGAGGGGTTTTATTCCAGATGAATGGATAGAGCGAAGTTCACAGATTGCCCACGCGCCGCCCACGGCTAAAAAAGTACCCCTGACAAGGTATTTTTGTTAACATGCGGTCTCATTTGCCGGCGAGCGCTTTCGGATGCTTGACAGGGATATATGTATAAAGTTAACTATCGATGTCGACTATTCCATACTATTCATGTGGGTTATAGGATTTATAGCCAAGTCGCACGATCCGTGCGCGCAGCTACTGCAAGAAGGAGGCTCTCATGAGCAAGGTATACACTTCGATCGACCAGCTTATCGGACACACCCCCCTGCTGGAGATCACCAACATCGAGGCGGCGGACAACCTGGCCGCGCGCGTGCTGGTAAAGCTTGAGTACTTCAACCCCGCGGGTTCCGCCAAGGACCGCATCGCCAAGGCGATGTTGGACGAGGCGGAGCGCACGGGCAAGATCCGTCGCAACGACGGCTACACCATCATCGAACCCACCAGCGGCAACACCGGCGTCGGCCTGTCCAGCGTCGCCGCCGCCCGCGGCTACCGCCTGATCATCACCATGCCCGAGACCATGAGCGTGGAGCGCCGCCAGCTTATGCGCGGCTACGGCGCCGAGCTGGTGCTGACCGAGGGCCCGCTGGGCATGAAGGGCGCTATCGCCAAGGCCGAGGAGCTGGCGCGCGAGACCCCCAAGAGCATGATCGCCGGCCAGTTTGTGAACCCCGCCAACCCCGCCATCCATGAGGCGACCACGGGTCCGGAGATTTGGGAGGACACCGACGGCCAGGTCGATATCCTGGTTGCCGGCGTGGGCACCGGCGGCACCATCACCGGCACCGGCCGCTACCTCAAGAATCAGAACCCGCAGGTAGAGGTTGTTGCCGTTGAGCCCGCCGACTCGCCCGTGCTGTCCGGCGGCAAGCCCGGCCCCCACAAGATCCAGGGCATCGGCGCCGGCTTTGTGCCGGAGGCGCTCGACACGACCATCTACGACAAGATCATGCCCGTGGCTGCAGAGGACGCGTTCGCCGCGGGCCGTCGCCTGGGACATGAGGAGGGCGTGCTGGTTGGCATCTCCTCAGGCGCCGCCCTTCACGCCGCCCTTGAGCTCGCCCGCAAGCCGGAGAACGCCGGCAAGACCATTGTCGCCGTCATGCCCGACACCGGTGAGCGCTACCTGTCCACCCCGCTGTTCAGCGAGTAAACTCAACAGGTACCCTCAACAGGCACCCCGCACGTTTTATGAGAAAGGCCCGTATGACCCTCTCCCCCACCTTGTCCGCAAGCAGCACCGCAACCGACGCGCCTGCCGCGACCAACGCAGCCGCCGCGACCGAAACGCCTACCGCATCCGACGCGCCCGCCACGACCAACGCAACCGCAACGAACGGGACCGGCCGCAAGAAGCGCGTGCTGGTCGCCATGAGCGGTGGCGTCGACTCCAGCGTGACCGCTTACCTGCTGCTTCAGCAGGGATACGAATGCGTTGGCGCCACCATGCGCCTGTACGACGCGGGCTGCGCGGGCCGCGGCGAGGGCCGGGCCTGCAACAACGTGGCGGACATTGAGGACGCGCGTGCCATCGCCCAGCGACTGGGCTTTGAGCACCATGTGATCGACTGCCGCGAAGCCTTTGACCGCGACGTTATCGAGCGCTTTGTCACCGCCTATGAACACGGCCTCACCCCCAACCCCTGCGTGCTGTGCAACCGCATGATGAAGTTTGGCGCGCTGCTGGACTTCGCCGACCAGATGGGATGCGACTACATCGCAACCGGCCACTACGCGCAGGTTGTTCGCGTGGACGAGGACGGCGAGGCCACCGCAAGCGGCGACGGCGTGGGCGCGGCGGAAAACGCGAACGCCGCAAGCAACGGCGGCGGAAGCGGCAACGCCGCAGGCAAGGGCATCTACCTGCTCAAAAAAGGCGTGGATACCTCCAAGGAGCAGAGCTATGTGCTGTACTCGCTCACGCAGGAGCGCCTTGCCCGCACGTTGTTTCCGCTGGGCGGCCTTGTCAAGGAGCGCGACGTGCGCCGCATCGCCCAGGAGCAGGGTTTTGTCAACGCGCAGAAGCGCGACAGCCAGGGCATCTGCTTTGTTCCGGACAACGACTTCGCCACGTTTATAGAGCTGCGCCGCGGGCAGGCGCTACCCGAGGGCGACATTGTCAATGCCGCAGGCGAGGTGCTGGGCCGCCACCACGGCGCCATCCGCTACACCATAGGCCAGCGCAAGGGCTTAGGCGTGGCGCTGGCGCACCCGGTGTTTGTAACGTCCGTGGACCCGCAGGCAAACCGCGTCGTCTTGGGCGAGAGCGAGGACCTGATGTCGCGCGCGCTGGTTGCGGACGATTGGGTTTGGAGCGCACCCGCCAGCCGTATGGAGGCGGCGCTTGATCGCGCGGGCGATACCGGCGTACCCGTGACCGCCAAGGTGCGCTACCACCAGCAAGACCAGCCGGCCCGCCTGATGCGCGGCGATAATCCAGGCAGCTACCGTGTGGTGTTCGACCAGCCGCAGCGCGCGATCGCCCCGGGGCAGGCCGTGGTTGTCTACCATGGCGACGTTGTCCTGGGCGGCGGTACCGCTGTTGCAGCTGAGAAGTAGCCGCAGCTACGACAAAGATGCGGGGCAGCCCTCGTCCAAAAACGCAAAAAGGCGCCGCGAGCGAAAATGTGCTCGCGGCGCCTTTACATGTCGCTATGAAGCGGAAAGCCCGCTTTTAAGGGGATCTACTTCATGATCTGGCGGAACATGCCCATGACGTCGTCATAGGTGGCCTCGCGGGGGTTGCCCGGGAAGCAGGCGTCGGCCATGGCGTCCTTGGTGAGGGTGTCCAGCTCGTCCTCGGTGATGGCCTCGCAGACGGTGGGGATGTTGACGTCGACGGAGAGCTGCTTGACGGCGGCGATAGCGGCGTCGGCAGCCTCATCGGTGCTCATGCCGGCGGTGTCGACGCCCATGGCGACGGCGACCTTAGCCAGGCGCTCGGTCACGACGGGCTTGTTGAACTCCATGGCGATGGGCAGCAGCATGGCGCAGGCGACGCCGTGCGGGGTGTCGAAGTGCGCGGAGAGGGTGTGGGCCATGGAGTGGTCGACGCCCAGGCCGACGTTGGAGAAGCCCATGCCGGCGATGTACTGGGCGAGCGCCATGCCCTCGCGGCCGGATCCGGGCACGCCGCTCTTGGCCTCTGCCACGGCGTCGCGCAGGTTCTTGGAGATGAGCTCGATGGCCTTGAGATGGAACATGTCGCTCATCTCCCAAGCGCCCTTGGTGGTGTAGCCCTCGATGGCGTGGGTGAGCGCGTCCATGCCGGTGCTGGCGGTGAGGCCGGCGGGCATGGTTGCCATCATCTCGGGATCGACCACGGCGACCTCGGGGGCATCGTTGGTGTCGACGCAGACGAACTTGCGGACCTTCTCGACGTCGGTGATGACGTAGTTGATGGTGACCTCCGCGGCGGTGCCGGCGGTGGTGGGCACGGCGATGGTGAACACGGCGTGGTTCTTGGTGGGGGCGACGCCCTCAAGGGAGCGCACGTCGGCGAACTCGGGGTTGGCGATGATGACGCCGATGGCCTTGGCGGTGTCCATGGCGGAGCCGCCGCCGATGGTGACGATGGAATCGGCCTCGGCAGCCTTGAAGGCCTCAACGCCGTCGGTAACGTTCTGGATGGTGGGGTTGGGCTTGATGTCGGAGTAGACGCTGTAGGCGATGCCGGCCTCATCCAGCAGGTCGGTGACCTTGGTGGCGACGCCAAACTTCACCAGATCGGGGTCGGTGCAGACAAAGACCTTCTTGTAGCCGCGGCGCTGCAGCTCGCCGGGGATCTCCTGGATGGCGCCGGCGCCATGATAGGAGATGGTGTTGAGAACGATGCGATTAGCCATGATGTTGCCTCCGTGCATAGATATATAGGGAGCACAGCGCCGTTTGGTGCAGCCGTTTGGTGCAGCCGTTTGGGTGCGCTGCCTTTTGGCTTTGCCGCTGCTTGGCGCAGCTGTGGGCTTGCGACGACTGGGCGCGCTGTGGTCCCGCCAACGTTTTGCATTCTATATCTCTGCGGCACCTTAAATTAGTTCACGGGGCGTGAATCCCGTGAACGTAGCCTGCTGGGCGCTGAACTGCTCTTGGCAGCGGTTAGCGCTTGCTGTGATCGCGGTGGCCGTGGGCGTGGCTGCCGGGGTGCTCGCGGTCGATGAACATCATGCTAAACGCTACAAACAACAGCAGCGTGCAGATGGCAATGGACTGCAGGCCCCAGCGCTCGAGCGACCAGTTGCCCAACACCGCGCCCAGTACAAAGCAGGCGATGACGCCGGCGTAGAGCAGCGCGTTGACAAGGAAGCCGCGCTCATGGTTGAGGATATAATCGTCCACATTTTGAAGAGCGCTGCGCAGGTTGCCTATGCACATGGTGGTGGCGATTCCTCGTCCATGTATTTTGCGGAACGATTCCACCTGCATGCCGCACGCGAACGAGGTGAGGCTGTTTGCCAGCAGGTTGAGATTGGGCCCCATGAACGCCACGCCCAAAAGGATCAGCGCCTCTATGAAGATGGAGACCTGGCGCCAGTGCAGCACGCTGCCCAGACGCGCGTGGATCATATCCGCCAGCATGATGCCCAGCGCGAAAGACACCACGGGAAGCAGGTAGCGTATGGACAGGTCGAGGTTGCCCTGCGACAGATGCACGCCGAACAGCAGGATGTTGCCGGTCTGAGCGTTGGCGAAGACCTGGTCGCGACCCATGTAGGAGTACACGTCCATGAAGCCGCCCACCAGGGAGAGGACGATGCCGAGCTCGATGGACTCGGATATCTGCCGTGCTCGCTCCATTACCTTCGCTTCCTTTGTGACGCCGCGCGGGGCGCCGCCATTGTGGCGTCGTGCGGGACGGCGCCGCCGTTGTTGTACCGCACCATACTACCCCATGCGCACGCGTCTAAGAGAGGGACAAGATTTGTTAACGTCTGTTCTCCTAAAATGGCGCACATGCCCGGCGCACGCCCAACGCATAGCCAGACATGTCCCCCAGCGACGCCCACGGCATGCCCCGGCTCATCCTTCGCGCGCGTAGCTTTAGCCCGCTAGCGTCTAGACAAGGTGCATGCGCGATTCCGGCGACCCATCGAAAGGCCCATTTGTAAGGCCCCGGTAAAGAGAGTTTGGGCAAAGCGTGTCGACGACCTGTATATGGCGTGTCGAAACCGTGTTGTCAAAGAAAAGCGACGGATGTTAGAGATAATACCGTTGACAAGTACAGGTTCATACCTATACTGCCAGTAAGTTATTCAAGAGGCCTCGGCCCAAGCACAAGGAGGTGCAGCCATGGACGTTCCCAGTAGTAGATCCGGCGATGCCGGCTATCGATTGCGCGCATGGCATGCCTCCAACGCGTGCGCTTAAGGTGAGGCCGCGTTAAAGCGAGACCGCAATAAGGATTCCTCGTCCAAAGAAGCTTTGCCCAAAGGACCGCCAAGCTAATAATTCCTGTTCGAAGGCTCCTCGTCCAAAAACGCCTTAATCGAAGCGCGCCGAATTCGAGACACTGTAACGCAATCGATGTGCTGATAGCATCCACCAACTAAATCCGTAGGGTACGCGTGCGTCCGCGAGATGCGGCGCACCGAGCATCCGTTACGCCGCCCGTCCGCCGTTTGTGGCACGGTGTCGGCCGGCTACGGAGTCAAGCCCAACTACCAGGCAGCCCCAGCGCTGCGACCATCACGTGCGCCAATGCGCCGCCCCGCTCGACACGGGGCAAACCGACGTTGGCGCGAGGATTAGGAGGTGCGATATGTCCAAGTTGACCCGCACGATTCATCAGCTCCACCAGCTGCGCCGCCAGCAGAAGAACGTTCAGACCAGCGAACTCGACCGCCTGGTGGTCTTTGCGGCAACCCACCGTCCCGGCGATGTCTTTGGCCAGCTCGATACCGGCGAGGCCGGCCTGGACCCCGAGCTTGCCCGCGACCTCACCGGCGTCTACGGAAAGAACGTGGTGGAGGAAGAGCGCCACGAGCCCAAGTTCAAGCGCGCCGCCGCTGCTTTTGTGAGCCCGTTCACGCTGATCCTGGCAGCACTGGCGGCGGTCTCCGTCTACACCAACGTGGTCATGGCGGCACCCGGCGAGGCCGACCCCTCCACCGCCATCATCATCGGCATCATGGTGCTGATCTCCGGCGTTCTTCGCTACACGCAGGAGTCCAAGAGCGAGAGCGCCGCCAGCGCCCTCAAGAACATGGTGACCACCACCTGCTGCGTGATCCGCGGCGGGGACGCCGGGCGCGAGATCCCCATGGAAGACGTGGTGCCTGGCGACATCGTGAAACTCTCCGCCGGCGACATGATCCCGGCCGATGTGCGCATCATCACAGCCAAGGATCTGTTTGTGACCCAAGCGGCGCTCACCGGCGAGAGCGAGCCCGTGGAGAAGACGGCCGAACCCGTCGAGATCGAATACCACGGCCGCGGGACCTCGATCGCCATCGACGACTGCACCAACATCGCGTTCTCCGGCACCACCGTGCAGAGCGGATCGGCTACCGCCGTGGTGCTGTGCACCGGCAAGCACACCTATCTGGGCAAAGTCGCCCGCGCCCTGGAGGTCAAACCCACGCGCACCAGCTTCGACGTCGGCGTGGCGGCGGTGTCGCGCGTACTGGTGGCGTTCATGCTGATCATGTGCCCCATCGTCTTTGTGGTGAACGGCATTACCAAGGGTGACTGGCTGGATGCGCTGCTGTTCTCCATCTCCATCGCGGTGGGCATCACCCCGCAGATGCTGCCCGTCATAGTGACCACCTGCCTGGCCCGCGGCGCCACCAACATGTCGCGCCAGGACGTGATCGTTAAGAACATCAACGCCATCCAGAACCTGGGCGCCATGGACGTGCTGTGCACCGACAAGACCGGCACCCTCACCCAGGACAAGGTTATCCTGGAGCGCCACATGGACGTCCACGGCCGCGATGACGACCGCGTACTGCGCCACGCCTATCTCAACAGCTTCTTCCAGACGGGACTGAAGAACCTTATCGACGTCGCCGTGATCGAGAAGATGGATGAGCTGGCAGCGGCCGATCCTGCGCAAGCGGGCATGAGCGAGCGCTACACCAAGGTGGACGAGATCCCCTTCGACTTCGAGCGCCGCCTGATGAGCGTTGTCGTCGCCGACCGCAGCGGCAAGACCCAGCTGATCACCAAGGGCGCCGTAGAAGAGGTGCTGGGCATCTGCACCTGCGTGGAGTACGACGGGCAGGTGCGCCCGCTCACCGACAATCTGCGCGATCGCGTGCTCGAGCGCGTCCGCGGCTTCAACGACGACGGCATGCGCGTGGTCGCCGTGGCGCAGAAGACCAATCCCCGCCCCGTCGGTTCCTTCTCGACCGCTGATGAAAGTGACATGGTGCTCATAGGCTACCTTGCGTTTCTCGATCCGCCCAAGGAGAGCGCCGCTGCAGCCGTCGCGCGCCTGTCCGAATACGGCGTAGGCGTCAAGGTCCTTACCGGCGACAACGAGGGCGTCGCGGCGGCGGTGTGCCGTAAGGTGGGCATCGACCCCTCCGGCATGCTGCTGGGCAGCGAGGTAGACGGCCTCACCGACGAAGAGCTCGCGGCCCGCGCCGAGGGATGCCAGCTGTTCGCCAAGCTCTCTCCCCTGCAGAAGCAGCGTGTGGTAAGCGTGCTGCGCGAGCAAGGCGGGCATACCGTGGGCTTTATGGGGGACGGCATCAACGACGCCGCGGCCATGCGCGCCAGCGACTGCGGCATCTCCGTGGACACCGCCGTGGACATCGCCAAGGAGTCCGCCGACATCATCTTGCTGAAGAAGGACCTCATGGTCCTGGGACGCGGCATCATGGAGGGACGCCGCACCTACGGCAACACCATCAAGTACATCAAGACCACCGCGAGCTCCAACTTTGGCAACGTATTCTCCGTGCTGGTCGCCAGCGCTTTCCTGCCGTTTTTGCCCATGACCGCCCTGCAACTGCTGCTTTTGGGAGTAGCCTACACCGTCTCCTGCACCGCGATCCCCTGGGACAACGTTGACGAGGAGTTCCTGCGCGAGCCCAAAACCTGGGACGCCAAGTCCATTGTCTCGTTCATGCTTTGGCTGGGCCCCACCAGCTCCGTCTTCGACATCCTCACCTACGCCGCGATGTTCTTCGTCATCTGCCCCATGGTGGTGGGAGCGCCCTTCGCGCAGCTAACCGATCCCGCGCAGATCGCCCTGTTCGCCGCGGTGTTCCAGAGCGGTTGGTTTGTCGAGTCCATGTGGACCCAGACCTTTGTGCTTCACATGCTGCGCACCGAGCACGTCCCCTTTGCGGGCAGCCGTCCCGCGGCCTCGCTCACCGTGCTCACGCTCGCCGGCGTCGCCGTGGTGACCGCGCTTCCCTACGTGCCCGGCCTGGGGGCGGCACTTGGCCTGAGCCCGCTGCCGCTGCCCTTCTTTGGGCTGCTCTTTGCGTGCATGGCGCTCTACCTGCTGCTCTGCGGCGCGGTCAAGGCCCTGTACGTACGCCGTTACGGAACGCTGCTGTAGCCGCCGGACAGCCAGACCCCCGCATTCGACGTCCGCGTATCCCATCCATCAGGCCCCTTTCTCCTTGAAAGGGGCCTTTCTTGCGTGGATCCAACCGTTTAGCAGCCGCTCGTCCAACCATGCGAGAGCGGTTCTCACGGATAATCGCATCAATTTCGATTTCCTTCGAGTAGCCCAGCAATTCCGAGCTTAAAACCGCTGGTATTGAATTGCTACAGTTCTTGTATAGAAAGCGCTTTTCAAAATGAATGCAATTATCCGTAAGAACCATATGCGAATCCGACAATCATTCAGTCACGAGTCTCCAAAAAGTCCAGACACCCTGAAAGCAGCGGCGGCCGCGCAAAGACGCACCTCCGAAGCGGATCGCGCGCCTCGTCAACCGTCCAGCACCGACCAATCGGTCAATATTGTCTGCCTTAGCACCTTTTCAGCATCCGCCATCCTGCTACTAGGCGGATTCTGGCGAATGCCAAGCTTTGATCCCAAATGCGATGCAAACAGATCAAACTTCTCCTCGTCGCTTATCTGCTTATAGGTGATTCGCAGCACGTCGTTCCCCATATTCTCCAATGCTAGAGCCCGGTCATCATCGCTCTCAGAAACCTCCGCTCCGCTATGGGTCATTCCTCCCTGACACTCGACTATCGTCGTAGGACGACGAGCAGTCGCAAGCCAAGTGAGGTCACCCTCCGCATACGAAAGGCCGCATATCGTGCGTGCGTCCTCGCTTAAATCGATCCTGAAGTTGTTTTGCACGCCACTGAAGCCGCGCCCGCCAAGGCGGCGCGGCGCGCAAAGCAGCATAGAGGCACAGGCTTCAAACGGGCTTCGAGTCACTCCCGTCACGTAGCGCATCGCTTGAGCGAGCTTCTTTCTCCCGCGAACACCCTTCCCCCTATCGATAAACTCATGCACTTGATCCATGGTCAGCAAAGGCGGCCTCTGCCAAAGCCCGCTTGGATTTCCCTTGGCATCACGAACCATCTTCCATCCACCATCAAACTCCCACTCGGGCGCGGGCGGCAGACCCCTGCACGCTTCCTCAAGCACCTGCGTGGGGGTAAAGAACGTAAACTTCCCTACGAACTCATAGAGCAGCATTGCGAGCTTGATTGGCGAGAAGCGATATGTCAGCATGAGCAGCGTAAGCAGTGGCGAGGTCACGGAAACATCATGCGGGCTCTCGAGAATCGAGCCCGTGGGCAGCGGCCCGTCCCATCGGTGCGGCTTGACCAACGTAGAGTGCAAAAGGCTCCTCCTGGTGTCTAGCGCATGGATTGGCAGGCCAAAAATCTCCGACACCGTTGGGCTTCCGCGCATCTCGCTGCGACCAAACGGTGTATCGAAGTCGGGTAGGTTCGGCATCATGTAAAGGTATCGCGGTGGGACGCGATAGAGCTTCAACGCCGATATGTCACAAAGTATCTTCTCCATTCCCAACACCCCCATATCCAAAACCCTAATCTGTATTAAACGGGCAGGACCATACGGACGGCAAGCGGGCATTGTCCATCGTTTAACGGTATCTACCTGCTGCTATTCACATATCCATCGATAGATTGGAGCAAGCAATTTGTAAGAAAGGGCGCATATCCCAAGAGATACTTGTGAACAACGGCTACTGAGAGTCACCCCTTTGGACCATGTAAACCGAAAACGAAAAACTCGAGAATTCACGTCAACACGGTTCTCGCGGATAATCGCATCGATTTCGGTTTTCCTCGAGTAGCCCAGCAATTACGAACGTAAAACAGCTGGTTATTAATTGATATGTTTCTTGTATACAATTCAGTTTTCAAAATAGATGCGATTATCCGTAAGAACCTTGCCTTTCAAAATCGCCCTGATCGGCAAAACCCGCGCAACTCGCGCGGAGGGCCGCCGTGCTTAGTGGGCCCGCGGTGGCTCAGCCTGCTACTATGCTGCAGAAAGCACATAGCGCACAACGCGCGCCACCCCGAAAGGACGGACATGCAGGCCATCATCTTCGACATGGACGGAACCCTCATCGATACCGAGCGCGTAAGCCAGGCCTCCTGGCGCGCCGCCGCGGCGGACCTGGGCATCGAGATTCCCGAGCGCATCTTGCACGCATTCGTGGGCCTCTCCATGAAAACCGCCCACACCATGATCGACGATGAGTTTGGCGATCCCGCGCTTACCGACCACCTCTTCGCGCGACGCAACAAGATTTACAGCGACACCTGGATTGACCAGCTGGAACTCAAGCCCGGAGCGCGAGAGGCCATCGATGCCGTGCACCAGCGCGGACTCAAGTGCGCCCTGGCAACCTCCAGTGAACGCGACCGCGCGCTGTTCTGCCTTGACCACTTTGGCCTGAGCTCCGCTTTCGATGCGACCGTTTTCCACGAGGACATCGCGCATCCCAAGCCAGCCCCAGACGTCTACCTCACCTCTGCAGAGCGCCTGGATGTCCCCGCGCACGAATGCGGCGCCGTGGAAGACTCCTTCAATGGCATCCGCGCTGCAACGGCGGCGGGCATGACCGTTTTCATGGTTCCGGACTACAACGCCCCCACGCCGGAGATCGAAGGTCTTTGCACCGCGGTGCTTCCGTCGTTGACGGAGCTTCCCGGCGCGATCGACCTTCAGCTCACGGACTAACCGCATCGCGAGCACCCTGCCAAAAAAAGCAAGCAACCCCGCCAAGCGCTGGCAGCCCCATCTTCAGGGCCGCGGGAGCCGGGCGTCCCATCATGCCCCAACCCTCGCCGCCTGTATCCGTTTTGCGCGAGACGCCCATGCGGCGCAAGCGGCGTCGCAGCTGTCGTATCCTTGTAGCATTCAACCTGCAAGGAAAGCGAGCTCCATGCCAAAGCAGACCAAGAACCCATCCCACAAGCCATCGCATGGCGAAGGCGCAAGCCGTCCCCGCAAGGCCTCGTCCTCCAAGAAGGCGGCTCGCGCGAAGAGCCCCGTGCCCAAGAAGGCAAACGTCAACGCAGGCGCCAACAACACAAGCACCGTCGGCGCCGCACGCCCGTGGCGCCCGGGCCGCGAGAAGTTTCTACCCGTAACCCGCGCGGACATGGAGGCCCGCGGCTGGGATCAGTGCGACTTCGTCTACATCTGCGGAGACGCCTATGTGGACCACCCCAGCTTTGGCATGGCCATCATCACCCGAGTGCTCGAGGCGCACGGTTACCGCGTGGGCATCATCTGCCAACCCGACTGGCGCGACCCCGCAAGCATCCAAGTCCTGGGCGAGCCGCGTCTGGGCTTTCTTGTGTCCGCCGGCAACATGGACTCCATGGTCAACCATTACTCGGTCACTAAGCACCGCCGGCACACGGACGCCTACACCCCCGGCGGCGTCGCGGGCGCGCGCCCCAACCACGCGGTCGCGGTCTACGGCAACCTGATCCGCCGCGCCTACAAGAACACGCCCCTCATCATCGGAGGCATCGAGGCGAGCCTGCGCCGCCTGGCCCACTACGATTACTGGTCGGATAAACTCAAGCGCTCCATCCTTCTCGACTCCGGCGCGGACCTTTTGATCTACGGCATGGGCGAGCATGCGGTGGTGCAGATCGCCGACGCCCTGGACGCCGGCTTGCCCGTGGACCAGATCACCTACGTGGACGGCACGGTCTACCGCACCTCCAGCGAGGGAGCGCTCGGCCAGGTCTTTGATTACGAGCTACTTCCCTCTTGGGACGAGCTCGAAGCCGACCGCCTGGCATATGCCCGCAGCTTCAACGTGCAATACCGCAACATGGACCCCATCACGGCAAAGCGCCTGGTGGAACCCTATCCCAACGGGGTGTACGTGGTGCAAAACCCGCCTTCCACCATCCTCACGGAAGCAGAGATGGACGAGGTCTACGAGCTGCCCTACGCGCGCGACTGGCATCCGGACTACGACGCGGCGGGCGGCGTGCCCGCGTTTTCCGAGGTAAAGTTCTCCATATCGTCCAACCGCGGGTGCTTTGGCGAGTGCTCGTTCTGCGCGCTGACGTTTCACCAGGGGCGCGTGCTGCAGACCCGCAGCCACGACAGCATCGTCCGCGAGGCGCGCGAGCTGACGCGCGACCCCGAGTTCAAGGGCTACATCAACGACGTGGGCGGCCCCACGGCGAACTTCTTCCGCACCGCTTGCGACAAGCAGCTCAAGCACGGCGTATGCCAAAACCGTCGCTGCCTTTGGCCCACGGTGTGCCATAACATGGTGGTGGACGAGAGCGGCTACACAGCGCTGCTTCGCGATCTTCGCCATCTGCCCGGCGTGAAGAAGGTCTTTGTGCGAAGCGGCATCCGCTTTGACTACACCATGGCCGACGCCAGCGACGAGTTTTTGCGCGAGCTGCTGCAGCACCACGTGAGCGGCCAGCTGCGCCTGGCGCCCGAGCACGTGAGCGACGCGGTGCTCTCGGTCATGGGCAAGCCGTCGAGGTCGGTTTACGATGCGTTTTGTCGACGCTTCGACGCACTCAACCGCGAGTACGGGCTGGAACAGTACGTGGTGCCGTACCTGATCAGCAGCCACCCCGGCTCGACCATGAGGGAAGCCGTGGAGCTTGCCTGCGCGGTGCGAGACATGGGATACATGCCCGAGCAGGTGCAGGACTTCTACCCCACCCCGTCGACCATGTCCACCTGCATGTACTACACCGGCGTCGACCCACGCACCATGAAGCCCATCTACGTGGCGCACGACCCGCACGAGAAAGCCATGCAGCGCGCGCTGATCCAATACCGCAAGCCCGAGAACTACAAGCTGGTCCGCGAGGCGCTTGAGAAGGCCGGCCGCCAGGACCTCATTGGCTTTGACAAGAAGTGCCTAATCAAGCCGTATCCGCCCAAGGCGAGCGAGCTTGCAGGAGGCAAGGGCGCCTCTCGCGGCGCCGGCGGTCGCAGCGGCATCGGTGGCGCTTCGCGCGGCAGCGGCGGTCGCAGCGGCAACGGCGGTGCCGGACACGGCAGCGGCGCCGGGCGCGCCAGCGGTAGCCGTGGCGCTGGCAGGGGCGGCGGCAATGGCAGGAGCGCGAGTCGCGGGGGCGGCAAGGGACGCGGCACTCGCAACGGCAAAGGTTCATCGTCCAAACAATAGAAAGAACCACGTTTGAATAAAAGGGAGAACCACTTGTTGCGGTTCTCCCTTTTTGATTGCGAATTGTATAAACACGCCGGTCGCACCGGGTGCGAACAAGGCCGAGGCATGGGCGCGAGCGCGTCATGGCTCGCTCCAATTGCCGGCTCGTCAGTCTGCGGGCGGATTGGGCGACGGCTCCTCGCCGGCGGGCGCATGGTGACGGGGCGCACCCCACGCCATGGCGAACAGCTTTGCCCCCGCGATGAGGCAGGCCAGCAGAAGAGCGATGAACGCGACATCCGGCAGCGCGGCAGAAATGGGCTCGATGATGTAGGACGCGGCGTTGATGGAGAGATGGAGCACCATGGGATAGCGAAGGTCTCGTGTTTTCCAGTAGACCCAGCCCATTGCCAGGCCCAGCAAAAACGCGTAGGTGCTTTGGACGATGTTGAGATGCAGCAGGCCGAACGCGGCGGCTTGCAGGGCGTTCGCGATCCAAAACATGCGGTCGTTGATGGGTGCATGGGACGCGGGGCCACGATAGCCGCTCACGGCGCGCAAGGCGTACTCGAGCATGACGCCGCGGCACACGATCTCCTCGCCCACCGCCGCCAGCACCGTTACCGAAAGTACGCTCAGCAGGGAGAAATCGCTTGAACCGGCGCCGGCAGAATCCATGAGCTCGGTGTACTCGTCCATAACATCTGGGAACAGCGGCAAGATCAGCGTGAGCGCCACGCCCAACACGAATTGAAGGCCCACTCCCAGCAGCGCCAAACCGGCGACGGATCCCAAACGGCGCCTGAGCGGGGGAAGCGCTTCCGCGCACGGAACAAGGGTACTTCGCGCAACGTGGCGCCACCAGGGCCACATCGCCACGATTCGCACCACCTGGGTGAGGACGACTATTGGGGTAAGGCTATCTATCAGCACCGCCGCCTGTGCTTGGGGCAGCACGCCCGCCTGGGCCGCGAGCTCTATGAGCAGCATGCCGACTGCGGAAAAGACGATTTGGATCATCATGTCGGTCGCCACCACGCCCGCTAGCGACGCCACCCATCTCCAGCGATGCGAACGCTGGGGCTGGTCGACGGGAGCTGGCAACGATAAGGGTGCAGACGCTGGCAGCGGAGGCTCGCCCGCCGGGCGCGGGGCCTCTTCTGTTGGGCGCGGGGCCTCTCCCTCCGAGTTCGCATGCTCTTCTGCGGAAACCTCGGCCAACGAAACCGGCGCCGGATGCGGGGGCTCCTTTGTTGGGGCAGACCCGCCAAGGTCATTGTTGAGATCTTGAGTCATATGCGCTCCCGTCGGACAAATTGCCTTTACGGGTTATTCCCCATCTGAGGCCAAAGGTTGCACGGAGGCGTGCGGCGCCCCGAGAACGCCCGCGGGAGAGATGTCGAAGGGAAATGTGCCGCACCTGTTGAAGGCGGCGATGAACATTCGTATCGCGTTTGAAGGAGTTGTCCCCACTTGCTGGGTCGCAGCCGCGAAGGCCGCCTTTTCTTCAGGCAAGACCTTCGCGACGACCGGGGTCATGTGCTCTGCCATGGTTAGTCCTAACAGATATGACACTAGTACGTTTGCGCGCGCAAGCGGCTGGGCAAAAAGCGCGCGCCGGGTGTGATTCTGGTGCGTTGGTATTACTTAGTATTACTTAGTTATACCCCGTGAGAAAGAATATACCAGATGCTCGCTAAGAGCGCAACGAACGGGAGGGACTATTCGAAAGTGAAGGCGAAACTGAGAGGTTTAGATTGCCGGTGGATGAGGCGGGAGACCCTTGGAATAGGTCGTACCGCCTTGGGTTGGTCAATGAGGGCCACGAAGCGGGGATCCCCCGGCTTATGCACGGACCAAAAGGATCGATTTAGCGACTTCTATAGCGCGACGATCTCCCAGCGAGCCCTGACGCTATGCAGCACCATATAGCGCTAATTATTCTTGGCGACATTACTCTAATATACGTCTGTTAGAAGACAGATGACGCAGCGCACGTAGAAAGACCGGCAGGCCTTCTGGGCCTATCGGAGCCCAGCACTACCCGCCTCGCGGCCCTCATTGACCATCCCGAAACGGTACGACTTTTAAGGCTGAAAACCAGCTGCATAAAACGATTGATTTCGACACTACAATTGCATATCGAACCAATGGGCGCAAAAAAGCGGGCCCAGTAAAGGACCCGCCTTGAAATGAGAACAAGCTATGTTAGATCTGGCTGCGCCCTGGCGATTAAGCGCGGCTGGAGCGTCCGCCGCGGTCTCCCGGGCGACGGCTTCCGCCGCGATTGTTTGCGTGGGGCGCAGAATGGCCGCCGCGCGAACCGTAGTTACCGCGATTGTCGCGCCCGCCGGCACGTCCGCCGCGAGAACCGCGTCCACGGCGGTCGCTGGGCTCATCGTAGTTGCGCCAGGTATCGCGGGCGCTACGCGAAGTAGCCAGCACTTCCTCGCCGCGAGGACGGTCAAAGCGGTCGGAACGGGGGCGGTCCGAACGAGAGGAGCCGCTGCGAGCGCGGTCGAAGCGCTCCCCGCGCGCGCCGCGTTCATCGCGAGAACCGCGGTCCGCGCGATCGCTATTGGCGCCGCGGCCGCCACGGTCGCGACGCGGCTTAGAGTCGGAAGCCTCCTGCGCGCGCACGCGGGTCTTTCCTGCGCGCTTGCGTCGAGACGGCTTGGGCGCGGTCTCGAGAGCCTCGTCGCGCGGACCGTCCTCGCGAGTCAGCTTGGAAGCGCGAGCGGCAGGCTGTCGCTCGGCCTTGGCGTCTTCGTCGAAAGAGCGCTTGGAACGAGGTTTAGCCTCAGCGGTGTCGCCTGCGGGGCGCTCATCGCGCTGCTTTCGCGGACGACGGGGGGCACGCCCCTCGCCCTTGGGCTTGGAGCCCGCCTCCGCCTTGGCGCGGCGACGCTTCTTGGCTTTCTTGCCAGCTGGCTTGTCGGCCGGAACGCGATCGGGATCGACGGCGGGCGGGTTCTCGCCCAACTCGAGGCCCTCGGCATCGTAAAGGTCCGCGGTCTTGCCCATCAGAGCCTCAATGTCGAAGAACTCATCGATATCCTGGCTGGTCACGACGGTGACAGCCCAGCCAACCTCGCCGGCGCGGCCGGTGCGGCCGATGCGGTGGATGTAGTCCACGGGCTCCTCGGGCACGTCGAAGTTAACCACGTAGCGCACGTCGGTAACGTCGATACCGCGGGCGAGAACATCGGTCGCCACCAGCACGTCGCACTTGCCGGCGCGAAACGCCTTGAGCGCCCGCTCGCGCTGGGCCTGGCTGCGGTCGCCGTGGATGGCGGCGCAGGAAATGCCGGCGCGTGCCAGACGGCGACAGCACGTGTCGGCGCGGCGCTTGGTGCGGGTGAAGACGATGACGCGCTCGGTGCCCTGCGCAAGCAGCAGGTCTGCCAGGACCCCGTTCTTCGCCTCAAGCGAGACGGGCAGCAGGTACTGCTCGACGGTCTCGGCGGTGGAGGTGGCAGGGGCGATCTCGACGCGCGCCGGATCGCTCACCAGATCGGTAATGGAGCCCACGGCGGCCTCGTCCAAGGTCGCGGAGAACAGCAGGGTCTGTCGATCGGCGGGCGTATAGCTTACGATCTTGCGGACGGCGGGCAGAAAGCCCATGTCGAGCATGCGGTCGGCCTCGTCCAAAACCAGGACCTGAACCTCGTCCAGCATGCAGGCGCCCTGGTCGATGAGGTCGACCAGGCGGCCCGGCGTGGCGACCAGGATGTCGCACCCGCGCTTGAGGGCGCTCTTCTGGGGGTTGTATGACACGCCGCCCACCACGGTGACGGCGGTATGACGGGTGCGGGCGGCGACCTTTTTGCAGACGTCGTCGATCTGCTGGGCGAGCTCGCGCGTGGGCGTGATGATGAGCATGCGGGGACCGCAGCCCACGGACATCGCGCGGCCGCGAGCGCGCTTGACACGCGGCAGCTTGCTCATGGTAGGCAGCAAGAAGGCGGCCGTCTTGCCGGTGCCGGTCTGCGCGGCGGCAAGGATATCGCGGCCGGCCAGGACCTGCGGAATCGCCATTGCCTGGACGGGAGTGGCGTGCTCGTAGCCAAGGTCTTCCACCGCGGCCAGGACCTCATCGGAAAGGCCAAGGTCGGCGAAACGGGCGAGCTCATCGGCAGCGTCCGCGGATTCGGACGAGAAGGAGGCGTCGGCAGCGGTGTCGAGCATCTCGAGCTCGTCGTTGTTCTGTGCAGTCATGCAGTTGTTTCCATTCTGGCAGGGTTCGCCGGCAAATCGGTCGCACGTCTGGAGCGCGGTCGGTGTCGCGCGAACGCTGCAGGTTAGCTATCAGGCAAATTCAAAGGCGCGCGGGAGGATGGATGCCGCGCGGGCGGATCGCGAAAGCCGAAAAGGCCGTGGCGATGGAGCAGGTTCCGCCAAGCGCTAAGTATATGGGGCATCGCCCCGTTCCTCCCCTGCCGCGAATAAACAAGCACTCAAACCCCACGTTTACCGCCCAAGTTGCAACGTCTGCCGATTGGATGTGGCAACACCGCGCGTTAGTCGTATAGGGCGCCAGCGAAAACGGCGCGCCCCGCCCCACGTCCTTGCGAATACTACGTCCTTGCGTGAATGGACGGTTTATTCAGCTTCCCATACACCCCCAGGGGGTATGGGTGATATAGTAAGCCTCAGTAAACACGCGAGAGGAGCATGCTATGGCTCATGAGAGATTCGATGTCGGGGGCATGACGTGCGCTGCCTGCCAAGCGCATGTTGACAAGGCGGTCTGCAAGCTCGACGGCGTGCAGGAGGTCGCCGTCAACCTGCTCTCCGGCTCCATGACGGTCGACTTCGACGCCAACAGAGTAAGCGCGGAGGAGATCTGCTCCGCCGTGGACCGGGCGGGCTACACGGCCTCCCTCGCCGGCGGGTCAGCGGGCGCGCCGGGCACGGGCGGGGCCGCCGGGGTGGCAGGCGGCGCGCGCTTGACGGGAGCGGCGGGAGCTTCTCGTCCAGAATCGCCCACAAAGAAGCTGCAAGCGACCGCCGACGCCATGAAGGGGCGCCTTGCGGTGTCGCTGGCGTTTTTGGTCCCGTTGTTCTACATAGGCATGGGCCATATGCTAGGCTGGCCGCTGCCCGCCGCGCTGGGCGACCACGACCACGCCATGACGCTGGCGCTGGCCGAGCTGCTGCTGCTGTTGCCGATTCTATATGTGAACAGCTCGTACTTCACCGGCGGTTTCAAATCGCTCGTCCACGGCGCGCCCACCATGGATGCCCTGATCGCCATCGGCGCGAGCGCCAGCGTGGCGTGGTCGGTCTACGCGATGTTCGTCATGGCCGACCAGCTAGCCGCGGGAGATGTCCACGCCGCGGCGACCACCGCTATGGACAACCTGTACTTCGAAAGCGCAGGAACCATCCTGTCGCTGGTCACGGTAGGAAAGTATCTGGAAACGCGCGCAAAGTCCAAGACGGGTGGAGCCATTGAAAAGCTCATCGACCTGGCGCCCAAGACCGCGTGCGTTGTGGACGAGGACGGCAGCGAATCCACCGTGGCGGCAGAGGCGATCCTACCCGGCCAGGTCATACGCGTGCGCCCCGGCGAATCCGTGCCCGTAGACGGCGTTGTGCTGGAAGGCGCAAGCTCTATCGATGAGAGCGCGCTGACCGGTGAGTCGATCCCCGTAGAGAAGAACCCCGGCGACACCGTATCCGCCGCGACCATCAACCGCACGGGCACGTTCACGTTCCGCGCCACCCGCGTGGGCGCGGACACCAGCTTGGCCAAGATTATCCAGCTGGTAGAAGACGCCAACGCAACCAAAGCCCCCATCGCCCGCCTGGCGGACAAAGTCGCCGGCGTCTTTGTTCCCGTGGTACTGGCGATCGCCGCGGTGACGTTTGCCGCATGGATGATTTTCACCGGCGACGTCAACGAGGCCCTTACCGCAGCGGTCGCCGTGGTGGTTATCAGCTGCCCGTGCGCACTTGGCCTGGCCACGCCAGTCGCCATCATGGTGGGCACCGGCAAGGGAGCGGAGATGGGTGTGCTGTTCAAGAACGCCGAGGCGCTTGAGAACCTGCGCGGCGTTGGCACCGTGGTGCTGGACAAGACCGGCACCATCACCGCGGGAGCTCCCAACGTGACCGATGTCCTGCCCGCCACCGGCCCGGACGGCGCGCCCGTCATGAGCGAGAAGGCGCTGATGAAGCTCGCCGCCGCACTTGAGAAGGGCAGCGAGCACCCGCTGGCAGAAGCCATCATGGCCCGCGCGGACCAGATGGGCATAGTCGCCCGCCGCGTAGAAGACTTCCAAGCGCTGCCCGGCCGCGGCGTGACCGCGCGCGAGGGCGCAAACCAGATCGCCGCCGGCAACGACCGCCTTATGGCTGATCTTGGCATAGAGGTCGACCGGGCCGTGCGAGAGAGCTTTGCCCACGAGGGCAAGACGCCGCTGTTCTTTGCCAAGAACGGACACCTTGTTGGAACCATCGCGGTTGCGGACGAGGTCAAGCCCACCAGCGCTCAAGCCATCGCCGCCCTGGATCGCCTGGGCATCAAGACCGTTATGCTCACCGGCGACAACGCGTTGACCGCGCAGGCGATCGCAAAACGCGTGGGCGTGGCGCGGGTGGTCGCGGACGTCTTGCCCGCAGACAAGGAGCGTTTGGTACGCGAGCTGCAAGACGCCGGCGAGCGCGTGGCGATGGTGGGAGACGGCATCAACGACTCGCCCGCCCTGGCGCGAGCCGACGTTGGCCTGGCGATAGGCGCCGGCGCGGACGTGGCCAAAGAGGGCGCGGATGTGGTTCTTATGCACAGCGACCTTCTTGACGTGCCCCGCGCCATCGAGCTTTCGCGCGCCGTCATCCGCAACATCAAACAGGATCTGTTCTGGGCCCTGTTCTACAATTCCCTTGGCATCCCGCTGGCGGCAGGCGTCTTCTTCCCCATCTTGGGATGGCAGCTCTCGCCCATGTTTGGCGCTGCGGCGATGAGCCTCTCGTCGCTATGCGTGGTGGGCAACGCCCTTCGCTTGCGCGGATTTAGGGCGAGCGAGTAGCAGCGTGGTGTCCGCACGCGCGAATATGCGACGATGCGACCCCGCCGCTTCCTTGGCATGCACCTCTGGCATGCGCCTCTATACACCCTTGGCATTACACCTTTGATTGAAAGGACGACACCATGAAGTACATCATCAAGACCGAAGGCCTTATGTGCGGCCACTGCGACGCGTCTATGGAGACCGAGCTTTTGAAGGTCGCCGGCGTGACCGGCGCCGACGCCGACCACGAGACCCAGACCGTTGAAGTCGAGACCAGCGAGGCCGTCGACACCAACCTGCTCGCTCAGGCGGTACATGCCGCTGGCGAGAAATTCCACGCCCTCAGCGTCACCGAAGCCTAGGGCGGGCTGCGCCATGATGGCAGACCACGATCGCACGATGCGCCTGCTCAAGACGGCGCGCGGCCAGATCGACGGCATTATGCGCATGGTCGAGGAGGACCGCTACTGCATCGACATATCCACCCAGCTGATGGCGACGCAGTCGCTTCTCGCCCGCGTAAACGCCGACGTCCTCAAAGCCCATATCGAGCACTGCGTGCGCAAGGCGGCGGACTCAGGCTCGCCGCTGGAAAAGGAGCAGAAACTGCAGGAGATCGAGAAGGTCATCGATAAGCTCGTGAAGTAGGACCACGAGCTACGCGGCAAACTGCGCGGGCTCGCCAGATGGGCCGATTATTTCTCCAATGGCAAACCCTTTTCACAATGCCGTAAGGCACCCTAGCGGCATCCTCGTCCACAAAATGGAGCGAGGATGCCGCTTTTTTGCGCTTTTAGGTCGGCGCGGCGGGTTGGGTGGCGTAGCATTGGGCATAATTGGTCTTTGACCATAGTGAAGGAGCTTGCACATGCAGGATTTTATGAAAGGACGCTACGGCGTCGATGACCTTACCCTTAGCCTTGGCGTGCTTGGCATGGTTCTCGCCCTGATAGGGTCGCTTGCCAGCCTGGCGCCGCTTTCTTGGATCGCACTTGTGGTGGTGGTCCTGGCGATTTTGCGCGCATTCTCCAAGAGCATTCCGGCCCGCGAGCGCGAGAACCAGATGTTCTTGGATCTGGCACGCAAGATTCCGGTTGTAGGGCCGCACATTGGCTGGCTTGACCGCGAAAAGGGCCCGCGCTCCGCATCGAGCGCGTCCGCGCAACGCCCCGCACAGGGCTCCGGCCCCGACTTTGGCCGCACCAAGCGCACCGCCGAGCGCATGTGGCGCGAGCGCAAGACCACGCTGTTCTTCCGCTGCAAGACCTGCGGCGCCATTCTTTCCGTTCCGCGCGGCAAGGGCCACATTCGCGTGACCTGCCCGCGCTGCGGCACCAAGGTGGAAAAGGTTTCCTAATCGAATGACCCGGCAGGCGATGGCAGTTTGCCATGACCTGCAAAGACGGCACTTCTATTTGCATGCATTTGATGAACTCGCTGGAGATTGAGGTCTCTGGCGAGTTTTTTTTCTTTGATACGAACATCGCCATCCACCTGCGGAAACGCAATGCTGCATAGATACGGGTGTGCCGCAGCAATACTTTTTGGAAGAATTGAACGACACTGAGCGGGCGCGCTGCAAGATAGCATTCGCGGCATGAGTATCTGTATTTGCAACACATCAGCCCTTGAGGCACTTAGATCGAGCGGACGGCTGCTGCCCACCTTGCTGGACGGCCCCCGCTGCTCGCAGCTGGATGACACGCCCATCCCTCATCCAATCATGCTCCATGACGATATGGCGCGCATTGGGTTAAAGGAAGAGCCGTACCACATCCTTGTTCCTACAAAACGGCTTCGCTATGCGCGTAAAGACGTTGTCTACCACATCAGGGAGCGTCCGTTGCCTTTCCAAACGCTTTTGCGCAGCGAACACGGCGGACCGCTTATCACCGGGCCGGAGCTGCTTTTCTGCGACCTTGCCCTCTCCCCCGACTATGGCGCGATCGACCTTATAGAGCTTGGCTACGAGCTGTGCGGCACCTACCTCATCAGCGATTGCTGGGACGGCTATATCTCCAACGCGGTGTGCGCCACATCGACAGAGAAGATCCAGCGCGTGGTCGACGACCTTACAGGGCGGCCCGGCATCGATGTGGCCCGCAAGGCGCTTCGGCACGTTCGCGATGGATCGAACTCCCCCATGGAGACGGCACTCGCCATGATGCTCAGCCTGCCCAAGCACCTTGGAGGACAGAACCTGGGACCCATCAGCCTTAACCATCCCGTGGTCACGTCCCAGGGAACCAAGTACGTTGACGTGGCGTTCCCCGAGGCAAAGGTGGGACTGGAGTACAAAGGCAGGGATGCGCACTCGATAGAAAAGACCGCGCGCGATGACCGGAGACAAAACACGCTCTCGGGATCGGGGTGGACCATCCTTTCCGTGTGGTACGAGAACCTTGTCCAAGACCACCTCTATGGCAAGTTCCTCCAAGAGCTGGCAAAGGTGCTGCATGTACGCCTGCGAACGCTCAGTAAAAGCTATGAGGCGCTGCAAACCGTGCTAAGGGCTCGGCTCTTGCCTGCAATTGAGAAATATTCTCGATAATGACCCGCACGTCGAGCAAAACTGTCCAATCGGCTCTTGGGTAACACCCGGAAATGATGGACATTAAACCGTCCTCGATCGGGTTGGCAGCTGAGTGCCACGAGGTGGGTAAAACCCAACCGCTCGATTTTTATGCAATTAGTATACTTGTTGTATAAATTACGTTTTACTCGAATCTGCAACTATTATTCAAAAGCTTGAAGCGCTCTTGCGCGTGACCTCTGACAAAAAAGAAAGCACCAAACGGCTCGAGTCTCGAGAGGATGGCTCTAAGACAGTCCCCATGGCACTAAAGGGGAACTTTCCTCCTTTGGCCAAACGGGTTCGTACCCACCTCGTGGCCCTCAGCTGCCACAGCGAAAGGCAACGGTTTTTCAGCGAGCTAAAATGAGGCAAAAACATGAATAAAGATCCAGTCAAACCGCATACTCGACTCTTTACAACAAAGCCCTTCGCTGCAAAAGACGAAGAAGGCCGCCCGCAAAGGCGGCCCTCTTCGCAATTAGATGATGGTAACGCGACCCTTCACGCCCACGATGCCCTTGACCTCGGCGAGCAGCGGGATCGAACGAGCATTCACGCGCGCGGGAATCTCGGCGCGCATGGTCTGGCCATCTGCCTGCTCGATAAAGAGCTCGACACGGTCGCCGCCCGGGTTGGTGGCGAGCACCGTCGCTAAGCGCGACATGTTGGACTGGCTAAAACGCGAGCTTGGAACCATGATCTCGAAGACCTTGGGGCGGTTGGTCTCCTCGTTGAGCTCCAGCGGCAAGATCTCCTGGGCGATGATCTGGTCGCCGCGGTCGGAGCGCTCGAGCTTGCCGTGGACGCGGATGAACGCATCGGAGAGCACCGCACCAGTTTCGGGATCGGTCTCGCCGTAGAGATAACCCTCCGCCTCCTTGTAGGTCTTGGGGAAGACCACCACTGTGGCCTCTCCTTCCATGTCCTCCAAGGTGACGATTGCCATGGGGTCGCCATTTTTGGTGACGCGCTTGGAAACGTCGGACACCATGCCCGCGAACCAGAACTGCTTGCCCTCGGGAATCTCCTGGTTGATGGTTCCCTCGCCGGTGGGAGACGCGGTCTCATAGCCGGTATCGATCTGGGACAGCGAGAACTCGCGTGCCTTGCCCAGGGCGTACTCGTAAGGACGCAGCGGATGGTCGGAGACGTAGATGCCCAATACGTCGCGCTCCTGGGAGAGCTTCATGTGACGGTCCCACTCCTGGCCATCGGGCTCGGGAACAACGACCTCGAAGCCGGAACCCTCGACATCGCCGAACACATCGAACAGCGAGGTCTGGCCGTTCGCACGGTCCTTCTGGCGCTTTACGGCGGCGTCGATGATGTTCTCGGGGTTCTCCTTGTCCACAAAGTGCATCATCTGGCGGCGCGGGTAACCGGAGTTATCGAACGCGCCCGCTCGGATAAGCGCCTCGATGACGCGGCGGTTCGCCTGGCTGGAGTCCACGCGCTCGACGAAGTCGTGCAGGTTCTTGTACGGACCGTTCGCCTCGCGCTCGTCGATGATTGCCTGCGCCACGCCCTCGCCCACGCCTCGGATGCCGGCAAGGCCGAAGCGGACGCCCTCGGCCGTAGCCGTGAACTCCTTACCGGACTCGTTGACGTCAGGGGGCAGGACGGGGATGCCGTCGTGACGGCACGCGGAGACGTAGTGAACGATCTTCTCGGTCTTACCGGTGTAGGAGGTAAGAACCGCCGCCATGTACTCGTGCGGGTAGTGCGCCTTGAGCCAAGCGGTCTGCATAACCAGGATCGCGTAGCCGGCGGAGTGCGACTTGTTGAACGCGTAGGATGCGAACTCGAGAACGTCGTCCCAGATGCGCTGGGCAACCTCGCGCTTATAGCCGTTGCGCTCCGCGCCGTTCATCCAGTGGTCGTAGATGGTCTCGTCCTCGCCGTCCGACCACTTGAAGACCTGGTCGGTCAGCATCTTGATCTTCTTCTTAGCAACCGGCTTACGGATGCGCGAGTCGGATTCGCCCTTGGAGAAGCCGCACATCTCGACCGAGATGAGCATAACCTGCTCCTGGTAGACCATGGTGCCGTAGGTTTCGCCCAAGATGCCGTCCAGGCGCGGGTCGTAGGAGACCGCCGGCTCCTTGCCGTTCATACGGTTGATGTAGCTGGTAACCATGCCTGCACCCAGCGGGCCCGGTCGGTATAGGGCGATAAGAGCGACCACGTGCTTGTACTCGGTGGGCTTCATGTTCTTGATGGTCGCGGTCATGCCTGCGGACTCTACCTGGAACACGCCCGCGGTACGGCCGGCGCTCATGAGCTCAAAGATCTTGGGGTCGTCGAACGGAATCTCGTCGGGGTTGATATCGATGCCGTAGTTTGCCTTGATGTTGGCCTTGGCCTTGGAGATGACCGTCAGGGTGCGCAGGCCCAGGAAGTCCATCTTGAGCAGGCCCATGTCCGCGACCGTGTGGCCTTCGTACTGGGTGATCTCGACGCCGCCCTTGGTGTCCAGCTTGGTGGGGACGTGCTCGTTGACCGCGTCGCGGCAGATTAGAACCGCGCATGCGTGCACGCCTTCGCCGCGCGTCAAGCCCTCGATGGAGAGCGCGGTATCGATGATGCGGCGCGCGTCATCGTCGCGCTTGTACGCCTCTTCAAAGTCCGGGTTGTAGAGGTCCTCCTTGCCCGGCACCTTCTCCAGCACCTGGCGCAGCTTGACGGAGGGGTCGCTCGACACCATCTTGGACAGGCGCTGGCCCATGTAGACCGGGTAGTCCAAAACGCGGGCCGAGTCGTTGATGGCCTGCTTGGCCTTGATGGTCGAGTACGTGATGACGTGGGTAACCTTCTCGGGGCCGTAGAGCTGGCGGACGTGTTCCACCACCTCCAGGCGCCGCTCATCGTCGAAGTCCATATCGATATCGGGCATCTCGGTACGTTCGGGCGACAGGAACCTCTCGAACATCAAGCCGTTGCTCAAGGGGTCGAAGGTGGTGATGTCCATCGCGTAGGCGACCAGTGCGCCCGCAGCCGAGCCACGGCCCGGGCCGACGCCGATGCCGTTTTGCTTAGCCCAGCGAACGTACTCCGCAACAATCAAGAAGTACGCGGCAAAGCCCTTTTCGCAGATGACCTTGTATTCGAACTCGAAGCGCTCGCGGATGTTGACGCCGCCGATCTCCTTGCCGTCCCAGTCCTCGCCGTAGCGCAGCGCCAAGCCCTCCTCGCACTCGCGACGGAACTGGCTCTCATGCGTCTCGCCGGGATCGAGCAGCGGGTAGTTGGGCAGGATGATGCTGTCCCAGTCCAGCTCGACGTCGCACTTCTCGGCCAGCTCGACGGTGTTGTCGCACGCCTCGGGGCAGTACGGGAACATCGCGCGCATCTCGTCCTCGGACTTCATATAGAACTCCGAGCCCTGCATGCGCATGCGATTGGGGTCGTCCACCTTGGAGTTCATGCCGATGCACATCATGACGTCCTGCACCGGCGCGTCGTCGCGGGTAAGGTAGTGGAAGTCGTTTGTAGCGATGACCTTGACGCCTATCTGCTTGGCGATTTCGATCAGCTGACGGTCCATCTGCTCGTCCGTCATGCCGGAGTCCGTGGTGATGCCGTGCTCCTGGATCTCGATGTAGAAGCAGCCGGGCTCGAACAGGTCGCGGAAAGTCTCCGCCCATTCGAGCGCGCGAGGCAGGTCGCCGCGGTCGATCATCTTGGGGATGATGCCGGCGATACAGGCCGAGCTCGCGATAAGTCCCTCGCGGTGGCGGCGCAGGTTGTCCAGGGTGACGCGCGGCTTGTAGTAGAAGCCGTCGACGGCCGCCTCGGAGACGGTCTGCATCAAGTTAACGTAGCCGGTCTGGTTGCGGGCGAAGAGCACCATGTGGTACAGCTCGGGCTTCTTGTCGCGCGACAAGGTGTCATCCGGCGTGAAATAGACCTCGCAGCCAAAGATGGGCTTGATCACCAGCGGCGGCTTTACCGAGTCAACGCTGCCCTCGGCGTCCCACGCGGCCATATCCTTATGGAACTGCTCGTAGGCGCGCGGATCTTTCTCCGGATCGGGCTCCTCCAACTCTGCGCGGCGGCCCTTCTCCAAAAACGACTTGTCGTGGCTCCAGGTCTTGTACTCCGGCGTGCCATGGTTAACCGCGTCGCACGCAAGGCCCAACTCGGGGATGCCGTACATGTAGCCGTGGTCGGTCAGCGCAACTGCCGGCATACCAAGCTCGACAGCGCGACCCACCATGTCCTTGATACGAGTGGCGCCATCGAGCATCGAATACTCGGAGTGGTTGTGAAGGTGGACGAATGCCATGTGCGTAAACTCCGATCTGATGTGCTGAGAATTCGTCAGGGCCCGCGCAGCCCCACCGCCGCGCAAGCCCCTTTTTGAACGCTATCGATTCTAACCGACCGCGCAGACGCCGCCTTGACCGCAACGCGGTATCGCCCAAAGCAACATAGCCTGTTCGGTTCTCTGGACGAGGGACGCGGTCGCGCGCCCACCATACCGGCACGCGCGCCCTCGTCCGCTACATCTGGTAGCTCACAACCTGGGGCTGACCCGGAGCTGCCGGGTCTTCCACCTCCACACGCACAAACGCAAGGTCAACCCGCTCAAACCCCGCCTTGTGCAGCACGTCCGCGTACACATGCGCCTGCAGGGCGTGCTTATCTTGCAGCTGCTCAGGCGTCTCCTGCGAAGACCCGCCGGTCTTGTAGTCGATCACCAGCGCGCGGGCGGGGTCATCGGGATCGGTGCACAACAGGTCGATAGCGCCCTCCGCGAACTCGCCGAAACGCTCCGTCAAATCGTCCGCGCCCAGCGAGAAGAACGGCACCTCCGCGCGGACCTGCGGCCAGGCCAGCGCCTCGGAGCGAATGGCGGACGAGCACCAACGATCAAGCGCCGCATCTAAGCGCTCGCGCTGCGCAGGCGTGCACCCCCAATAGCGCGCCAGGGCGTCGCGGCGAGCGGTGGGCACGCGGTCCTCCCCCATCTCGACCATCCACTGGCAAGCAGCATGGAACGCGCTGCCCAGCGCCGTGGGGTCGCCGTCGCGAGAGACGGCGGCATCGGCGGCTTCCGCAGAGTTCTGTTCGCCGGCGGCCCGCCCGTCGGCGCCCATCACGGCCAGGGGCTCGAACGCCTCGAAATCATCCGCATCTTCCGGAGCATCGATAAAGGGGGCGGGCATCGCGCGGTCCTCATCCTCCCCATGCAGCTCTTTGGCTATGGACGAGTAGCTGTAGGATTCACGCGGGGCGCGCGAGGCCACGCTCGCTCGCCACGGGCAGGCGGCGGGAGCCACCAGCGTAAACGCATCCGGCGCCTCACCGTCGTCCGCCATGGGGTCGCAGGCGGTCTCCCCCGCAGCTGCGGCGTCGCCGGCGGCGGCAACAACGGCGGCGGTGCCGGCTGCGGCCGCGGTGTCCGCAGCGCCGGCGTCCGCAGCAGCGGCGTCCTCGCCGATGAAGCAGCCATCCTCCACCGAGTAGTTTTGCGTGTAGGCCGCATCGCCGCACGCGAAGTCCTGCAGCGCAAGCAACTCGAAGTCGCCACGGCGAGAATCCTCAAAACACAGCATGCCGCCGTTGAGCGCGGAGCCGGCGGGAAGAATCTGCTCGAGCACGCGACCCGTGAGGTCGATATCATCGCGCAGGTCGAGCACCGGCTGCTTGTTTACCGATCGCACGGGCGCGTCCATGGCGAGCAGGCAGTACTCGCGGGCGCGCGTCATGGCGACGTAGAGCAAGCGCTCGCGCTCCTGCAGCTCAAGCCGGGTCTCGCGCTCGCTCATGGCAAGCCATGCGCCCGCAGCGGAATCGCTTGCGCACACATCGTCCGCATATTCGCTGGTAAGCCACGCACTGGAGCCTCCCAGGTACTTCTTGAACTCCTTCGCCACGTCATCGCCCTTGATGTACGCACCGTCCGCCGAGCGCGCCGAGGGAAACTGGCTGGGCAGCGCGACCAAGCTGATAGAACCGTCATCATCTCGCAGGCTTTGCAGCTTGGCGTTGCCGGACCTAATGGAGAAGCACTCCGCCACGGCGACAACCGGGAACTCCAGGCCCTTGCTGGCGTGCACCGTCATGATGCGCACCGCGTTGCCGCCTTCCTCGTTGAGCGCGCCGGGGGCCTGCTTGCCCTCCAGGAACCTATCGTAGGCAAGGGCGACCTGGCGCGGCGCGGGACCCAACTGAGCCTCCGCCTCCGCGATGGCATCCAGCGCCTTGAGCACGTTGGCGGCGCGGGCGCGTCCCTCCGCCCCCTGGCCGGCCAAGCGAACCATCCAGCCGGACTGGTTCACCACGTCGCGGGCGATCGCGGCAAGGGAGTCGCGGCCCACACGGGAAAGCGCGGGACGCAGCACGGCGCGGGCGCGGTCCACCAGCGGCAGGTCGCGCAGGCCGTCCGCGTCCTCATCGCTCATGAGGCCGGCGTCTATGTTGCGGCGGCGGGTCTCACCAGTTTGCTCGTCCTTCGCGGTCGCCAGGGCCAGAAACTCCTGCGCACCCAGCGAGAACATGTCGCACGCCAACAGCGGCGCCAGGCCCTGCGCGGTATCCGCAAGGTTTGCCAGCGTCCACACCAGCGCGCGGACCGCAGCGGCCTCCTGCGTTTGGGCGAAGACCGAACCGCCCGAGATGACGCAGTCGAGCCCTTGGGCGCGGAAGGCGTCCGCGTACATGTTGGCACGCGGCATGCCGCCAAGCAGCAAGACCATGCCGCCCACGGGCTGGCCCGCGTCCGCCAGCTCGCGGAAGCGGCGGGCGATGGCCTGGGCGCGGGCCTGGGCGCGCTCCTGCGTGCTGCCGCCCGCGACCAGCAGGGCCTGACGACGGTTCACGCCGGTGGCGACCATGCCGTCCTTGCGGCCATCGTGCGCCTGCAGGTTGAGGAAGCCCTGCATAAGGCCGCCGCGGCCCTGGGGCGTTCCGTCGAAGATGGCTGCCACGTAATCCAAGATCTCGGCATGGCTGCGGAAATTCTTGACCAGCTGCACCACGCGGCCGGCGGCGGCACCCGCAGCACCGGCGCCCGCAGCACCGGCGCCCGCAGCACCGTCGGCGCCTTCGGCAGCCTCCACCTGCGCCTGGGCACGGCGGAACACATCGACCTCCGCGCCGCGGAACCGGTAGATCGACTGCTGGGCATCTCCTACCGTGCACAGGGCGCGGCCGCCCTCGCCGGTGAGGAAGTTGATAAGGTCCACCTGCTGCTGGTCGGTATCCTGGAACTCGTCGATCATCACCATCTTGAAGCGCGACCCGTAATCTTCGCGCATGGCGGGGTTGTCGTGCAGAGCCTGGTAGGTAAGGCGGAGCAGGTCGTTGTTGTCCAGCACGGAGCGGTCGAATTTCAGCTGGTTGTACTCGTCAAACACCGCATGCGCGATCTCAAGCAGCTGCTGGGTGGCGCGCGAGCCCAAGGCGAGGTAGGCGTTCACAAAGGCGTCCGCTTGCTCGGCCTTGAGCAGGTTCACCTGTTCTTTAGGCAGGTTCTTGCTTGAGCGCGGCGGCTTGCAGGCCATCATGCAGGCGATGAGGTTGCCCACGGTCTTCTCGCCCGCTTCAAACGCCTCGATCGCGGCGAGCGCGGCCTCCGCCGTCTTGGTGGCACCGGCGGTAATGCCCATGCAGCCACGGTACGCGTCCGCCAGGCCGTCCAGGTTAACGGAACCCTGCAGCATGCGCAGGTCGCTAAAGCCGTTGCGCGCGGCGGACGCCTTCTCTAGCAGCACTCGCAGCAGCGAGGTCACGCTGGTGCCGCCGCCAAAACCGCCCGGCGCGGACTCGCCGGCAAGCGGGTACCAGCCAAACAGGTCCCCATAAGCCGAGTCCTCGCGAGAAAGCACGCGCTCCACGGCCAAGTCCATAAGGTCGCCCGGATCCTCTAGCACGGAGAACTCCGGGTCTATGCCAAGCTCAAGCGCGTGGGCACGCAAAATGCGCGAGCACATGCCGTGGATGGTCGATATCCAGGCATCGTCCACAGACAGCGCGGCGCGCTCCATTCCCTCTGCCACCAGGGCGGCGCGGACGCGTTCGCGAATCTCCGCGGCGGCGTCCTTGGTAAACGTGATGGCCAGCACCTGGTCAAGACCATCGACAAACGGGCCGGACTCCGGCGACAGCGCCCACAGGATGCGGCGTGTCAGCGTAAAGGTTTTGCCCGAACCCGCGCCCGCGGACACAAAAAGCTTGCGGTCCAGCGTGGTCACGATGTCGCGCTGCTGGGGCATAAGCGTTGATAGGTCCATTTACGCGTTCCTCCGCTTGAATCCTAGGGTGTGGTTAAAGTCGCAGCTTTGCTGCCGCGTGGACGAGGCGTGGATGTCGCCCTCCTCAAGCTGGTCAAGCTTGCGGGTAATCGTTGCCTCCACGCGGTCAAGCAGCGCATCGAAGCCCATGGTGCCACCGTTTTCCTCGTCCGGAAAACCGCGCTTGAGACCGGGGATCATGCCGGGGTCAAGCTCCGCGTCCGCGCCGACCACCACCAGCTCTGCGGATGCGGCGCCGTTCAACGCGGGCGACTTGCTCTTGGTAGAGAAGTACAGCGCGGCGCGCGAATCCAGCGCCAGGCTGGAATGGCGCAGCGCCTGCGCGTAGATGAGCGACTGCACGTGAGCGGGCAACCAGTCCGGGTCATCCGCCGGCACCTCGCCCGCCTTGTTCTCCACCGTGGGGTCCTTGACCTGGAACGCGCGCACGTCGGAGCGATGCTTGTAGTCGATCACCACCGCGCGCCCGTTTTGGTCCACGTCCACGCGGTCGATGCGGCCTCCCAACGGGCGGCCGGCGTAGTCCACGCCCAGCTCGTTGAACGAGTACTCCAGGTAGGCGGGCGCAAACGGCGCCAGCGCGTCCGCCTCGTAGCGAAGCGCGGCCTCTAGCTGCGGCAAAATGTCATCCACCTGCAGGCTCTCCGTGCGCGACAACGGCACCAACGCGCCAGAGCTGGAGGTCTTGCCGCGTTGATGCTCTGCGCGGACCGCATCGAACACGCCGCGCAGACGCTGCAGGCACTCGTCCAGATTCGCCGGCGTCACGCGACCCGTTCCGTCCTCCATAAGCTCCGCGTGCAGGCGGAACAGCACGTCGTGCACAAAATTGCCCTTCTCCATGTTGGAGAAACCGGCGTCCAGCCCCTGCGGGCGAACGCGCGAGCCCATAAACCAGCACAGCGGGCAGGTAAGGTAGCTCTCGATTTGCGAGGCGGACAGCTGGCGCGGCACCAGCGGCCCATCCGGATTGGCGGGATCGCGGCGGTACAAAACCAAATAGGGCACGGCTTCGCTCGACAGGCGCTGAGGTGCCAGGCACTCCACCTGCCGCACCTCCATATCGCGGCACGCCATGGGGTCGAAATTGGCGGCGACATCGCCCTCGCCCACGGACCGCACCAGGGGCAACGTGGACGAATCCTCTTTGCTAGACGCCTGCGCGCGGGCGAGCAGCTCCGTCCAGATCGCCGCCGGGTAGCGATCTTTTGCCTGCCGGTCATGCGTGACGCGGGTCAGCGTTGCGGCGCAAGGGGCGCTAAGGGCCCGGCCAAACAGGTCTCGCAGGCGAGCGGCGGAATCGATCGAAACGGTAGGAACTCCGCGCGCTTGCTGCATGGTCACCAACGGGCCCTCCGGCCGGTTGAGCGGATAGGACTCTATGTCAACATCTGCCAGCAGCATGGCGTCGACGCTGCCCGGCTCAAGCAGCGCGGCGTCTGCGGGCGTCATAAAGTGGACGAGGACCTGCGACGCGGCGTCGGCTGCGGCAGCGCCCGCGCCGGCATCGGCGCCCCCGTCGGCATCCTCGCGCGGCGGACGGGCGGCGATTCGCTCCTCCACCACCACGCACACGCCGTCCAATGCCGTCGCGGCAACGGCCTGCGACACATCCAGCAAGCGGGCCGTGTTCATGAGGGCGTCCGCCGCGGCGTCTGCCATCGCGGCCTCCACGGCGGCGTTCACGTTGCCGGCATCAGAGCCGTGCGCGAATGCGGGCAGGGCGCGGGCAGCCGCCGCCATCGACTTGAAGGCGGAGACGGGACGGCCCTGCCACAGGTAGTTCACCACGTCGGCGCAAACCGCGGGCACGCCAGCAAAGGGGTTGCCCGCATCCAGCTTAGCGCGGGCTGCATTGATCCTGCCCTGGTGGCTCTGCAGCGCACGCAGGGCCGCTTGCGGCGTCATGCAGCGGTTTTGACGAATCTTCTTATCGAACATGCGGGCGGTGGATGCGTCCGCACCAGATATGGGCGAGTACAACCAGTCGGTCAGCTCGGGCGCCGGCCACCACAGGGCGCCGGGGGCCTCCTCGTTCTCAACGGCCTGCATGCGCTCCACCACATCGGACAGCGCCGCAAACTGCCTGCCCACGGCCGTCTGCCCAAAGCGCGCAAAGTACGTGCACGTAGCGGCGATATCGCGCGCGGCCAGGTACGGTGCCAGGTCCGCAGCCAACTTTGAGGGCTTGGCGCACACCGCAGCGACGTTGACCTGGCCGCCCCGCGCGCCCGCGGCAGCCCCGCAAGAAGCGGTGCGCTCTGCCGCCAGACGAGCAATCTCGTCCGCATACGCGCGGTCGCGGGCATGCGGGCCGGCCACCTCTAAGAAGCGAGGCTCTGCGGCATGCGGCAGTTCCTCATCCGCAGCGGACCGCGTCTCCCCCGCCGCAGGCGCAGCCGTCGCACGGCCCGCGGCGAGCGTCACCGCATCAAGGTCGAGCGGACCCTCGCATGCAACATGCGCCCGAATATCCTCGGCAAAAGACGCCTGTTGCGGGTTCAGCAGCAGACGGACCTCGCCCATGCGCGCCACGCGAGAAAGCAAGCGCCAGTCGCGCGCGGGCAGCATGGTCACGTCGCGCAGCACCACAAAGCGGGCGCATACGGGCAAGCCGTCATCAAACATGGCGCCCAGCTGCTCTGCAGCCGTCACGGGCTCAATCATCTGCCGGCTATCAAGCGCGGCCGCATACGCGTCCAGCAGCTCAAGCACCACGCGCTCGGAATCATCGTCCGCAAACTCGACCGGAGCAGCCGGCGTAGCTGGCACACCCGGAACAGCCGGCGTAGCCAGGCCAGCAAGCGCCCCGCCGCCCTCGCCCACCGCTGCGGCGCCCGCGCCTCGATCCGCCCCATGAGCATAGGGAAGCAGGTCGCGGGCCATGCGCGCCAGCATGCGAACGGTGCCGGGATTCGCGCGCAGCGGCGCCAGGTCATCCGCAGAACGCGCGGCCACAACGTCTGCCATAAGCATGTTGCGCTCAATGCCCTTGACCATGCGGCGGCCGTCGCCCATAAGCTCCCAAAGCGACTCTATCCACAAAGGCGGAGTGGTCACATCAACGCCAACGCCAACACCGGCACGTGCCAGAGCCGCTCGGCACGCATCGCGCTCGCGGCGGGACGGAACCAGCAGCACGGCGTGCCCGCACGCGCGCACGGCATCGCTTATAAGAGAGATCTCCTGCTCAAGCAGGCAAGCACCCGCCCGCGTAGATATCAACTGAAACGCCACAGCCTCTTCACCTTCGCCCTCGCCCGTCACGACGCCTCTGCACCGCCGTCGGCCATGCCCGGCACGGCCCGACCTTCAAACCAGCCTATCGATTACATGTCATTCTATGCTACACGTTCGTGCGGACATGAAAACAAAAACGGCACCCCGCCCACAAAGCAGGATGCCGAATGATGCCGTGACAAGCACTGCGCAAAGCCCGATGTCAAACCGCGCGCATCGCGGCCAAACAGCGAGCCGCCGCTTCTACACGTCGTCGCCAAAGCGCACCAGCACACGACGATACCCGCCGTATTCGCCGTTCAGCGCCTTGGACACGCGGCTCACCGTGGTGGACGAAGCGCCGGTCCTGGCCTGCACCTCAACGTACGGCTCGCCCTCGTCCAAATAGCGTGCAACCTGCAGCCGCTGGGCGAAGTCGCAAATCTCGCGCGGCGTGCACAGATCGGTCAAAAACGTCTTGATGTCGTCCTCGTTCTCAAGCAGGGAGAACGCATGCACCAGCTGCTCGACGTCAGGGCGCTCGAACATCTTTTCAATATTCATAGGTCTCTTCCCCTAAACCGGCTTCTCGACTATGTCGATTCACCATGTCGCTCATTATATGCAGCGTCAGCCGCAGTAAACCAAGCAAGTGTAGCACACCACTTAAATAAAGCGTTGCACGTAACCACCAACGGTGGACGGTTGGTGAAGAACGGCGGTACCTAATTTTTGGACGAGGAATATACATGCGGGTATTTGGACGAGGAAGGGTTGACGCACGGCCGTGGCCCCACCGGTCTTATCACGGGGTGCGTTCGGCCCTGGCGGGCCTCAGAGCATCCCTTAGATAAGCCGGTGGGCGCCCCGGCCTGACGGGAGGCCTTCCTGGTCAAAGCGCGCTGAGGGGAATCGCGCAAGAAGCGGGGCCGGCGCCCGCAGCGGCACCGGCCCCGTGTGGCGGCCATTTGTTTAGCGGCAAATCAACATGCCCGCCCGGCCCGGCCGGTCTAGCTGGTCCGGCCGGTCCGCCTTGCCCGCGGCCCTTACGCGTACATCAGGTTGATGAAGCGCATGAGCACGGCGGCCACCTCGGCGCGGGCGGCGCCGTCGGTGGGGTTGAGCTCGCCGGTCACGTCGTCGCCGCTGAACAGGCCCTCGACGACCGCCCAAGACATGGCGTCCCTGGCGAAGTCGGAGACCTCGCCGGCGAACCAGTCGGCGTCGGTCACGTCGGGCATGTCCTTGGCGTTGTCGACCACCTTGATCGTGACGTCGCCCGTGGCCTCGAAGACGACGTTGCCGTCCTTGTCGACCGTGCACTTGGGGATCACTGTCTCGTTGCACTCGGCATCGACCGCAAACACCACGATGCCATAGTTTAGCTCGTCGCCCTCGTCCTTAGCCACGGGCACGGTCACCTGGACGGGCGCCTTATCGGAGACGGATGCGGGAACCTTGACCTCGACGACCGATGCCTTCTCGACGTCCGATCCGGACTCCGCGTCGGCGAGCGGCAGCTCCACCTTGCCGTCCTCGTCCTTCTTGACCACGGACTCGGTGCCGGTGGCGGTCTCGTGCGTGATGGTTTGAGATCCGTCGGGCTTGGTCACCGTGGTCGTGGTGGAGCCGTCTGGGTTCTTCTCGACCTCGGTCTTGTCGGACGGGGTCGGCGGCGTCACGGGCGGGACGTAGGTATTCAAATCTTGATCACGCATGGTATCGCGCAGGTAATAGACTGAATTCTTTACGCGAGACGCACCAGTGGGTACATATTCAGTCGAGCCATCAAAGTGACTCCCCGAGGAAGACGCGTCCTCGACTCGAGGCGCCATCGCCTTTCCATCAAATGAATAGTAGTTATACTCGATGTCATATGTTCCGGCGTCCGCATCCTCGACGCCTTCATTTCTTGGATCAAACTCGAAAGCAAATCGACAATTCACCATCTTATTTTTGCTAAAAGCGATCTTTGTTCCCTCGATTGTGGCGTGATCAACGCCAAGCACGCGATTCGCGTTCTTAAGCGTATTACCCTTGATCTCTACGCCATCTCCACCCGAAACAGCGGTAAGGGAGATTGCACCCGTACTGTAGGCATCAGAATAGTGTTAGCTCAAAAGATCAATTTCGTTATCAACAATGCGCGATCCGTTATATACGTTGACTAGCAAGCCACGTGAAAGAACGCTCACGGTGTTGTTGACAAACTCATATCGAACCGGTCCACCTTGAGCAAAATTGACTATCTTTCCCTCGTCGGATCCAGCCTCAATTGTGCAGCCTTGCATCTCTATCGAAGTCAACGCGGAAAGCGGGGTCTCTATTGGAACAGACTCGCCATCGAAAGACAGCTTCACGCCGTCCATCGATATCGACACGCCTTCTGCCCTTACGTTAAATAGCTGCCCCTTATCAGACTTAACGCTAACGCAATGATTGTCCCCGAGAATGAAGACGGACTTGGAGACCTCAATCGGCTTGTCGATCACAATATCATCGTGCAGTACAATGGGGGTTTCCTTGCTGGACCAAGCTTCAATCGCCTCTGCAAGAGTTTTGCAGTAGGCACCCCCAATGGAAATGACCTTTCTGCTTATCTCGCCTGCCTGCGGGTCATGCTCCGATCCTTCAGCAAGGTATGCATCGGGATTAAAGTTGTTTTCCCCGCCCCATCCGTCGGCTTAACTACACCGCCGCTCACAACAACCTGATTAACTTTCACTCCATCGGAAGGATCAACGGGGCAGCCTTCGCCCGTCTTTCCAACCGATGCAGCCCGTTCAATTACCCCCCGGTACTACTGATATCACCGCCGTCAGTATTCTGCCCGCCGCCAATTGCCGCTGCGCCCGAACCTCCCTCTGCATATACCGTTCCGCCTGCAATCTCAATACGGCCAGCAGTCACATAGCCGTCGGATTCAATAGGTTTGTTACCAGTAGCGCTGTTTTTACCAGCGCCTATTCCGGCACCCCCTGGACCGCCAGCGGCATGTACAATTCCGCCTTCAATGCGAATTGTGCCAACCGGAGTCGACTTGCCGCCCTCATAAGAGCTACGGCTACCGCCGGCGCCGCCCAATCCGGCGCCGCCCGCAGGAGAGCCAACCGCGCTCCATCCAGCAGCAGCTTCGCAGAAGAAACGCTGCCATCGATGGCCACCCTCAACTCACCTGAACCAGAAACCGTGAGAGGCGTTGAAGACAAAATCGTAAGCGTATTCGTGGCGGCATCCATCGTGTAGTCTGTACCCAGAACGCCGCCCGCAACAGCAACCCCTTCTTCCAAAGGCGTCACCTGAGCTGACGGAACATCCGCGTAGACGGCCGGAACAATTCCAAGAGACGCGCATGTCACAAATGCAATTGGAATAAAGACTCGTTTTGCGTTCATCCCTATCTCCTAAACCGCTATTTGCCCTAGGGCAATCTGTCCGGTACACATGAGGGCATCGCAGCCGTTGACCAGGTTGTACCGCCTTACGGGTGACCGAGACAAGGCAAGCCGTGTATGGCAAAAAATAAGAGGAAGGGATGTCTCTTTGCCTTAGGCAGAAGGACGTTTTGGCGCGCCTGCCTTGGCTTCCTCCAGGGTGTTCTGAGCCGCAGCATGCGGCGAACACACCCTGGAGGAAGCCGGGGGCGGCGCGCAGGCCATTCGTCCACATATGCAATTGGAGCGCTGCGACCTAGAACCGCGGCAACGTGGGCACCAGCGACAGCCTCTCCTCGATGCCGGACGTCCACCAGACCTCGTCCGCTTCATCTATGAGCACGGCCTCGATACCGGGCAGCGACTCCACAAAGTCGATGGCGTCGCGCGCCCCCAGCATGAGGGCGGTGGTGGAGTAGCCGTCGCAGTCCATGGAGCGCGGGGCGATGATGGTTGCGCTGGTGAGATCGGTCTTGGCGGGCATGCCGGTGGCGGGGTCGAGAATGTGGTGGTACGTGACGCCGCCCTTGGTAAAGCGCCGTTCATGGATGCCGCTGGTGACCACGGAGCCATCCGCCATGTCCACGATGGCCCGGTTGTGCGCGGGGTCAAGCGGGTTGATGATGCCGATGCGCCAGGGGCTGCCGGCGGCCACGGGAGGCCGGGCGGACGCGTCCGCGGGTCGGCCCCCGCGCACCACCACGTTGCCGCCCAGGTTGATGACAAAACGGCCGACGCCATGAGCGATAAAGAGGTCGGTGAGATCGTCGGCGATGTAGCCCTTGGCGACGCCGCCCAGATCGAGGATGGTTTGGGGATCGGTGATGGCAAGGGTGGGCTGGGATGATTTGGACGAGGGCGTGTTTGAAGAGGGCGCGCGGGAGGTGCCGGCGTTCAAAGCATCATCGTCCAGAGAACCCTGGACCGGAGAATCTTTACCCAGAGGCTCCTCGTCCAAAACTATATGGCGGTAGTCCACATGAGGCAGGGCGCGCGCCAGCGCGAGACGGCTGGGCACCTCACCGGTGTGGAAGTTCCACAGCGAGGTCACCGTGCCCATGGTGATGTCGAACTTGCCGCGGCTGCGCTCGCAATAGCCCAGGGCCTGGCGGACCAGGCGGGCCGTTTGGGGCGAGACGGGCACGGCGTTGGGCGAGGCGGCGTGCGCACGGGCTATATCGGAGTCATCGCGGGTGCGCGAGAAGGCGCGCTCGAAAAATAGGCAGCGGTCTCGGGCGGCGACGAGCGCGGCGTCCAGGCGCGCGGTGGCTTCAGAGCTCGCGGCGGTGCTTGGACCGGCAGCGGCGTTTGGGTCCGCGGCCGCGAGGCGACCCGTGGGGTCCGCGGCGGCATCACCATATGCGTGCATATGCACCTGCGTGTTGAACAGGAAGAAGGAAATGCAGCGCGAGCCGTCCTGCGCCCAGGCGGGCATCGCCGTTTTGGCATCGCCATATGTATAGGTCTGCACCATGCTCTCCCTTTGCTCTTTTAGCTTCGCCGTACAGCGGCGCGCGGCGTGGCGCGGCGGGGCAAGGCTGCTACGTTGGCCCCGCGGGCGCTTGCGGCGTCATCCGCTTGGGGCACCACCATCTTATCCCCCTTGCGTGTCCGCGCAACCACGCGTGCGCAGGGCGATAGCAACAGTTTGGCAACGGAGCGGCCGCTTTTCTGCAGACACTCATGTATTTCCGTTTGAGGGGCGCTCGGACAAGGATTGGGTACAAATGGCGTGATAGGCTTTGAAATCTCGAGACCGCAACCGCTCGGTCTCGGTGCGTCCACCCACGTACCCGCGCGTCTGCCCGCGCCCGCCCCGGCTCGCCCCAACTCGCACCGCCGACGGGCTGGCGGACCATTCGATGATTCTCGTCCACAGACAGGAGACCCCTATGCGCTTTCTTCTCAACTGGCTCTTGACGTCCATCTCTATCGCCATCGCCACCTTTATTGTTCCGGGCATCGCGCCGTTTGGCCCCACGGACGCCTGGCTGAGCTTTGCCTTTGTCGGCCTGTTCTTGGGCCTGGTCAACTCGCTGGTCAAACCACTGGTCACCGTGATCTCGCTGCCGGTCACCTTCCTTACGCTGGGCGTGTTCCAGCTGGTGGTCAACAGCTTCATGCTGGAGCTCGCTAGCTGGCTGTCCGTCAACCTGCTGGGCTCGGGCGTCTCCATCTCCGGCTTCTGGTCCGCGTTTGTGGGCGCCATCATCGTGAGCATCATGTGCTCCATCCTGGGCGTCGCCACCAAGGACGCGTAGAGGCACCGCGCGATGGAAAACCAAACCGTTCACGTCGAGCGCTACACGCTCACCACCGCCCTGTGCATGATCGTTGGCATCTGCATTGGGTCTGGCATCTTCTTTAAATCTGACAACATCTTGATCGCCACGGGCGGCAACGTTGCCCTGGGCGTGGCGATGTTTCTACTGGCCGCTACCACCATTGTCTTTGGCGGCCTCACCCTGGCTCGCTTCGCCTCGCGCACCGACGGCGCCGGCGGCCCCATCGCCTATGCCGAGCGCTTTTTGGGACCGCACCGCCTTACCTTTGTTGGCTGGCACTTCACCTTTTTGTACCTGCCCATGGTGACCGCCATCATCTGCTGGGTGGTGGGCGCCTACGCCTGCATGACCTTTGGCCTGGCGGGTACCTTTGCCCAGCAGATGACCATTGGCGTGGTGTTTTTGCTGGCCTGTTGCGTATGGAACGTCTGCTGGCCAACGCTTGGCGGCTACGTGCAGAACATCACCACCGTCGCCAAAGTGGCCCCGCTGGTGGTGGTGCTGGTGGTGGGACTCATCTTTGGCCAGCCCGCCCAGCACATTGTCCATGGCATAGAGACCGCGGGCGCCGCCGGCACCGGGTGGATCGCCGCCGCCGCGCCCATCGCCTTCGCCTTCGACGGCTGGAGCGCCGCCGCCAGCATCGCGCCGGAGCTCAAGAACGCCAAGCGCAACCTGCCGCTGGCGCTCACCATCGGACCGGCGATTATCCTGGTCCTCTACGTTGGCTACTTCTTGGGCGTCTCTTGCACGCTGGGTCCGCAGACCGTCATGGCCGCCGGCGACGCCAGCTTGTCGATGCTCTTTGTGGAGCTCTTTGGCGAGGGCGCCGCGACCCTGCCCAACCTTATCGCGCTGATCGCCGTTGTGGGAACCGCCAACGGCCTGGTGCTGTCGCTTTTGCGCATGCCCTACGCGCTTGCCTTGCACGACGAGATTCCGTGCTCCCAGGCCGTCCTGCGCATGAACAAGACGCTCAAGTTCCCCCTGGTATCCGCTGCGATCGCGCTGGGCACCACCCTGTTTTGGATGGCCGTGCACACCGTGGTCACCACCTTCAACCTGCTGCCCAACGGCGACATCTCAGAAGTCAGCGTAAGCCTCACCTTGCTGGTGCTGCCGCTGTTCTACGTACAGGCCCTAATCCACGACCCCGCCGGCCCCGTGCCCAGCCGCGCCGCGCGCATTCGCCGCGCCATCGCGCCCGTAATCGCCATTGCGAGCTCGTTGGCCGTGGGCCTCTCCAGCATCTCCAACCCCACGCGCTGGCCGTTTGTGGCGGCGCACGTGTTGACGCTGGCGATTGCCACCTACCTCATGGGCCGTCGTCGCGCTCGTAAGGCGTAGGTGGACGAGGAGCTCCGCTCGCCGCCGGCACAAAACAGGGGCCGCGGGCTTATCCGGGGATGCGTTCGACGCGCTGCGTCTCAGAGCATCCCCGGATAAGCCCGCGGTTCCTTTTTACTGCCCGGCCGTGGTTGAAAATCCTTGTCTGTGCTTCGCCCGCAGTCGCTATGGCCGGCGCCTTAGCGCAGCCGCGCACCTGTGTCCCGCGCGGCGGCCTACTTTAGATGGCATCGCCCGCAGACGCAGGCACAGCCTCCTCGTCCACCTCCACGGCGGAGCGAATCTCGGTTATGCGGCACTCCTCGTCCACATCTGCCATCACCGCGTAGCGCGCACCTGCCGGATCGGTTGCCATCGCCATCACCGTGTCGGTATGCCCGGGAACAAACGATGGGTCTTCCTCCAGCGTGAACTCAGCCCCAAACGCCTGCCGCAGGTAGTCCAAGATCGCCGTACGGTTAGCCTGCGCGACCGCCTGCAGCGCCTGCTTTTCCTCCTGCGTTGCGGTGGGCACGCTCAGCGAAACATCTTGCGAATCCAGCAGGTCCTGGCGCTCCAAAACCTCTTGCCCCATCTGTTCCATGCTCTGCTGCACCTCTTGTCGCAGCTCTGTCCTACGACTTATCTGTCCCACGCGCAGCGATAAGAACACGGCGATCACCACCGCGCTCGCCAGCACGCTCAGCACATCTCTCCGATGCTTTGTGTGCTCCGCCCGACGCCTCGCCAGCAGCGCACGCAGCGCATCTTGTTTCGCCGCGCTCCCAAGCGCCTCTTCAAGCTGGTCCAAATCGCGCCGGCGCATGCGGCTTACGTATGGACGAAGAAGGTTCGCCGCAGCCTGGTCCGCGCCGTCCACATCCATGTACTGCGCTGCGGGCCGACGCCGCAAAGCCGCGAGGACGTCACCGCTGTTGTTCAAATCATGGCCTAAGTCATCGATCCAACGCTGCGCGTTCTCGCGATGCCGGATGTCGCTCAGTATCTTTTCGCGGATGAAGTCGGGCTCGGTGCCGGTGCTGGCACACGCGGGGTCGCCTGCTGGGGCCGCGGCAGCCGCTTCGGCCTCAGCTTCGGCCTCGACGTCAGCAAAAACGCCGCCCGGGCGCGCGATACGCGGACGCGGGGCGGTGACGTCAGCGGCGGACGGCACCGCTTTGGGCTCCAATACCGCAGGCTCCCCCACTGCGGGTGCCGTCACCGCGGGGGCCGTCGCTGCGGGTGTCGTCGCCGCGGGCGCCGTGGTTGCGGCCTCCGGCGCGGCGGCCCCGGCTTCGACGCTTGCGCGGAGCGTGAGCGACACGTCCTCGGATGCGTCCTTGCCCCCGCGGGCGATAAGCAGTGCGCGCTCATAAGCCGCCTGCACCAGCTGGAACCCTTCCGGGTCATCTTCAGGGTGATGTTTGGCAAGCTGCCGCGCATAGGCACGCTTTATCGCCCGGGCGCTCGACGTGGCCTCGATCTCCAAGACGTCCCAGATATTCACAGGCGCTCCTCGTCCAAGTCATCGTCCAAACCACGCGAACCGTCGCCGGCGTCTTCACCCAAGCTGTCGCCAGGACCACCGGGCTCACCGCAATTGCCCTCGTCCCCATGCCTAAAGAACGCGTTGTCCGCCTTGTCAGCCTCGATGCGATCGAGCACGGCGTTGAGCTGGCGTGTTCTCATAATCAATAGCTTTAAGCTGTTGGAATTCAAGCTGCTTGCAAAATCGCAGGTCAAAACGCGTAAATAGTCGCGGACATAGTCGCTACCCTCGGCCGCCACGCGCAGCGCGCGCTCCAGGGCCAGCTCCGCGTCGACCCGTGCCGGCTCCATGCGCGCACTCAGTTGAACCTCCTGCAGGGTCGCCAGCACGCCCTCGCCCTCGTCCCAGCTCGACCCGTTGTAGACACGACGCGTGACCTCGCCCGTGGAATGCACGCGCACCTCCACGCCCAGTATCGAATTGATGTCATAGGTGAACGTGACGGTAAAGGGCTCCTGCTCGCTAGCGTTGCGCGGCAGGGGCACCATGAGCTCTGCCAGCTGCTTGTTGTCCTTGGCGTACACGTTCTCGCCCTGGTACACCGCCACGCGAGCTTCTCGCGCACCCACCTGCGAATTGGCGTACACCTGCGAGCTGCTCGCCGGCAGCGTGGTGTTGCGTGGGATGAGGACGGATGCCAAGGGCTCAAACGGCGGATGAGGGTTGCGCACGTCGGTCGAAAGCGAATGCGGGCAGATATCCGTTAGCACCAAGCTGTCGACGCCCCGCGCGCGCCGCTTGATGCCAACGTAGGTGCCCAGGCCAAGCGCTACGGCCACATCGCAATCCTCCTCGCAGGTCACGGGAACCGCGAGCAAACGTTCGAGGTAGTCGCGCACCACCGGCATGCGGCTGGATCCGCCCACCAGCACCGCGCGCGAGATCTCTTCTGCCGGCACGTCCGAGTCATACACCGCCTGCTTGAGCGGGCGCTCGATGCGAGTGAACAGCGGCTCGGCGAGCTCGAAGAGCCTCTCGTTGGTTAGATGGAGCACCTGGGGCAGCGCAGGGATGGAGCTGCGCAGAAACGCATGGGAATCGCGGTCCGTAAGCTCGCGCTTGGCGCGCTCCGCCTCGCGCAGCAACGTCTCGCGCTGGGAGGCCTCTAGCGCGTTGAGGCCGATGCCGTTGATGCGACACGTCTCTTGCGCGATCAACAGGTCGAAGTCGCCCCCACCCAGATGGTTATCGCCCGCCACCGCGCTGATGCTAACCACGTTGTCGAAGCAGTCGACCACCGAGACGTCGAGCGTGCCGCCACCAAAGTCGAACACGCAGAAGGTCTCGTCCGGCGGGTACCCGTCCGCTGCGGCGGCGGCCACGGCGCCCTCATTTGAGAAATGATGCCCCAGCGCCGCGGCGGAGGGCTCGTTGACCAAACGTTCCACGCGAACGCCCGCAAGCGCGCCCGCGCGCTTGGTCGCCGCCCGCTGCGCCACGTCGAAGTAGGCGGGAACGCTCACCACCGCCTCGTCCACACGCTCGCCCAAAAACTCCTGCGCGTCCGCCACCAGCTGGCCTATGACGCACGCGGAGAGCGCTTCCGGCGTGAAGCGGCGCCCGCCCAGGTTGTACACCGCGTCGGTGCCCATCTTGCGCTTGAAGCGCGCGACGGTATCTTGGGGCTGCGTCACCAGCCGTTCTTGGGCGATGCGACCCACCACGGCGCGGCCGTCCTTGCCCACGCTTACCACGCTGGGGGTAAGGAACTCGCCAAACTGGTTGGGCACCAGTTGCGCGCACCCGTCTTTGTATACCGCCGCCAAGCTGTTGGTTGTGCCCAGGTCTATGCCCACGATTGCCATATGCGCTCCTTGCAACCGACGGCGAACAGATAGGGCGGATTGTACCAAAGGGCGTGTGCGTAACCGAATTCGCTACGGCGCGGGCCTGCCGTTCGGCGGGGTTTTTTCGGCATGCGCCGCGTGCCCCTTTAACCGCTCGGCACCCTCGCGCGCCCTTTTGCATAGGCCGTTGATAAATGGAGATACTACTAACATCTAACTCAAAAACGTTACAAGTTATAATATTTTTTTAAAGGGGCGTCCGATGCCGATGACATATCGTGACGCCGTCTAATACGTTCTCGCAAGGGACGGCGTATTCCTCAACCACGGACGGGGGCATGACACGTTCGTTATGCCCTGGGGAACCAAAATTCGTATTCCGCGCCATCGAGGCGACCTATCGCCCGGCGTAGAAAACGATATCAAGAAAAGGGCAGACGGCATTAGAAGATGAACGCACCAAGACGCGGGGAGAGCGAATCGATATGCAGAAGGGAGCAGCAGTGGACAGATATCTTTACGAGGCGATATTGACCCCATATGACGATATGTATGAAGTCTACTTCCCAGAACTCAATCTCTACACCCAAGGAACCAGCCTTGCCGACGCTGCCTATATGGCACAAGACCTTCTTACCATGGACATTGCCGAGCGACTTGAAGCCGGAGAGGACGTCCCCCATATTGGATCCTTTGGAGCTGCGGGAGCCATATCCGCCGGCAGCATCGCGATGGGCATCATGGCTCTTGTTGAAGCGGGATGTGAACGAACTGAGACCATGACCGTTGCGGAAGCCGCCGACATCCTCAACGTTAGCCGCGCTAGAATCTACGCGCTCGTGAAGGAGGGGGCCATCCGCTCGGAGAAGGCGGGAAGCTCCCGCCTACTCAACGCTCAAGACGTTATGGACCGTTTTAACAGCCCGCGCAATCCCGGTAGACCGCCCAAGCATAGCGACGGGGCAAAGTCGGCGTTGTCGTCGACTACGATGGGGGCGGCAACGCCCGCGACCGCAGCGAAAAGCGAGCGGGCGCTTTAAACCAGCCCCTATGTGCAAGACAAACGCCAGACATGGGGAGTCTGGACGGACACATCTGAACGAAGCGCCGCTGCCGCAGAAGACCTTGCCACAGCGGCGCCTGAACAATACATCCTGCGCATACGCTACAATATGCCGCAACGCTTCAGCCGAATCCTCGCCGCGCAGTCCCCCGTCACGCAATCCAACGCGTCGCGTGGCTAGCGGCCCCCAGGACAGGAGCACCCATGCACGACACCGCCTCCAACCCGCCCTCGTCCTCGTCCACGACTTCCGCGACTTGCGCGCCCGCGCCCTCAACCCGGACGCGCCCGTCATGGCAGCGATCGCCTTACGAGGACCTGAGCGCGCAACAGGTCGCCGACCAACATGTCGCATGGATCAAGAAGCGCCGCCTCGTCTTTATCCCAACCGAGATTGCCGTCTTCGCGGCGGCGCTCGCCGTCATCGCGCTCAAACCCCCTGCCGCGGGGATCATCTATCTGGCGCTACTGGCTTCCGCCGTCGCAATATCCTTCCTTCATCGAACGCAGGCGATCAATCGATTTGGCTCCCTGCACCAGATCTGCAGCCTCGAATGCGACCCCGCCAAGTACCGCGCCGTCATGGAGGCGCTTGTCGCCAGCGATGTGCACGACCGTTCCCACAGCATCCTTGCAACCGAGCAGGCGCGCGGCCTCTACTACCAAGGCGAGTCCATGCGTGCGCTGCAGCTGCTCTCGCAGGTCAGGTTTAAATCTCCCAAGAACCCCTACTGGCTCGCCGTCCTCTCAATCGAGACCATGTGCCGCCATGACGTGGGCGATTCCGCCGGAGAATCCCTCGCGCTGTCGCGCTGTCGCGCTTGGATGAGCTTGGGCGCAAAGCGTCGGCGGGCAGCCCCCTTGCCAAGGAGCTCGACAAGCTGCGCGCCCGCTATCAAGTCATACTTAAGGACCCCGCGGCATGGACGTCGCAGGACGCCGCGTTCATCCGCGATGGAGTCGACCGCGCGCAGAGCCCGTTGGAATACGCCAGCTGGCTTTTGGACGAATGCACCTGGGAGCGACTTCACGGTGACCGCACCCGCGCCCTGCAGATTATCGCGTCTTTGGACGAGCTGAAGCTGACGCCGCTCCATAAGAGGCGCCGCGACGCCCTGGCAGCCGCGCTGCGCCCTGAAACGAATACGGAGCATCAGCTCGATCTATAACCGAACGGATACCTGGGCGCGGCCTGTGCGCCCTTCCCGCGCGCTGTCACCGCGCGGCCACCCGCCCCGTACGCACATCCTCCCTGCGCGCGCGGGTGTACACTTGCCTCATTATCCGCAGGCGAATCGCGCGAGCCGCACCCGCCTGCGGCTACAGGGTTTCAGAGCACAAGCAGGTGAGGTTATGTCAGCAACCAATAATTCCATCGCGTTCACCAACGCCACCCTTCTAGACGGGACCGCTTCCATGGAGCCTCGTCCCAACATGACGGTCACCGTCAACCGCGGCGTTATCACGGGCATCGCCCCGGATGCCATCGCCCGCATCGAGGACGGCGCGCGCGTCATCGACCTTGCCGGAGCCTACCTGCTACCCGGCCTCATCAACATGCACGTGCACCTGTGCGGATCGGGCAAGCCGGTCTCCGCAGGCGATGCGGGCAACCTTATGAAGAAGCTCGACAACCCCGTGGGCCGCGCAATAGTCCGCCGCATCCTCAAAAGCAGCGCCCAGCAGCAGCTGGCCAGCGGTGTCACCACCGTGCGCGGCGCCGGCGACCCGCTGCTGTGCGACCTGGACGTGCGCGACGCCATCAACGCCGGCAAATATCCCGGCCCGCGTCTGGTCTCACCCGGCACCGGCGTCACCGTGCCCGGAGGACACGGCGCAGGGCTCTTCGCGCAGGTGGCCAACACTCCGCAGGAGGCCGCTTCCATGGTGCAGTCGCTCGCCCAGCGCGGCGTAGACGTGATCAAGCTCTTTGTCACCGGAGGCGTCTTCGACGCGACGGAACCCGGCGAGCCCGGCGTGGTGCGCATGTCGCCAGAGGTCGCCCAAGCGTCCTGCGAGGCCGCCCACAAGCTCGGCATACCCGTCATGGCGCACGTGGAGAGCACCGAAGGCGTGCGTATCGCTCTTGCAGCCGGCGTCGATACCATCGAACACGGCGCGCCCATGGACGATGAGATTCGCGATCTCTATCTTTCTCGCAGCGGAGCGCAACTTGCCGGACGCCCCGCATCGGTCACCTGCACCATCTCGCCCGCCCTGCCGTTCACGCTGCTCGATCCGGAAAAGACCCACTCCACCGAAGTGCAGAAGATCAACGGCGACATTGTGTGCTCGGGCATTATCGAGAGCGCGAAGCAGGCCCTTGCCGCCGGCATTCCCGTGGGCTTGGGCACGGACTCGAGCTGCCCCTACGTCACCCAGTACGACATGTGGCGCGAGGTCGCCTACTTTGCCAAGTACGCTGACGTCTCCAACGCGTTCGCCCTGCACACCGCCACGCAGGTCAATGCCCAATTGCTGGGACTGGGCGACATCTGCGGCACCATCGAGGTTGGCAAGGAGGCGGACATCATCACGGTGAAGAGCAACCCGCTTGACGACCTCTCGGCCCTACGCGAGGTGACCCATGTGATGGCGCGCGGCGTATTGGCGGACAAGTTGCGCGTCAAGCACCTGCCCAAGCTGGATGCCGAGCTGGATTGGATTATGGAACAACCGGCCAACCTCATCGCCCGCTAACGCGAGCACGGCTTTCATGCCACCCGGCGATAGCCGGCAATCGATACGCTTCATCGTCCAAACCACCCTAAGGGTCACGGAGCCCCAGGGTGGTTTCTTTGTGTGCGCTGGCCCTTGCTTGTGGACGATGAAGGAACGAGGCGACCCCTGTACCTGCCGCGGCCACATCTTGGATAGACTGCGCGCTGACTTTTGGAAGATCCAGCGTATAAAAACCGTGCATCGCCCGTGTTTCGCTATGCCGTGCCCATCCGCGGGGGCGAGCCATGGAACCAGCGAAGTCATGGAGGAGCGAGCGATGAGTACATACCAAGATGTTGAGCGCGATATTCGTCAGATGGCGAATTACTGGCTGTTGAGGAAGTTCCAGTTTTTAGACTGGACCAATGACGTCTTCTTCTCTTACATAGACCCGCACAACGAGCTCGATGAACTGGACGATGATAAACAGGTGATCATGAGCATGTGCTTTACCGAGTGGCTATTGTTCGAATGCCCGCTACGAGACGGCCTTACCCCGCTATCGCTCTATTTGAACGAGCGCCCCATGCGCGTATCGCAGCAGGCTTTGGACCGCCTGCTCCAGGTGCGCGACACGCAGTTCTTCTCGCGCTTTGCCATTCTTAAAAAGAACGCCGCCACGGGCGTCAGCGCACTCAAAGACGTGCGGACGGGCCGCTGCTACGACGTATACGACCAGCACCTATGCGAGGTAAAGCATTGGAAGAACGGCACCATAGCCGAGCGCATAGGATGCATTGACGGCGCATGGCAGATGGTAGGCCAGGTGCGCATGTACGACCGCGCCGCGCCGAATGCCGCCTCTGCCGACGGCCCGGGTGAGTTTCATCCCGAGGATCACGAGACGCGACCGGAGCTGGAGGCAGCAAGCTACTTTATCCGCCTGGCTCGCGACCTGCTCTCTCCCGACGGCCGCTATCAAGACACGCTGAAAGTGCGCACGGCGTAGAGGTTGCATAGGACCATGAAGCGGGCTTTTTTCGCTATTCGGAACCGATTGCCTCCTCGGAGCAATCACGTTCTACGACTTCCCAATCCATCCGGCAGCATTAGAAGCGCCGCCGCTTTGACGCCGCGGTAAAAAAACCGGGCGAACCGACGCATATGCGAAACGGTCCGCCCGGCGATTCCAGGCATCTGGTTGAAACGAGGTTACTCCTCGACGGCCTCAAACTGGTCGGGACCAACGCCGCAAACGGGGCAGATGTAGTCCTCGGGGAGCTCGGGGGTGTCGACCTCGACCTCGAAACCGCAGACAACGCAAACAAACTTGTAGGTCTTCTCGTCGCTCATGGCGAACCTTCCTTTCACAGGCGAATGAACAATAGTAGAAGTATATCCATCCCGCGCGGGTGCATGCGCGAAATTGAAATCTTCTCAAGCAGGCGGTCGCACCGGAATCCCCTCGCGGCGCCCTCTTTTGCTACCATTCTTATACCATTCGATGGGATGGCTTGCAAGTAACAATACAGAATCCTAATAAGGATTTCCTCGTGCCTTGCGCATGCGCGCCGCGCGCCTTGAGATGACGCGACCGCGCAGCGCGGGGCGACGCGGCACGGCGCCTCCATAGCGGGGCTATGCCTGGTAAGACGAGGCCTTAGGAGGCGTCTTGCCCTTGAGGGTGGAGTGATAGTAGGAATACGTCAAAGGCTCCTCGTCCGAAACGCGCTCCGCCTCGACCACATCGCCGATGAACAGATAATGGGTGCCCACGTCCACGGTCTCGACGAGGTCGCAGGAGAACACGGCGCAGATATGCTGGGGACTATAGGGGCAGCCGTTGCCCGTGCGCTCCTCGCCGTACTTCTCAAACTTATCGAACGTATTGGAGCTGCGGAAACCGAAGTTGCCGATATAGGGCATGTCCGCGGTCTTATCGATCGCGGTGACGGCGAACTTGCCGGCCTTAGCGATAACGTCTGCAGTGACGTTGTCCTTGTGCACGGCGACCATCATACGCGGCGGCTCAGCGGTGACCTGCGTTGCGGTGTTGATGATGCAGCCCGCCTTGAGGCCGTCCGCCTCGGACGAGACCACGTACAAGCCGTAGCTCATGGTGAAGAAAGCAGTTAGATCCATGGCGTCCCCTCTTAACGTAGAGATGTCGCCGCGCCGCGCGGGCGTGTTGCCAGGCGAAACAGGACGCCCGCGCGTCGCGGCATTTGCATCAAAGATTCTACCCACGCGCATGTGCTCCAAAGCGCAGCGCTGTGCAAATTAGACTGTTCGGCGCGGCCTAGCGGCTACGGGTTTTGAGCGCGCGGTCGATCTCGCGCTGCATATCGCGCTTGGCCATATCGTCGCGCTTGTCGTAGAGCTTCTTTCCGCGACCCAGGCCAAGCAGCAGCTTGACGCGGCCGTTGTCATCAAAATAGAGCTCCAGCGGCACCAAGGCGTAGCCCTTGTTGCGAAGCTTGCCGTCCAAGTAATCGATCTGTTTGCGATGGAGCAGCAGCTTGCGGCGGCGATCCGGATCGCGATTGAAAATGGAGCCGTGCGAATACGGATGGATGTGAACGCCGATCAGCCAGCACTCGCCGTTGCGGATAAGGGCGAAGGTATCGGTTATCTGGCAGGCTCGCTCGCGCAAGCTGCGAACCTCGGTGCCCGCGAGCACCACGCCGCACTCAAACGTCTCGTCGATAAAGTACTCGTGATGCGCGGAGCGATTCTTGGCGATGGTCTTGCGTTCTTTGCGGATGGGCATGGCTACTCCCCCGCCTCGTCGGAACGCGGATCGGCGGCACCGGCCTCGCCGGCAGCGCGCTCGGCCTTGAGCTCGGCATCCGACTCATGGATGAGCTTGATAAGCGCCTTGCAAGCCTCCTCGCCCACCAGGTGGTGCGCGCGCACGGTGAGATCGGTCGCCATGGCGGTATCGCCCTCTGCAGCGGCGTCAGAAGCGCACATGAGCAGGCAGACCGCGATCTCGGCATTGGGCGTGGTGGGCACGCCCTCAAGTACCAGCTCGCCCATAACATGGTCGTCCGTCTCTTCCGCGACCTCCGGATGCTCGTTCATAAGGCGGCTCATCAAGCGGACCACGCGCTGCTCCGTGGGCGCCAGGCGCTGGGCGATGCGCGCGCAGCCAGATGCGGCGGAGGCGCGGTCCTCGTCCAAAAAGAACTGGCCCAGGTTGGCGTAGGCGCGTGCCGCGGAACGGTTGTCGGATGCGCGCTCGATCACGGAATTGCTCAGCGCAGCCCACTCCTGCACGTCGCCCAGCACGCGGAAGAGCTCCGCCAGGTCCAAACGGTAGTTGCAGTTCATGGGATTCCAACGCACTGCCTGCATAAGAGCGTCGCGAGCGGATTCCCACTGCTGCTGGCGAATGTAAGCGAAGCCAAGGGCGCCATAGAGGCGGTCGACCGGCGCCTCCATCTGCACCAGCTCGCGCGGGTCGCGCTCGATGCGGCGATACGCCAAGCGCTCAAAGGGGTCGGCGAAGCTGAACCACTGCATCTTGAAGGTATCGGAGCATTCGGCCTCGACGTATTCCTCAAGCATTTGGACGAGTTTCTCCAGCAGCGGCACGGCCGTCGCCAGATCGCCGGTCACAAGGAAGTTCTCGGCGTATTCGATATCATGGGCATCGATAGGTAGATCCATGGTTCCTCCTGTAAAAACAATCAGCCACCAGTGTAGCGCAAGCCGTGCTGCTAGGGACGAGCGGGCTGCCGGAGCGTCTCCGTGCTCGAGGGCGTGACCGCGTGGACGAGCTTGAAGTCGAGGTGCCCGCGCATGACGTTGACGCTTGAGACCTCGATCACCATGCGACGGCCCAGCTCGATGACATCGCCCGTGGACGAGCCGGTAAGCGTGAGCGCGTCCTCGTCCAGCTCCCACCAATCGCCGTTGACTCCAAGGTTGCTCATGCGCACCAGGCCCTCGGCGCCGGTATCATCCAGGCGGACAAAGACGCCCATGCGGTCTATCCAAGACACGGTGCCGCAGAAACGCTGGCCTATGCGCTCACCGTAATACTGCGCCACCTTGACCTTTTGCGTGGCGTGGGCGGCGGCGTCTGCCAAGCGCTCTCGGTCGCTGGCGTGGCGACAGAGCTGCGGGGCAATCTGGTCGAGCGCCTGCCGTCCGGTGCCCACCAGGGCGGCCGTGCGTTCGCGCGCGGCCTTTTTACCCAGATGCTCGCGGGCGAGCGAAAGCTTGAGCGCACGATGGATCAGCAGGTCCGGATAGCGGCGAATGGGGCTGGTGAAATGGCAGTAGGCCGGTGCGCCCAAGGCAAAGTGACCCTGGTTGTGCGGCTTGTAGACGGCGCGCTGCATCGCGCGGAGCAACAGGGCATTGGTGAGCGCCTCGAAAGGCGTGCCATGCGCTGCCTCGACGCCCTGCTCGATGGCGTGCGGGTCGCCTAACTCGATCTCAGATGCCTGCTGCGGCGTGATCGCCCCCAGATCTGCCAGCACGCGCGCGGCGGCCACCAGGTTGTCCGGAGACGGCGGCTCGTGCACGCGAAAGGCCGCGGGCGCGCCCTCGTCCGCCAAACGCTCCGCCACGCATTCGTTGGCAAGCAACATGGCTTCCTCGATGAGCGAGGTCGCGTCGGTGCGGGTGCGGTTCACCAGCTCGACCGGATAGCCTTCATTGTCCAAGATCGCATGGACCTCGACCGTCTCGAAGTCGATGGCGCCGCGCTCGTGGCGAATCTTTTGGCGCGCATGGGCAAGGTCGTTCGCATCGCGCAGAAAAGCCGCGAGGTCGACGCCAACTTCCTCCGCCTGGGCAAGGCAGGCGCGAGCGCGCTGGAACGAAGGCTTATCGCCCAATGCGAGCGGATCTTGCAGCAGCGCGTCCGCAGCGGCGTAGTCCATGCGCACGCGCGAGCGGATTACGGACGGAAACATGGTGTAGGACCGCACGCGACCGGCGGGCGAAAGAGCCATATCGACCGTAAAGGCCAAACGATCCTGGTGTGGAACAAGCGAGCACAGGTTGTTGGAAAGACGCTCGGGCAGCATAGGGAGCACGCGGTCGGCAAGGTAGACGGACGTGGAGCGAGTGCGCGCCTCAAGGTCGATCGAGCTTTCCCACGTCACGTAATGCGAGACGTCGGCGATATGGACGCCCAGGTTCCAGCCACCATCCGGCGTGCGCGCAACGGAGATGGCGTCGTCGAAATCGCGCGCGTCAACGGGGTCGATGGTGATAAGGAAGCGATCGCGGATGTCGCGACGCAGCGGGTCCGCAAGAGCGGCCTCGACATCCAGGTCTAGCGCCCGGGCTTCTTCAAGCGCACGAGGGTTGTAGCCGTCACTCAAATCATAGCGGGCCATGATGCACTGGATGCCCAGGTCCGGCGCGTCCGCATCGCCGATGCGGCGCTCGATGGTCGCCACGCCGGATTCATAGCGCGACGGATAGGTCTCGATACGGGCAGACACGATGTCGCCAGGCTTGACCTTGTGGTGCTTGGGGCTATTGTCCGTAGGGAGGATAAAGAAATCCTGCCTAATGCGCGCGTCCAGCGGATGGACCACGCCCAGCGGCCCGTTTTGAACAAAGGTACCTATCACGGAGGTGGCGGCATGCTCGATGACGCTCTCGATAATAGCGCGGCGCTCACCGTGGGGTCCGCGGCATAGGCTGGCATGAACGCGGTCGCCGTTCATAGCCTCGCGAAGCCCGCGGCTGGTGAGCTTGAACTCGCCCTCCGCGCATTCAACATAGCCAGATCGCTCCGTAATATGAACCGTGCCGATAAGGCCGGCTTGGCGTTGGGTGCGCGCCGGACCCTTGCGGCCGCCGCGCCCCTTCTTTTTGCGTCCCACCGACGCACCCCCTTTCGCGCCCGCCGCAGCGTGCGGGTGGCGCGTCGATATATCAAAAGCGGCTCCTCGTGCGAATCATCGTCCAAAGAAACGAGGGCACCGCGAACAGGTGTTGTTATACCCAAACAAAACCCGGGCGGGACTTGGACATGGCGATGCGCATATGTTGCACTCACCTTGCCGAAGTCCCGCCCGGGATATACGTGCAAGCTGTCATGGCCGTACGGCCAACTCGAAGGACCTTTTGGACGAGTATAGCGCGGCGCTAGACCTTGAGGTAGCGGCGCATAGCGATAGCCGAGCCAAAAAGACCGATAACAATACCAACCAGGATAAGCGAACCGTAGGTTGCCAGGTACATCGCCATGGTGACGTTGAACGGCATGAACTTGAGGTTCTCCTGGATGAGAGGCATGAGGAAGTTGCGGACCAGCTCAAGGCAACCGATGGCCAGAAGCGATCCCAGCAACGCCTGCAGCACGCCCTCGGCAACAAACGGCCCGCGGATGAAGCCGTTGGAGGCACCCACCAGGCGCATGATCGCGATCTCTCGACGGCGCGCGGTGATTGACAGGCGGATGGTGTTGTTGATGAAGATGAACGCTACGAAGGTGAGCAGAGCCACCAGCACCACAGCCGCCAGGCGGATGTAATCGGTGAACTGGAACAGGCGCGCGACCTCCTCCTGGCCGTAGAGGACCGACTCGTCCACGTTGCCGCCATCAACGATCTGCTGGAAGTCCGAGTCCTGCTTGATCTTGTTGGCCATCTCCTCGACCTGGCTGGGCTCGTTCATCTCGATGGTGTACGAGCGGGGCAGCGGGTTCTCGCCGTCCAGGGCGGAGATGGTTGCGTCGGCGTCGCTGGAGCTGCTCTGGAAGTCCTCCAGGGCATCGTCCTTGGTCTTGAACTCGACGTTCTTGACGTTGTCCCAGCCCTCGATCTTCTCCATGAAGGCCTCGACGTCCTCGTCCGACGCATCGTCCGAGATGAAGGCGGAGATCTTAACGGTGTCCTGAACGCTGCCGATCATGGAGTTGATCATGGCGGAGCCGATGATGAACAAGCCGATAATGAACAGCGACAAGAAGATGGTGATGACCGCGCCCAACGACGTGGTCCAGTTGCGGGTGAAGTGGCTGCCTGCCTCGCGCAGGGAGTAGCCCAGATTAGAAGGAGCCATAGTTGCCGTAGCCTCCCCTCTCCTGGTCGCGGATCACGCGGCCGCCCTCGAGGGCGATAACGCGACGGTGCATGGAATCGACCATCTCGCGGTCATGCGTGGCCACGATCACGGTCGTGCCGGTACGGTTGATGCGCTCGAGCAGCTTCATGATGCCCAGCGAGATCGCCGGGTCGAGGTTGCCCGTGGGCTCGTCGCAGATGAGCAGCGGCGGGCGGTTGACCATGGCGCGAGCGACGGAGACGCGCTGCTGCTCGCCGCCGGAAAGCTGGTCGGGCAGGGAATCCATCTGATCCGCCAAACCCACCAGGCGCAGCACCTCGGGTACCTGGGCGCGGATAACGCCGCGGGGCTTGCCGATGCACTGCAGGGCGAACGCCACGTTCTCGTACGCGGTCTTGTTGGGCAGGAGCTTGTAGTCCTGGAAGACGGCGCCGATCTGGCGGCGAAGGTACGGAATGCGGCGGTTCTTGATGCGCATGAGGTCCTGACCGGCGACCAGCACGCGGCCGGAAGTAGGCTTGACGTTGCGCAGCAGGGTGTTGAGCAGCGTGGTCTTGCCAGAGCCGGAGTGACCGACCAGGAAGACGAACTCTCCGGGATAGATCTCGATGTTGACATCGTCCAACGCGGGCTTATTGGGCTGCGCGGGATAGATCTTGGTGAGGTGCTCGGTCAGGATGACGGGCTCGACGCCCGCCTGACGCGCCATCTTCTTGCGCTCTTGGGCACGGTCCAGGTCCGCCGGGGCGAACACCGAGGTAAAGTCCGGATTCTGGAGCGCTGCGTCCAAGTCGCGAATCTGACGGGCCTCGTCCGCGTCCGTGGAGGGGCCGGCGGCGCCCGCAGACGTCATGAAGACGTCCGGAGCAGTCACGGCAGCTGCGGGGGCCGCGGGGGCCGCTGCGGGAGCGGACGGATCGGGAATGCCTGCCAGCGATGGCGTAGACGGTCCAACGGGATCGACCGAAGGGTCGGGCACGTTGACGCGCGGCTGCGCGGGCGCGGCGGGCGAAGGGATGTTGAGCATGGGGTTTGCCGCGGACTGAGCGGCGGAAGCATCGCCTGCCGAAGCTGCGTGCTGTGCGAGCGGATCGCTCTGGAAATCCGGCACGGAATCCTTGCTCTCAACGCCGTTTGCCTGGGGCATAGGCGCCTGAGACGCGGACTGCTCGTCTCCGGATGTACGGAAGTGGTTACCCACTAGAGCTCCTTCGTGTCGTGCGTTTGAACTACATATGCGTTTGCTATTTTAGCAAGACCTGCGCAGATGCACAGAACAAGCACGATAAGGCGCGTTATCGACATGCCGAAATAGAGCCTCGTCCGTGTCGCCCCGCCTCGCCCGCGTCACCCGCTTCGTCCGCCTCGTCCGCTTCGTCCTGCTTTTTTCAGCCTCCAGTTGGAGTTGGCTGTACTGAAATCGAGCTTCAGTTGGAGTTGGCTTGCTAAAATCGCGGTCCAGTTGGAGTTGGATGCTATTTTTACGGTCAAGTTGGACTTGGCACTGCTGAAATCGACCTTCAGTTGGACTTGTCGCGGATTCATGGATACGATGGTTTAGAGAATCTGCAGGTAGATGAGCCGCATCCCTTATCGCTGATTGACATCAACTCCAACTGGAGGTGATTTTTAGCAATTCAGGCAACATGAAGGCTCTTTTTAGCAGAGTGCAACTCCAACTGAAGGCCAAAAATAGCAAGAGGGGGTCCGCGCGTACGCAGAACCCCTCTTGGAAGCAGTTCTAGTTGTCTAGTTCTAGTTGACTAGTTCTAGTTGTCAAGTTCTAGTTGTCTAGCTCTAGTTGACTAGTTGGACGAGAAGCCGTGCAGGCACCCGCCCGTCTTCGCCCCCTACTTGCCCAGAACCTCGTGCACGCGGGCGACGATGCCGGCGGCGTCCAAGCCGTAATGGGCCAAAAGCTCGGCAGCGTTGCCGGACTGGCCGAAGCCGGTCATGCCCAGACGGCTCACGCGGCAGGGATGCTTTTCTGCCAGCAGCTCCGCGACCGCGGAACCCATGCCGCCGTAGACGCTGTGCTCCTCAACGGTGAGGACCACGCCGGTCTTGGCAGCGCTGGCGAGAATGGTCTCCTCGTCCAGGGGCTTGATGCTCATGATGTCGACGACCTCTGCGGAGATGCCCTCCTCAGCGAGGAGCTCGGCAGCCTTCAGGGCGTGAGCGAGCTCGACGCCGCATGCCATGATGGAGATGTCGGAGCCCTCGCGGACCACGTTGGCGAACGCCTCGGTGTCCACGGAGAAGTCCTCGCCGTAGACCTCGGGCAGGGGTTCACGGCCCATGCGCACGTAGAAGGGGCCGGGAGTCTTTGCGGCGAGCTTGATCGCGGCGCGGGCGGCGTTGTAGTCAGCCGGAACCAGCACGCGCATATGGGGCAGAACGCGCATGAGGGCGATGTCCTCGAGCGCCTGGTGGGTCTCGCCGTCCGGGCCGACGGTGATGCCGGCATGGGTGGGGCACACCTTGACGTTGAGGTTAGAGATGCACACCGTGTTGCGGATCTGCTCCCAGCAGCGGCCGGAGCCAAAGACTGCAAAGGAACCGGTGAAGACCGTGCGGCCGGTAAGCGCCAGGCCGGAGGCGACGCCGATCATGTTCTGCTCGGCGATGCCCACGTCGACAAAGCGGTCCGGGTGGGCTGCAGCAAGCTTGGCGGTGGTGGTGGAGCCGGCGAGGTCGGCGTCGACGGCCATGACGTCGATGCCCTCGTCCACAAGCTCGAGAAGGGTGGGGCCGAAAGCGGCACGCGTTGCTTTTGCCATGGGGTCTTTACGCCTCCTTCGCAGCGAGCTGCTCGCGCGCCGCATCGATCTCTGCCAGGGCGACGGCGGCCTGCTCCGCGCTGGGAGCGTTGCCGTGCCAGCCCACCTGGTCCTCCATGAAGGAGACGCCCTTGCCCTTGACGGTCTTGCAGACGATGGCGGTAGGGGCGCCGGTGTGCTCAACGGCCTGAGTCAGGGCCTCTCGGATAGCCGGGATGCTATGGCCGTCGCAGGTGAGGACGTTCCAGCCAAAAGCGCGGAACTTCTCGGCGGCGGACTCGATGCTGCAGACATCGGTCACGTGGCCGTCGATCTGCAGGTTGTTGTTATCAAGCATGAGGACAAGGTTATCCAGCTTGTTGTGGGCGGCGAACATGACCGCCTCCCAGTTCTGGCCCTCCTGCAGCTCGCCGTCGCCGGTGAGGACGAAGACGCGCTGGGGGTCGGTGCCCGCGGCGACTGCATCGAGCTTCAAACCCAGCGCCATGCCGGCGGCGATCGAGGTGCCCTGACCCAGCGAGCCGGTGCCCACCTCTACGCCGGGGCACAGGTTGCTATCGGGATGGCCCTGCAAGCGGCTGCCCATGTGACGCAGGGTGACAATCTCATCATGCGGCAAGAATCCCTGCTGGACCAGCAGGGCATACAGCGCGGGAGCGGCATGTCCCTTTGAGAGGACGAAACGGTCGCGGTCTGCGGACGAGGAATCCTGGGGGTCCCATGCGAGGACGCCGGAGAAGAACAGGGTCGCCATGACGTCGGTCGCGGACAGCGAGCCGCCAGGATGACCGGAGCCCGCGGCTTCGAGCATCGCGATGATGTCGTGGCGCATAGAATTGGCGATGAGCGCTATCTCATCATCCGTGCGCGCGCACGCGCTCCTGAGCGTTTCAGTTGACATGCCTTTCCCTTCATGTGCGGGGTGGTCTGATAAACGGTTCTCACTATAGCAGCCATGTGGGGGAACACGGCGGGCGAACACAATCAATCAACACGGATGTACGGAACATTTTTGCCGCAAGCACGCAAAGGCCGGCAAACGGTCGCAATCCAGGATGCGGTTCCCGTTGAGGAGCGGAGCCCCGTGCCGCCGCGCTCCTCTGCGCGCAGGCCTCCCCTACCCCTGCTGCTTGACTACCGAACCGGAGATCTCCATAGACTCGTTGCTTGGATTGCCAAACAAAAACGCCGGCTTGGTGTAGTCGCCCGAGAAATCGAACAAGATGCTGCCGTCCAAGCCCAGCACACCTTCGATGTGCGCGGCACCGTCGCCGCCGGAGCTCTGACCGTCACCTGAGAACGCGTACACAAAGCCGTCCGCTTGACGGAACGAGCCGCTGCCCTCGCCCGCCGCCTCGCTGGTCATCTGGCAAGCGATGACACCGGATATGGTCTGGGGGTTAAAGCCGCTGCTCGTAGCTTTGTACTCAATGGAGAACGCGCCGGTCGACGCATCGAAGTCGACGATCCTAAAGGAAGCCATGCGCCCGGCGTCGCCGTCTTGAGCGGAGTAATACCCCGCCAGAGCGTCGGCGTTGTAGGAGAACTCTTCCGTCGCCTCGCCGGTGCTCCTCGTCCACGCCTGCCCATCGAATGTATAGGTATACGGGGTCGAGGTCCTGCGCGAGCCAAACCACATGTCGAGCGAGCTCACGCCGGTGTAGGAGCACGTCTGCGATGCCTCGTCAAACGTGGGCGAGAAGCCCTCCGGAAAATCTGGGTCATTGGTTACGCCGGCGATGGCACGCGTGGTGGCCGAGCTTTGGCTCAGCGTGCCCAACCACTCGCCGTCCGGGCTGGTGGCGGTCTCGGCGTCTTGCATGCTGGGATAGCGGTCCACCTGCGACGCGTGGACAAAGATCAGGTGCACCAGGCACTCGCTCTTGAAGAACTCGTTGGTAAGCACTGCTTCCGCATCGACCAGGACCGATCCGTCATCTTCCGTCACCGCCTGGGTGATGCGAACGTCGGAGAGCTGGTAGGTGCTCTCACCCACGTAATCGGTCGAAGCAAAGCCGCGCATAAACGCGTCGTCCTGCTCCAGGACGGCAGCGACCGCGGACTCGTCGACCTCCGCCAGCATCGATGCGATGTATGCCGGACCTCCCAGGGCGAAGAAGCCGCCAACGCCCGCGCCGCCCACCAGCAGAATCACTATGAGGACGATGGCCCAGCGAGGCATGCGGCGCTTCTTGGGTTTCTCGTCCAGAGAATCCGCCTCCACCGCATCCGCGGACACCGGGCGATGCAGGGCCTGGGTCCAGCCGTCGCGCCCGCCCTGCTGCAGGGTCGCCGTAGCGGTGGGCAGCACCTGGGTGAGCGAGTTCACCGCCTGGTTGTATTCGGCCAGGTCCCTGCGGGCGATGGCGACCAGCTCGCACGCCGCAGCATAGGTAGAGGTCGCGGTCTTGGCGAGCTCGCGCGCCGTGGTTTGGTTGCGCAAGGGCGACTGGTCGGGCGCGACCACTTGGCCCGATGCGGGCACCTCGCTAGAAGCGGGCACCTCGCCGGGCACGGGCACCGGGTCGGATATCTCCGGAACGCGGGATATACGGTTGGAAACCGTCTGGGGCGACGGGGGCGCGAAGTGCGCCGCCTGGCGCATGGCCTCGCGCGTGGCCAGGTCATCGGGCAGGATCTGGGTAGACGTGCCAAAATGCGCGCCGAACGTGCGGTCCAGCGCGCTGCTTGCCAAAGATGGCTCGACGGAATCTATCGCATCGCGATCGCTGTTGTGCGGGTCGCTCATAGTGGCTCCAAATCAATCAAGGGTACGGGGACATTTTAAAGCAGATTGATGAAGACGCTGTTGGGCGGTTGCGCTGTGTATGTAAACGATGGTGACAGCAAGGTTGCCGTGTTGGCGGTGCGCCCTCTGCGGTCTTAGGATCAGGACATTAGGATCCGGGTATTAAAGAGAACCATTTTTTCTGATTATTCCGGTCTGCTGTAATACCAATTTCAACATTTGTATTATCTTGTGCCAGTTTTTTCATAAATAGTGGTCCCCTGTAATACCGATTTTGGAATAGGTATTACAGGAGACCACTTTAGACGGTTATTTTGGTCCGTCGTAATACATGTATTGCAACGGAACATTCCAATTGTTGGGGCAACCCCAGTCGCCAGGGATGTTTCGATTGGGAAGGGCTCCAGCGCGCCTACTCCCTCGCCTTTTTGAAGCCGTAGCCAATCGCTTCGTTGACATCCGTAATCACCAGGATGGCATTGGGATCATGCTGGTAGACGATGGTCTTGATGATAGAGATCTCGCGCTTGCTGAATACAAAGAACAGCACCGGGCGGTCCTTGCCGGTCCAGGAACCCTGGGCCATCAGGCGCGTGCAACCGCGGTCCATCTCATGCAAGATGTCGTACTCGATATCGGAGAAACAGTCCGAGATGATGAACGCGGCACGCTGGCGGTTACCGCCGTCGACCACCATGTCGACGACGTAGCCCATGACCACCATGGCGAGCGCCGCATAGAGGGCGTTGGCCACGGAGAACACCGGGGCGGACGCCGCGCAGACCGCCACGTCGATTGCCATGACCGTGCCGCCTACCGGCAGGGAGCTTTTACGGGAGATGATCTGGCCGATGGTGTCCGAGCCGCCCGTGTTCGCGCCGCATCGAAAGACCAAGCCGTAGCCCAAGCCGGAGATGATTCCACCCCACAGCGCGGAGAGCGTGAGGTCCGCTGCATCGAGCGGAAGCACAAAGGGCGCGAACAAATCCGTGAAGAAGCCGAAGAACACAAATCCCGTCACGGTCTGCAACGCATAGCGCAAACCACCGGCACGCACCACCACAAGGAGCAGCAGCGCGTTCATAACGATGGTCTGCATACCGACCGGAAGGTTGATCCCGGAACGACGGCCCAGCTCGGCGATGATGGTCGCAAGACCGGTCAGGCCGCCGGCAGCCAGGCCGTTGGGAATGAGAAAGATGTCCGTCGCCAACGCGGCGATAGCGCAGCCCGCCATAACCAGGGGGACGTCGCGCATAAACTGGGACTGAATGATCGCCTGGATATTGATCCTCTTAGCCATACGCTCCTACTCGTCCAGGTCGTCTTCGCTCAGCGAAAGGGGCTCGGCGTTGCCGGTGGCCCAACGGTGGTAGCCAACAATAAAGGGGTCGAGGTCTCCGTCATCGAGCACGGCCTCGACGTTACCCGTCTCCACGCCGCTGCGCAGGTCCTTAACCATTTGGTACGGATACAGCACGTAGCTACGGATCTGGTTGCCAAAGCCAATGGTGTGCTTGGGACCGCGGATCTGGTCGAGGGCCTCCTCGCGCTTCTCGAGCTCGAGCTCATATAGGCGCGCCTTGAGAATCTGCATGCACGCGGCCTTGTTCTGGATCTGGCTGCGCTCGTTTTGGCAGGTGACGACGATGCCGGTGGGCAGATGGGTAACGCGGACGGCGGAGTCGGTGGTGTTGACGCCCTGGCCGCCCGGGCCGGATGCATGGTAGACGTCCACGCGGATATCGTCCGGGGCGACCTCGATCTCGATATCGTCCGGCAGAACCGGAATGACCTCCACGCCCGCGAAGGTGGTCTGGCGTCGCTTCTTATCGTCCGTGGGCGAGATACGCACCAGGCGGTGCACGCCGGCCTCGGCGCGCAGCATGCCGAAGGCATCGCGCCCCTCGACCGTAAAGGTCGCGCGGTCGATGCCGATAACCTCCGCAGCGGGGCAATCGTTGATGGTGACCTTCCAACCGCGGCGAGCACAGTACTTCATGTACATCTTGAACAGCATGAAGGTCCAGTCCTGGGCCTCCAGGCCGCCCTGGCCGGGCTTGATGGTGACGATTGCGCTGCCGTGATCGAACTCGCCCGTAAACCAACTTGAGAGCTCCATCTGGTCGATAGAGGCCTCGAGCTCCGCGGCGGTCGAGGATGCCTCGGCCACAAGCTCGGCAGCCTCATCGCCCTCGAACTCGTCGGCGAGCTCAAGAGCGGCGGAGGCGTCCGCCAGGCGCTCGCGCGCGGTCTCAACCAGCTTCACGTCTTCCCTGCAGCGGGCGAGCTCCTCCATAACGGAGCGGGCTGCGTCGGCGTTATCCCAAAAGCCGGGCTCGGTGCTCCTGCTCTCAAGCTCGGCCACACGCAGGCGCTTCTCGTCCACATGCAGGTACTGCTCAACTTGGGAGAGGCGCTCGGCAAGCGCCGTCAGGTCGGCCTGCGACACGACGGCGCCCTCGTTCGCCGATGCCATTAGCGGTCCTTGCCGTGGCAGTTCTTGAACTTCTTGCCGCTACCGCAAGGGCAGGGGTCGTTACGTCCCACGCCCGCATACGGATCGGACTCGTCCTTGCGATAGGTGCGGACGCCGGCGCTGGCAGCTGCCTGCGGGGCGTGACCGGCGCTGTTGGCGGCCTGCTCGGCTGCCTGGCGGCGCAAGGTGGAGGAACCGGAGTCGCCATCAACCTGGTCCGGACCGGAATAGGTGGCGCCGCGCAGGGCCTGGGACTCCATGGGGGCCGGGGCCTGCTTGAGCTCGACGCGCAGAACGGTGCGCAGGTAGTCCTCGTACATGGTGTCGACCAGGATTCGGAAGGCGGCGAAGGCCTCGGTCTTGTACTCGACCAACGGGTCGCGCTGGCCGAAACCGCGCAGGCCGATACCCTGCTTGAGGTAGTCCATCTCCTGCAGGTAGTTCATCCAGCGGGTGTCGATAACGCGGAGCATGACCTGGGTGTTGAGGTTGCGCATAAGCTCATCGCCCAGGCGCTCGGCCTTCTCGTTATAGACCTTCTGCACGTACTCCAGGACGGAGGCGCACAGCTGCTCGTAGTCCTGCTCCTCGAACTCGGGAGCGGAAACGTTGCCGGTGAGCTCGACCAGCCACTTGTGCAGGCCCTCCATATCGCGCTCGCCCTTGCGGGAGTCGACCGGGCAGAACTCGGCCACGCAGCGGCGGACGGTGTCGTTGATAACCTCGTCCACGTGCTCGGAAAGGTCCTTGCCGTCCAAGATCTTGTTGCGCTCGGCGTAGATGACCTGGCGCTGCTTGTTCATAACGTCATCATACTCAAGAACGCTCTTGCGCATGGCGAAGTTGATGCTTTCGACCTTGTGCTGGGCGCCCTCGACGGCCTTGGAGATGATCTTGTGCTGGATGGGCATATCGTCGTCCATCTCGGCAGAGACCATCATGTTGGAGACCCTCTCCATGCGGTCGCCGCCGAACAGGCGCATGAGGTCGTCCTCGAGCGACAGGTAGAACTGCGTCTCGCCGGGGTCGCCCTGACGGCCGGCGCGGCCACGCAGCTGGTTGTCGATACGGCGGCTCTCGTGGCGCTCCGTGCCGATGACGGTGAGTCCGCCGGCGGCCAGAACCTTCTTGCGCTCCTCGGCGCAGGTCTCCTTGGCCTTGGCCAGGGCCTCGGCGCGCATCTCGGGTGTGGCCTCCTCGAGGTCGATGCCCTGGGAGGTGATCATCTCGTCCGCCAGCTCCTCGGCGTTGCCGCCCAGCAAGATGTCCGTACCGCGGCCGGCCATGTTGGTAGCGATGGTGACGGCGCCCTCGCGGCCCGCCTGGGCGACGATGTGGGCCTCGCGCTCGTGGAACTTGGCATTGAGGATCTGGTGCTTGACGCCGCGCTTGTTGAGCAGGCGGGACAGGCGCTCGGAGCTCTCGATGGAGACGGTGCCCACCAGAACCGGCTGGCCCTTGGCATGGCGCGCCTCGACCTCGTCGGCGACGGCGTTGAACTTGGCGTCGATGGTGCGGTAGACCAGGTCCTCGTTGTCCTTGCGCGCCACGGGGCGGTTGGGCGGGATGACCTGGACGGGCAGCTTGTAGATCTCGCGGAACTCGGCGTCCTCGGTAAGCGCGGTACCGGTCATGCCGGAGAGCTTCTCGTACAGACGGAAGTAGTTCTGCAGGGTGATGGTGGCCAGCGTCTGGTTCTCCTCGCGGACCAGCACGCCTTCCTTGGCCTCGATGGCCTGGTGCAGGCCCTCGGAGTAGCGACGGCCCTCCATGATGCGGCCGGTGAACTCATCGACGATCTTGACCTCGCCGTTGGTGACAACGTACTGTTTGTCGCGATGGAACATGTACTGGGCCTTAAGGGCCTGCTGCAGGTGGTTGACCAGCTGGCCGGAAAGGTCGGCGTAGATGTCATCGATACCCAGGCGCTGCTCGATCTTCTTCAGGCCGCGCTCGGTGGCGGCGATGGTGTGCTTGGCCTCGTCCATCACGTAGTCGCCCGTGGGCTCCTTGGGCTCGGGATCGGAGAGCATGTCGTAGACGACTTCCTCGCCGCGCTCCAGGCCGCGGACGGCGCGGGCAAAGTCCTTATAGGTGCTTGCGGACTTGGTGCCGGCACCGGAGATGATCAGCGGGGTGCGGGCCTCGTCGATCAGGATGGAGTCGACCTCGTCGACGATGGCGAAGTGATGCCCGCGCTGCACGCGGCGGGACGCATAGGTGACCATGTTGTCGCGCAGGTAGTCNNNNCTCGGAGTTGGTGCCGTAGGTGACGTCGGCCTGGTAGGCCGGGCCCTTGAGCTCCAGCGGCATGCCGTTCTGCAGAAGGCCCACGCTCATACCCATATAGCGGTACAGGCGACCCATCCACTCGGAGTCGCGCTT
>NZ_DCJT01000007.1:0-44626 GCF_002320115.1 Collinsella sp. UBA1693
CCCATGGGCGGCGGCAAGGGCGGCTCGGACTTCGACCCCAAGGGCAAGTCCAATAACGAAATCATGCGATTCTGCCAGTCCTTCATGACCGAGCTCACCCGCCACATCGGTCCCAATACCGACGTTCCCGCCGGCGACCTGGGCGTTGGCGGTCGCGAGATCGGCTACATGTTCGGTCAGTATAAGCGCCTGCGCAACGAGTGGACCGGCGTTCTCACCGGTAAGGGCCTCTCCTTCGGCGGCTCCCTCGCCCGTACCGAGGCAACCGGCTACGGCCTGGTCTATTTTGTGGACGAGTACCTCAAGTGCCACAACGACTCCTTCGAGGGCAAGACCGTCGTGGTCCACGGCTCCGGCAACGTCGCTATCTACGCTATCCAGAAGGTTTCCCAGCTGGGCGGTAAGGTCATCGCCGCTTCCGACACTAAGGGTTGGGTCGAGGATCCCGAGGGCATCGATTACAAGGTCCTCGAGGACATCTACAACAAGAAGCGCTCCGGCAACGACCGCGGCGTGAGCCTTGCCATGTACGTCGACGCGCGTCCCGCCGCTACCTGGCATGCAGAGGACGGCCGCGGCGTGTGGCAGCTTCCCTGCGACATCGCCCTGCCCTGCGCTCGCGAGAACACCCTGCTGCTCGAGGACGCTCAGGCTCTGGTCGCCAACGGCTGCAAGATCGTGGGCGAGGGCGCCAACATGCCCACCACCACCGATGCCACCAACTACCTGATCGAGAACGGCGTCGCCTTCATGCCCGGCAAGGCTGCCAACGCCGGCGGCGTTGCCACCTCTGGCCTCGAGATGGCTCAGAACGCCGAGCACCTCTCCTGGAGCTTCGATGAGGTCGACGGCAAGCTCGAGAACATCATGCGCGGCATCTACCACGCATGCGACGACGCCGCGACCGAGTACGGCTTCGAGGGCAACTACATGGTCGGCGCCAACATCGCCGGCTTCAAGAAGGTCGCCGATGCCATGATGGCCCAGGGCATCGTCTAATCGATTCGTTCGTCATTTGATATAGCCTTCACCAAAGGGGCGTCCTCGGTTTGCCGGGGACGCCCTATTTGATTCAATGGACAGTTGAGTGGCTTGCCTTCTCTAGGCAATACTTAACGTGCAGCGTCGTCTGACGAGTTTGGGCGGGAATGGGCGGGAATAGAGCGGGGCGGGGGAGTGCTCCTTGCTTTATCTATGGACGGTCTATGGACGGACCGTGTGCTGCCCCGGGCACTATTCTATGTTCATGGGTCATAATGCCCATGTATCTGCTATCATACAAAAGTTGCTGTCATATATGCGGGCGTGGCGGAATTGGTAGACGCGCTGGGTTTAGGTTCCAGTGGGATTCCCGTGAAGGTTCGAGTCCTTTCGCCCGCACCATCTGACAACATTGGTTTTATCGTCAACTGGGTTTGATCGGCACCCCATCTAAGCCGATGGTATTTGAGGAGGAACGTTGAACATCTCTGCTTCTGACGTGAAGGACGCCAAGCTTACCGCTACGGTCACCATTCCCGCTGCCGACGTTGATGCCACCATCAAGAAGGCCTACAAGGCTGCTGCCAAGCAGTACCGTTTCCCGGGTTTCCGCCCCGGCAAGGCCCCTCGTCCCGTCATTGACAGCATGCTGGGCAGCGAGGCCGTTCTCGCTCAGGCCACCAACGAGCTGATCGGCTCCAACGAGGCCAACGTTCTCAACGAGCTCGACATCGTCCCCGTCAAGGAGGGCAACTACGAGAACATCGATCTTTGCCGCGACGGTGAGGACTACACCTATTCCGTCGAGTTCACCCTCCGTCCCTCCGTCGTCCTGACTTCTTATGATGCCGTCGAGATCGAGATGCCCCCTGCAGAGGTCACCGAGGCTGAGATTGACTCCCAGGTCGACATGCTCATGGGCTATCACGCAACCTTCGAGGACGTCGAGCGCGCCGTCGAGGCTTCCGACTACATCACCATGGATGTCGAGAACGTTAAGAACGCCGAGGCCATCGCCGGCGAGGGTCGCATGTTCGCTATGGACTCCCAGTCCATGCCCGCAGAGTTCACCGAGGCCGTCCTGGGCATGAACGTCGGCGACGAGAAGGAGATCTCCTGGACTCCCGAGGGCGCTGAGGAGGCTACCATCAAGGTCACCCTCAAGTCCGTCAAGGAGCGTAAGGTCCCCGAGCTGACCGATGAGTTTGTCAAGGAGTCCTTCAGCTTCGACAGCATCGACGCCATGCGCGACGCTATCAAGCTCGAGGTCGAGGCTGACAAGTCCTCCAAGCTTCCCGCTCTCAAGGAGAACCGCGTTGTCGCCAAGCTGGCCGAGCGTCTTGAGCTCGACAAGGTTGACGAGGACTACGAGCAGTCCGTCTTCTCCGAGCTGGGTCAGAACTTCCTGCAGAACCTCTCCGCTCGCGGCATGACCCTGGACGCCTGGCTGTCCGCCAACGGACTGACCTCCGAGGCGTTCATCGCCGACCTGCACCAGCAGGCTGACGACGTCGCTCGCGAGTCCCTCGCCCTCGACGCCCTGGCCCGCGAGCTCAAGCTCGAGGTCACCGACGAGGACATCGACGAGGAGTTCAAGAGCGCCGGCGTCGAGGACGTCGAGGCTTCCAAGGCCGCCTTTGTTGCCGAGGGCCGCATGCCTGCCGTCCGCGACTCCATCCGTCGTTCCAAGGCCGTCGACTGGCTGGTCGAGACCGCTAAGGTTACCGAGGTTGACGAGTACGCCGAGCGTGCCGCCCAGTAGGGATATCAACCGACTCGCACACCCTCTTCGAGGGTAGAGTAATATACCGGGTAACACCGGATCAGTTTCGTACGGTGCAACGACTCATAGCGCGCATGCGCGGTCGTGCACCGTACGTCTATGTAACGCTGAATGAAAGGAGAGGGCATGGTTTCACGCATCGACTCCGCGCTCGTTCCGTACGTCATCGAGCAAACCCCCCGCGGCGAGCGCAGCTACGATATCTACTCGCGCTTGCTCAACGACCGCATCATCTTCCTTGGTGAAGAGATCAACTCCGTGACCGCCAACCTGGTCATCGCGCAGCTGCTTCATCTTGAGAGCCAAGATGCCGAGAAAGACATCTCGCTGTACATCAACTCCCCTGGTGGAGAGGTCTACTCCGGCCTGGCCATCCTGGATACCATGAACTACATCAAGCCCCAGGTCTCCACCATCTGCGTCGGCATGGCTGCTTCCATGGCCGCTGTGCTGCTTGCAAGCGGTGCCAAGGGCAAGCGCTTCTGCCTGCCCAACTCCATCGTCATGATTCATCAGCCCAGCGGCGGTGCCCAGGGCCAGCAGACCGAGATCGAGATCGCAGCGCGCGAGATTCGCGAGACCCGCGCCACGCTCAACAAGATTCTTTCCGACGCCACCGGTCAGCCTTTCGAGAAGGTTCAGGCCGACACCGAGCGCGATAACTATATGCGTGCTCAGGCCGCGCTCGAGTACGGTCTGGTCGACCGCATCGTTTCCTCCCGCGTCGAAGCTGCGAAAGAGAGCAATTAAGCATGCCTTCCGATAATCACGATACGCATGATCACGGCGTCGTCCGCTGCTCCTTCTGCGGTAAGACGCAAGATCAGGTCCGCAAGCTGGTAAAGGGTCCCTCCAATACCTTTATCTGCGATGAATGCGTTGCCGCATGCTCTGAGATTCTCGAGGAGTCGCTGGCACAGGATTTCATGGCTGCTTCCTACGGCATGCCGCCCATGCAGGACGCAATGGGCGAGTTCGAAGTCGAGGAAGAGGATCCCTCCACTTCCGAGGTCGCATCCAGCCTCATCCGCCGCGTGCCCACGCCGCATGAGATCTATGACGAGCTTTCCCAATACGTCATGGGCCAGGAAGACGCCAAGCGCGCCATGTCCGTTGCCGTCTACAACCACTACCGTCGCGTTTTGGAAGGTTCCACCGCTCAGGCTGATGCCTCTTCGTCCAGCTCGCTTGGCAAGCATGCCAACGATGCGGACGATCTCGAGGGAGTGGAGCTCGCCAAGAGCAACATCTTGCTTCTTGGTCCCACCGGTACCGGCAAGACCCTGCTTGCGCAGACGCTCGCTCGCATCCTCGAGGTGCCCTTCGCGATCGCCGACGCCACGGCTCTGACCGAGGCGGGCTACGTTGGTGAGGATGTTGAGAACATCCTGCTCAAGCTTATCAACGCTGCGGACGGTGACATCGACCGCGCGCAGATTGGCATCATCTACGTGGACGAGATCGACAAGATTGCTCGCAAGGCGGAAAACCTCTCCATCACGCGCGATGTCTCCGGCGAGGGCGTGCAGCAGGCGCTCTTGAAGATCCTCGAGGGCACTGTCGCGAGCGTTCCCCCCACCGGCGGCCGCAAGCACCCTCAGCAGGAGCTTCTGCAGATCGACACCACCAATATTCTGTTCATCTGCGGCGGTGCTTTTGTTGGCTTGGACAAGATCGTCTCCGACCGTGTGGGCAACAAAGGCGTCGGCTTCAACTCCGAGATCGCCGGCCCCACCTCCGCCGACGAGAACGACCTGCTTCGCCAGGTGCTTCCGCAGGATCTCAACGCGTTTGGCATGATCCCCGAGTTCATCGGCCGTACGCCGGTCATTACCCAGACCCAGGCTTTGGACGAGGATGACTTGGTTCAGATCCTCACCGGTCCGCGCAACGCGATCACCAAGCAGTATCGTCGCATGTTCCAGCTGGAGGGCTGCGAGCTCGAGTTCGAGCCCGAGGCCCTGCATGAGATCGCTGCCAAGGCGCTGTCCCGCAAGACGGGAGCCCGCGGTCTTCGTTCCATCTGCGAGGAACTGCTGCAGCAGACTATGTTCGACCTGCCTAGCGAGCAGAATGTCGCCAAGGTGGTTGTCACCGCCGCCGCGGCCCGCGGTGAAGAGCAGCCCCGTCGCGTTTACAAGGGTTCCGATATCGATCTCGACTAGCCCTTGCCATTGCATTTACCAGCATGACGCCGCCCCGAATTTGCGATTTTGGGGCGGCGTTGCTGTAGCTAATATCGTTAGTAATTATGCAAGCGATATAAGTTTCATCGCCCCTTGAACGGCGCCGTACAGGTTAGCGTCGTTTCCGAGCTGGGCGACGACCATGTTGGGCGTCGGGAAGCCGTCGAGCGGGCCCGCGACGCCCGAGAGCGCGACGTCCATCCGCCTCTAGAGTGCCTCCATGAGCTCTGTGTCACAGATTCGAACGTGGTATTATCAGATTACTGTTCTTTTTTGTTCAAAATGTTCGTATATGTTTGAGAGGTGCGTTGTGGACGTGCGTTTCGTCGCGGTGTTCATCGTTTGTTTTCTGGCCTCGCTGCTTGGCCCTCTGTGCGGAATCGGCGGCGGGGTGATCATCAAACCGGTCGTTGATGCGATGGGTGTGATGGGCGTCGGCGCGGTAAGCTTCCTATCGAGCGTCTCGGTGCTGGTCATGTCGCTGTCCACGCTCGTCCAAAATGCGTGTACGCGATCGTCGTCAATCGACTCGCGGTCCTTGATGCCCATCGCTGTCGGCTCCGCGGTGGGCGGTGTGGCGGGCAAGGTCGCCTTCAACCAAATGATTGCCGTTCTTCCCAACGCCGATCTTGTGGGTGCGGCACAGGCGGCGGTGCTCATCGTCTTCTCCGTGCTTGTTCTCATATACACCCTCAACAAAGACCGTATCGCCGGCGTTGAGCTTCGTGGTGCCGCTCCGCAGGCCCTTGCCGGTTTTTTGGCCGGTGCCTGCTGGTCGTTCCTCGGTATCGGCGGCGGACCGTTCAACTTGGCCATCCTCGTGTTCTTCTTCTCCATGGAAAGCAAGACGGCGGCTCAGGCCTCCCTGTTCATCATCGCGTTTTCGCAGACGGCGAGCCTTGTCTATACCCTCGTCAGCGGCAGCGTGCCCGATTTTTCCCTCATCGTGCTTGTCGGTATGTGCCTTATGGCCGTCATGGGCTCCGTGGTGGGTCGCAAGTTGTCGAAGCGGATGGATAGCTCCACCATCGATCGCCTGTATGTGTTCGCGTTGTTGCTGATCATTGCGATCAGTCTGTACAACTTCGCTCGGTTTGCGATTTTGTGATGTGCGCTTAAAGGCTTGGAAGGCTGAAGGTCCGGCAGCCTGAAGGTCCGGCCCTTGAGTGTGCTTGGCCGCCGCGCTTGAGAAGCTCGATGCGTTCGCAGCCGGCGCGACCGCGCTACCCAACATCCTCACGAACGCCTGGTGGTTCACTTTCGTCCAGCTCGGCGGCTCCGGCGGCATCATCGGCCTTGTGCCGTGTATGCTCTTTGTGGCCAAGAGCGAGCGCTGCAAATCCCTTGGCAAGATGGCTGTCGATCCGGCGCTCTGCGGCGTCTTCGAGCCCGTTGTCTTCGGTATACCATTGCGGAAAAGGAGCACAAAGAAGGCATTCAATCGCAAATCGTGCGTCAATGGGGCGTGCAACTGTGAATAGCGGGCGGGACCCGGGTTGATAGCATTGTTCCATAAGGGTGGTTCTATCGACCTGGGTTTTTCGTTTTATGGGCCACGATATTGAACGGGGTCTGAAGCCGTGAGGCTCACCAAGGCACTCAACAATAACGTAGCCGTAGCGCAGGATGAAGAGGGGCCTATAGGACAAAAGGCGGGCGGCCGCTTCCCGTTCGCTTAAATCTCGTGCCCCGTTTTTATCTCCCGGACAAAAAGCGTGCTCTCCTAAGCGGTGAAGCTGCAGGTGAGCGCCCGATAATCGAGCTGCTATTCCTTTCGGGCGGGAGGGTTCGATGAAAAGGGCGAAGTGCCCGTGCTGCGGGGCGGAGGTGCGCAGTAACGAGAAAACTGAGGCGTGGGCGCGGAGATGGCGCTGCGAGCTGTGCGGGGCACCTGGGACCGTTTCGTAGGACTCACAACGTCGCCAGGCTCGAGGATCTCCCGGTGCGGCTGCTCTCGAGGGGCGGGAAGTTTCACGCGCCTCCCATCGACCTCGTGCATCCGGACGTGCTCCGTCCGGCCGGCTGGTGGGCGGAGCGCTGTCCGCAGCCGTGCCCGTTCCGGGCGGACTTCTGGTTGGGCTGCTCGCACGCCGAGAACCCGACTCCGGCTGGGGAGCCCCTTCTTTCCATGCCGACCGACGACGATATCGACCCGCTCTACAGGACCTGCTCGGCATCACCCAAGCGCGGGGGCGACGGGCCCGTATGGGGGAGCTGAGCCACAAAGATATGTATCCCCTTTGGCTACACTGAAAAGCACGCTTTGTGTTCTATAAGGCTCCATTACGCGGGCGTGTATTATTGGATGTCCTTCACTTGATGGCACCGGCTGTCATTAGGAGAAATGGCGGCTTTAATGACAAGACGGTTGCGCAGGCGAGCTCTATAGTGATGACCTAATCCACAAGGAGGTCCGCCATGAAACGCAGCCCAAACAAAGCAATGGCCCCGTGCGTTCAAAGAGCTACCGTATACGCTCTTTGGGGCATGCTTCTGTTAGCCCTTCCGCAATTCGCTCGCGCGAGCGCACTTGCCCCCGCCGGCTTTGGCTTGAGCGGGTTTCCCCAACTCGTCATGTTGCTTATCGTCTCTCTTCTCGTCATGATGATCGAAGGTTTGGACGAACATCTACGTCCGCTTGCGCGCGCTAAGGTGATTGCTTTCGCTTGCCTGCTGTATCTTGCCCTCGAGGTGGGGTTTCTTGTTGTTAGGGATACTCCGGCTTGGGTGTCGAGCACGCATGAGGGCTGGTTTGTTCTCGAGCAGGTTCTCTATATGACTTTGGTGATGCAATGGATGCTCCGGATGCACGCGGACGCTACGGCGCACGATTATGGCCTTCAAGATGGTTTGCGCGCAGGGTCAGACGACAAGCGACTCGTTGGCTATCACAACTATCCCCGGATCGCTCTTGCACTCTTTGGTGGCCTTACGCTGTCGTCGTTAGGGATGGATGTAGCAGATGCCTGGTTGTCCTCGTTCTTCGCGCAGCAGGGTTTCGCGCTACCGGTCGATTTTGCTATGGGTCTCTCGGCTTTCGCCTTCGCTGCGTGCGCGTTGCTTCCGTTGCGAGCTTGGCTTGCGAGCGGCATGGGTTTGCACGCATACCTTTTGGTGTATTTTTGCTCAAAAGTGAGTGCCCTTATGCTTATGCGACTGGTGCCAGCTGGTGCGAGCCTTTCCATTGCCGCGATATTTGGAGTTGCCCTTGCATCCATTCTTATCCTGTTGCTTGTTGCCGTGCATCTGAAGCGCGGCCATGCTGATGGTAGCGTGGAGTATGGGGGTCAAGAGCTGCGAGCGAATACCTCGCTTGTCGCTCTTGATGGAATCGATGCGCTGTCTTCCCGAGAGCATGAGGTGCTTGATCTCACGTTGCAAGGTCTTACCCAAAAGGAGATCGGTGCTCAGCTGGGTGTTTCGGTCGCTACTGCGGGGACCTATCGCACGCGTGCATATCGGAAGCTCGGTTTCACCTCAAAGGAGGAGTTGATCGCCCTGTTGGAAGCGCGCCGCCAAGTCAGGGGAGATTCTACCCAGGTGACAGGCGCTGATCTTGCCGCCCGGCGTTCGCAGGTGCTGCATCCGTTGATGGCGAGCGCCGCGCCGTTTCTTTTCGTGGCGGCCGTGCTTTATGTGCCATTAAGCCTGCTGCCCTTCGAGGTGCGCTTCGCGCTATCCCCCGTACTCGTTGTTGCAGTTTTCGCGGTAGGAATCGTGTTGCTTTTCGCTGGCGCGACGGGTAGAGCGCCTGGCCAAACGACTGAGCAAACGACTACACAGACGGAGACGCGCGATAAGGGCATCACTAACAATGAATGGGGCGCCGCGTGCGTCTTGGCGTGCTGCCTCATCTCGCTCAGCGCGCGCATGTACACCGATCGCGGTTATACCGATCCAAACAGCGTCAAGCTCGATATCGTGCTTATCGCAGTCCTTTAAATCGTGGCGATTGTCCGCGCCCTGGGTTGCCGGCGTCAGGCTTTTGAGAGCATGCAATTCCCGTCCCTTCTCGATAGGAATCAGTTTTACCGGCGTGCCTGCAGCTTGTTTGTCGTTATGGGGTATTCGGACGATGAGGCGAAGGCGCTGGCGGATACGTGTCTGGGCAAAACCGCGCCGAGCATTGCAAAAGAGCTCTATATGTCTCCGTCGCGCGTGCGCGCATGCCGAACGTGTGCCTATCGTCAGCTTGGCGTTCGCGATGGCGCCGAGTTCCGCCGTGCTGTATCCAGGCTTATTGCTGCACAATTCACGTAGAGATTGGCGGCGTCTTGGAGCGAAATGTCTGCAGCTCATTTGCTGTGTTATCCTGTTATGCGTTTACGCAAACTTCGACTCTTGGGGAGCATGGATATGGCAGACGAGATGCCCAAGACATATGATCCTGCGGTCAACGAGCCCGCAATCCTTCAGAAGTGGCTTGATGGCGGCTACTATCGCCGTCGTCCCGGTGTGGGCGACTGCACCGTCACCATTCCGCCGCCCAACGTTACCGGTAAGCTGCATATGGGCCACGCAACCGATGACTCCATCCAAGATGCCATCGTCCGCATGGCGCGTATGCGCGGCAAGTCCACGCGTTGGATCCTGGGCACCGACCATGCCGGCATCGCTACCCAGACCAAGGTTGATAAGAAGCTGAAAGAGGAGGGCATCAGCCGCCTCGAGATTGGACGCGACAAGTTTATCGACGCCTGCTGGGATTGGACCCACGAGTACGGCGGCATTATCCAGGACCAGATCAAGCGCATGGGTTGCTCCATCGATTTCGAGGACGAGCACTTCACCATGGACGCGGATTACGCCGAGGCCGTGCGCAAGGTCTTTTGCGACTGGTACCATGACGGCCTGATCTACCGCGGCAAGCGCATCGTCAACTGGTGCCCCAGCTGCACTACCGCTATCTCCGATGACGAGGCCGAGTACAAGCAGGAGGACGGCCACCTGTGGCACCTTCGCTACCCGTTGACCGAGCCCGTCAACGGCCAGGATTACATCGTTGTCGCCACCACTCGTCCCGAGACCATGCTGGGCGACACGGGTATTGCCGTCAGCCCCAAGGACCCCGAGAAAGAGGCCTTTGTTGGCAAGACCGTCATGCTGCCCATCGTCAACCGCGAGATCCCCATCTTCTCCGATTGGCACGTGGACGCCGGCTTTGGTTCCGGCTTTGTCAAGGTCACCCCTGCGCACGATCCCAACGACTACGCCATGGGCCAGGCTCACGACCTGCCGCAGATCAACATCTTCGACGAGCACGCGGTGGTGGTCGAGGGCTACGGCGAGTTCTCCGGCATGACCCGCGAACAGTGCCGCGAGGCCGTTCTGGCGTGGTTCGAGGAGCACGGCCTGCTGGACCACGTTGAGGACCACGACCACTCCGTCATGCATTGCTACCGCTGCGACAACACGCTGGAGCCCTGGCTCTCCGAGCAGTGGTTCGTTGCCGTCGACAAGCTGAAGGAGCCCGCGCTCAAGGCCGTCGAGGATGGTCGCGTGACCTTCCACCCCGCGCGCTGGACCCAGACCTACACCACCTGGATGGAGAACCTCAAAGACTGGTGCATCTCCCGTCAGCTGTGGTGGGGCCATCGCATCCCGGTCTTCTACTGCGAGGACTGCGGCTGGGAAGATGCCTGCATGGAAGACGTGCACGTGTGCCCCAAGTGCGGCAGCACCCACGTGCATCAGGACGAGAACGTGCTCGATACCTGGTTTAGCTCCCAGCTGTGGACGTTCGCCACGCAGGGCTGGCCCCAGAAGCCCGAGCTGCTCGAGGGCCATCATCCCACCACCGCGCTGGTGACCGCCCGCGACATCATCGCCCTGTGGGTCGCCCGCATGATCATGAGCTCGCTGTATTTCTTGGACGAGGTCCCGTTCCATGACGTGGTGATCTATCCCACCATCCTGGCCAAGGACGGCAGCCGCATGTCCAAGTCCAAGGGCAACGGCGTGGATCCCATGGACCTCATCGGCATGTACGGCGCAGACGCCATGCGCTTCAACCTGCTCACCCTGTGCACCACCAACCAGGACGTCAAGTTCGATGCCAACATCGATAAGAAGACCAAGCAGCTGGTGGATAGCCCGCGTACCGACCAGGCTCGCTCCTTTGTGACCAAGATTTGGAACGCCAGCCGCTTTTTGCTGATGAACATGGAGGGCTACACGCCCGGTGCCCCGGTAGCGGAGACCGCCGCGGACGCCTGGATGTTCTCCCGTCTGGCAAAGGCGTCGCGTAGCGTTACCGAGGGCATCGAGCAGTACACGTTTGGCGAGATGGCCCGCGGCGTGCAGACGTTCTTCTGGAACGAGGTGTGCGATTGGTACATCGAGATCACCAAGGGTCGCTTGAACGACGAGTCCACCCGCCTGCAGGCGCAGCGCAACCTCATCTTTGTCCTGGACGCGTCGCTTCGCCTCATGCATCCCTTGATGCCGTTTGTCACGGAGGCGATTTGGGACACCATGCCCGCTAGCTGGCTTGACGTTGACCCGGCTACCGGTGAGGCCAGCCGCGCCGATGCCCTGATCGTTGCCGCCTGGCCCGAGCCCGACGCACTCGCCCAGTACGTGGACGAGGACGCCGAGCGCTCGTTCGAGCTGCTCCGCACCGTGGTGACCGCAGCCCGCTCCACCCGCGCCCGCTACCGCCTGAGCCCGCGCGAGGAGCTTGATTTGGTGGTCCGCGCCGGCGCTGCCGACGTCGAAGCGCTCGAGGGCCTGCGCGGCACCATCGAGTCGCTCGCCCGCACTAGCAGCCTGGTGATGGGCGCCGACGTCGATAAGCCCGCGGCCAGCACCGCCATTGTCGAGGGCGGCGTCGAGGTCTTCATCGTCCTGGAGGGCAAGGTGGACCTGTCTGCCGAGAAGGCTCGCATCGAGAAGGAGATCGCTTCTTCCGAGAAGGAGCTCGCCGGCCTTAAGCGCATGCTCGCCAACGAGGGCTTCATCTCCAAGGCGGCTCCCGCCGTGGTCGAGGGCAAGCGTGCCCGCGCCGCAGAGCTCGCCGACGCTCTGGAGGCCCTGAAGGGTCAGCTCGCTGACTTCTCATAGTTGTAGCGCTAAGTTTGGGTGCGCCCCGCGGTGGGATGTCCGCTGCGGGGCGCACTTTTTTGATATGTTCAATTTGCGTGTCGACGCATGTGCGCCGCGGTAGAAGGAGTGCTCGCGATGACATATAGTTGCCCGTTTTCCATCGAGGAACTGGCGTATGACGAGGCGGTGCGCATCGCGCACGATACGGGGAAGATCTCCGGCGACGCCGGTCCCTTGCTTGAGACCGTGGTGGATATGCTGGACGAGCTCGAGCGCCCGGACTCGCACTTTGATTGCATCCAGATCGCGGGTACCAACGGCAAGACCTCGACGTCGCGTTTCGCAGCGTCGATCCTTGGTGGAGAGGGACTGAAGTGCGCGTTGTATACCTCGCCAGAGCTCGTCCATATGGAAGAGCGCATGGAGATCTTGGGCGCCCCCGTGGCGCCTGCGCAGTTTGCCCACGGCGTCTCCGCGGCTCGCGAGGCGGGCCGCCGCGTCAACCTTCGTCGCGAGGCCGCCGGCGAGGCCCGCTATACCATCACGCCCTTTGATTTGCTTACAGTTGCCGCGATGGTGGTTTTTGCAGAGGCCGGCGTAGACGTGGCGGTGCTGGAGGTTGGCATGGGCGGTCGCTGGGATGCCACCAGCGCCACCGACCCCGTAGCCGTTGCCGTGACGGGCATCGGCTTGGACCACATGAGGATTCTGGGCGATACCTTGGAGAAGATCGCTGCCGAGAAAGCGGCGGTCATCAAGCCGGGGCGCATCGTTGTGCTGGGCGAGGGCACGCACGAGCCCGGTGTGTGGCGTGTCATGAGCGAGCGATGCGATAAGTGCGGCGTTGCGCCGCTGGTCTCCTCGCATGAGACGCTTGAGCTGCCGGAGCGCCTGGGCGATCGCGTCCGCTTTGCCTGCCAGACCGCTAGGCGCCGCTACGAGGTCTCAATGCCCAAGCCGTCCTATCAGCCGCAAAACGCCGCGTGTGCCATCTACCTGTGCGAGGCGTATATAGGGCGAGCGCTTGACGCGGCATCGCTGCAGGCGTCTCTTGCGGCTTGCCCTACGCCCGGCAGGTTCGATGTGCTGCGTGAAAGCCCCCTGGTGCTGGTAGACGCCTGCCATAATCCGCAGAGCTGCGAGAACTTTGTCTCGGCGTTGGACGAGATCGATCCGGTGGTGGAAAACAGGCCGGCCCTCTTGGTGGCCGCGCTGGCCGACAAGGATGTCTCCGGCATCGTAAACGTGCTTCTCCCGGCTTTTCCTACCTTTGCGGTGACCCAAACGGCGAGCGACCGTGCGCTACCTGCGGGCGAGCTAGCGAAGCTCGTTGAGGACGAGCTTGCACGCTGCGGCCGCGCGAACGCTTCCGTAGAGGTGTTCGCCTGTGTGGACGATGCCCTGGATGCGTTCACCGCCGCAGGTAGAGACGTGGTCGCCGCGGGTACCATTACGCTTGCGGGTGAGGTGGCGGGCTGTCTTTCCCGCAGGTAGGCACTTGCTATAGCGAGCGGGCGATCTGCTGCATAGCGGGCGCGGCGTATTCCAAGAAGTCGCGGTAGCCGCAGCAGTCTTGGCGGTAATAGGCAACGTTCAAGCGCTTGCAATTCTTGTGGCAGATGCGCTCGAAGGGGCAGGTGGCGCACTGCGAGCAGTCGCGGCGCGGCTCCGCCAGGAAGGTTTTGACGGCGTCGCACGTGGCCATGTCCTCAAGCGAGTCCGTTTGAACGTTGCCGCAACGGTACTGATCGAGCACGTAGAAATCGCAAGGGTAGACGTCCCCGTTGCTCTCGACCACAAATTGCGGAGCGCACCGGCCCAGCATGCCGCACTGCTGCGGCGGGTAGCCGCGAAACAGCGGGATCACGTTGTCGAAAAGCGTCACGCTCATGTAGTGGCCCCGGCGGAAATCCTCTGTCCATAGGCGGAAGAAGGCCTTGTAAAACGATGCGAACGCCTCGGGCGTCAGCGAGAACTCGTCCCCCTCCTCATCGTCAAAGCCGGGTAGGCAGGGGATGAGCTGCACGTAGTCCAGCTTATGCTGGCGGTAGAACTTGTAGACCTTTTGCGGATGCTTGGCCAGCTGCGCGGTGAGCACCGTGAGGACGTTGAAGTCGACCTGCGCCGCTCGCAGAAGCTCTATGGCGTGCATGACGCGGTCGTAGGTGCCCTCTTGCGCGGCGTCAGGACGCAGCCAGTTGTGCAGGTCGCGGTATCCGTCAAGTGAGACGCCTACCAGGAAGTTGTTCTCATGGAAGAACTCCGCCCATTCTTTGTCTACGAGATAGCCGTTGGTTTGCAGCGCGTAATGGATGGTTTGATTGATGCGGTGGTCCGAGACGTAGCGGGTGAAGTCCCGGAAGAACTCGAGCCCCGCCAGCGTGGGCTCGCCGCCTTGGAACGCAAAGGTGACCTCCGCATCCTCGCCCAGGCCAAGCGCGCGGTCAATAAGGGCGCGCATGGTTTGGGACTGCATCACGCCGTGACTTTTGACCTCGCGATGCGCCGACACGTCTGCATAGAAACAGTATCGGCAGCGCATGTTGCAAAGCGATGACGCCGGCTTGATGAGAAAACTGATGTGCTTCATGGTGTCCCTGTTATACGTGGTTGAAATCTAGCATTGGGTCTAGTATAGCCTTGCGCTCGCTAGGATAGAATCAACTGCGGGCGCGGTGCGTGCGGGTGCATGCGCCGTGACGAGTTTGGAACCTTATTTGGGATTTGTTTGCAACGCCGCGATGTTCGCGGGCGCCTATGCGGGCGTTCGCGGGTTGCGGCAAGGTCGATATTGGAGGAGCTATGGCAACCGTTAATGAGGCGCGAATCGCTCGCGTGCTGCAGGTTCTTGGCGAGGGGCATCCCGGCTCCCAGCTGCTGGTGACCGATCCGTGGTCTATCTACTATCTGACCGGCTTCTATGCGGAGATGGGGGAGCGGTTCTCCGGTCTGCTGCTGTCCGATGGCGAGCGCCCGGTCATCTTTGACAACGCGCTGTTCCCCATCGATGAGTATGACAATGCGGACGTGGTGCTCTTTAGCGATACCGATGACCTTGCAGGGGTCTTGATGGCTCGCATCGACCCTGACCGCCCGCTGGGCATCGACGCGCAGATGAGATCTGGTTTCCTGCTGCCGTTGCAGGAGCGCCGCGCCGCTGCATCGTTCTTTTTGGGGTCTTACGCCGTTGCGCGCACGCGGGCGATCAAGGACCAACGCGAACGCGAGCTTATGCGCCGTGCAAGCCAGATCAACGATCAGGTGATGGCGCAGCTGCCCTCCCTGTTGCATGCGGGCGTGACGGAGCGCGAGGTTGCCTCGCGGCTATCGGGCCTCTACAAGGAGCTGGGGTGCGACGGATTCTCGTTCCCTCCCATCGTGAGCTTTGGCGCCAACGCGGCAGATCCCCATCACGAGCCGGATGACACCGTGCTGGGCGACAATCAGGTTGTGCTGTTTGATATCGGCGGCCAGTATCGCGATTATTGCTCTGACATGACGCGCACTTTCTTTTGGGGCGAGCCGGACGAGGAGTCCGCTCGCATCTATGACGTGGTGCGTCGCGCGAACGAAGCCGCCGAGGCCATGGTGCGTCCGGGCGTTCGCTTTTGCGACATCGACCGCTGCGCGCGCGATATCATCGAGCAGGCCGGTTACGGGCCGTACTTCACTCACCGCTTGGGCCACTCCATTGGCATGCAGGATCATGAGCCGGGCGATGTCTCTCTTTCCAACACGGCCGTGGTGGAACCCGGTATGACGTTTTCCATCGAGCCGGGGATCTATCTGCCCGGACGCACCGGCGTGCGCATCGAGGACTTAGTCCTTGTGGGTGAGGAGGGCGTCGAAGTGCTCAACTCCTATACGCATGAGCCGGTGAGGCTGGACGCGTAGGCATTCCTGTAAGGGCATAGCACGCGATCTCTAGGCGCCGTGCCAGGTCTGGTATTACTTTGTGCCGTTTTAGACGGCTTATGTGGTCCCTTTTAATACCGCTATGAGAATTGGTATTAAAAGGGACCGCTTTTTTGCAAAAAAGTGGCACATGATAATACCGATTCCAAAGTTGGTATTGCCACGTGCCACTTGAAGGGCTTCAATATGGTCCAAAGTAATACCTAAAACATCGGTATTACTTTGGACCATTTTTGGTGCCATTGGTGCGTCCTGCATCGGTGCGGTCGCGGTTGCGAGCGGTGACAAGGGCCTAGCGCTCGCAATCGATATCGAGGGACGCAACCACGTCGACGCCGCTGTCCATGATATCGGGCACCACCACATCGCCCATGCGTACCGGTGCGGCCACTTGCGTGGCGCGCAGTAGTTCCATCGCCTGCATATGCAGCGCGCGGGGGATGGACTCCCTGGTGCGAACCGGCAGCAGCGGCTGGTCGCCGCCGGTGACGGGGACGGTGGTTGCCAAGATGCGCATGGGGCAGGTGGTCTCCTGCTCCGCAAACGCCGCGCCGCGCTGGCAGCGGTTGCCGTGGACAGATAGGACGCGGGTGACGTCGCCGTCTTTCTCAATTACCACGTCGAGTAGGCACTCGGACGGGCATGTGGTGCAGTGGAACTGCAAAGCTTGCGTATCTGCCATGGCTACCGTACCTCCTTTGCGGGCGTATCCTCATCCTCGACGGGCTCGACGCTAAACGTGATGGTCCCGTGCGCCTGCTGCATCATCTTGGGTGTGAGTGGCATGGATTCCATGATGCTGGGTTTGAACGCGCGCGGCTTGCCCTCAAAGATGACCGCGCCGCCGCTAGAAACCTTGATGCGCGCGCGGTCATGCGGACGCCGCACGCGAAAGTACAGTTTCACCAGCTTATCCGTGTTTGAGATGACCTCCGGCAGGGCGTAGCCGGCTATGCCGCCCGCCTCTACCTTAAGGTTTTCGGCTTGGACGGGGGCGGGGTCGACGTTGGCGGCAGTGCCTTCCCGGCTTTCAAGGTCTTCCTCGTCCACATACATGGAGTTTGCCCACGATGCCGCGGCGGCGCCGGCGCGCTCGGCCTCAGCCGTGGCGTTGTCCGCAAGGTCGTGCACGTGTAGAACGTTGCCGCACGAGAAGATGCCGGGCACGTTTGTCATAAGGTCTTGGTTCACCATGGCGCCGCGCGTGCGGGGGTCGAGCTTTACGCCGGCGGCGACGGAGATCTCGTTTTCCGGGATGAGGCCAACCGAGAGCAGCAGCGCGTCGCAGGGGATGGTGCGCTCGGTGCCGGGGATGGGGGCGAGATTTTGGTCTACGCGCGAAACCTCGACCGCTTCGAGTCTGTCATGGCCAATGATGCGGGTGACGGTGGTGGAGAGGTGCAGCGGAATGCCAAAGTCCTCAAGGCAATTCTTCACATTGCGGAACAGTCCGTTTGCGTAGGGCATGAGCTCGTAGACGCCCTCCACCTCGAAGCCTTCCAAGGCCAGGCGGCGCGCCATGATGAGGCCGATGTCGCCGGACCCCAGGATGACGAAGCGTTTGCCCGGCGCCAGATTCTCGATATTGATGTAGCGCTGCGCCAATCCCGCGGTGAAGACGCCGGCGGGGCGGCTGCCAGGGATCTTGATCTCCGAGCGCGTGCGCTCGCGGCATCCCATGGCGAGGACCACGGATGCGGCATCGAACTCGATGTATCCATTGGGGCTCATGCAGGCGACGGTGTGGACGGCGTGCGAATCGCGCGAGGGCGCGGGGGAGTCGATGCCCGCAGCGCCGTTCGCGTCGCCGCCGTCGATAGAGAGCACCATGGTGTTGGTAAAGACGTCGACGGCGGTCTGCTTCACCTGGTCGATGAGCCGCTGGGCGTATTCCGGTCCGGTGAGCTCCTCTTTAAAGTGCTCGAGACCAAATCCCGGATGGATGCACTGGCGAAGGATACCGCCCAAGTGCGCGTCTCGTTCTATGATGGCGACACGTGCGCCGGCTGCCTGCGCGGAGAGCGCGGCTCCCATTCCCGCGGGGCCGCCGCCAATGACCAAAACGTCATAGCGGGTGCGTTTACGTGCATTTTCGCTCATGGTTAGTGCACCTCCTTTACAGGGCCGTAGACGATGTTCGAACCCTTGTCCTCAAGAAGGACGTCGGCGGGATCGCAGTCGAGTTCGCGGGCGAGGATGCGCACCACACGGCTCTGGCAAAAACCGCTTTGGCACCTTCCCATCCCGGCGCGGCAACGGCGCTTGACGCCTTCGACCGAGACGGCTCCCGGCTCGCGGCGGATCGCGGCGACAATCTCAGCCTCCGGCACGGTTTCGCAGCGGCACACCACGCGCCCCCAGGCAGGGTCGGACTCGATGAGTTCTCGCTTGCGATCGGGCGAGGCGAGGTCGAAATCCTCCGGCACGGTGCGCGCGGGGTTATAGCCGGGTTTTTCGATAAGCGTTATGCCCGCTTGGCGAATGAGGCCCTCGATTCGTTCTGCCACGGCGGGCGCGCTGGCGACGCCGGGGGACTGGATGCCGGCGGCCTGGAACAGGCGCGGCTGCGCGGCGGAGCGCTCGATAAGGAAGTCGTTAAGTCCGCGGATGACTGCTCGCCCGCCCGCGAACGCGCGGACTAAGCGGCGCGTATCCAGGTCAGGGACCAGTTTACGGGCTCCGGAAAGCAGCTCCTCCACGTCCGCGGCGTAGGTATCGTTGTCGCCCGCCTCGCGAATTGCGGCCGTTGCGGTGATGACGGTGTTGCCATGGACCGTTCCGGTCACGATGACGCCTTTGGAAACCGACGTCGGGATAGGGTAGAGCGGCATGAGGGGACGAGCCTCATGGTCCAAAACAGCGATGTTGCCCTGGCGCCATACCAGCTCAAAGTGTTCGCCGCCCGCCATGCGCGAGATGTCGGCGCAGCCGTTGCCTGCGGCGTTAACCAAGTAGGAGGCGCTAAGGTCGCCGGCGGACGTATGGAGCACAAAGCCGTCGGCATGCTCGTCGATCGCGTCGACCGCGGCGCTGCGCCAGAATTCGACGCCGTTCGCAGCGGCGTTCTCGGCGGCGGCGATAGCGACTTCAAAGGGGTCGACGTAGCCAGTCGAGGGGCACCAAAGCGCGCAGGTGGCTTCCTTGCTCGCGCGGGGCTCGTGCTCCCAGATCTCATCGTCCTCTATAATGCGCATGTCCTCGACGCCGTTGGCGCGTCCGTTTTCCAGCAGCTTTTCCAGGTGTTCGCGGTCGGCGGGGGAGAAACCCAGCACCATGGAGCCGGTGCGCTTAAAACCAAATCCAAGCTCTTTGGCCCAACGGCCGTAGAGGGCGCAGCCGCGTGCGTTAACGCTCGCCTTGACGGTGCCTGCCGCCGGATCGTATCCGGCGTGGACAAGACCGCCGTTTGCCTTTGTCGAGCCCAGCGCGATGTCGTTGCCCGCCTCCACGCAGGCGATCGCAAGGTCATATCGTGAAAGCTGGCGCGCGATGGCGCACCCCGTGATGCCTGCTCCCACGATGACGATATCGTAGTGTCTCACCCTGATATCACGTCCTTTTTGGTGTCAGGTGTTCATGTTTCATGGCTTATGGTATCCCTGCGGCAGGATTGGCACGCATGATATAGACGAAGCGTCAATAAGCGTCCGCGAACGGCCTTATGCTCCGTTAGCGGGCGGCGCCATCCGTCCCGACGCGTTTCTATACATACGGGGCTTCTTGCTGCTGGGCGATGCCGCCACCGGGCCGCGTTGAATCAAAATGCATGAATAATGGACGAAGCCGCCGTATGCGGTATACAATGCCAAAGACCATGTCGCCGCAAGTCGGCGTACCAGATAGGAAGGTAGCGCATCGCTATGTCGAAGTATATCCAGGAGCTCATGTCGCCGCAGTTGATGATGGCGGTCTATCTGTTCATCGGCTTCATTGTCGCACTGTACGTGCTCTCCGTCGTCTATGTGTTCATCGACGCGAAGCGCCGCGGCGTCAAGGCGTTTTGGGCGTGGGGCCTGGTCGCGCTCATCCCGCTGGTCGGTCTCATCGCATACATTGTCCTGCGTCCCAATTCCTATGCGTCCGATCGCGAGGAGCAGGAGCTCGACGTCGCTATCCGCGAGCACCAGCTAGCCCAGTACGGCGCATGTCCCAAGTGCGGCACCACCATCGAGAAGGACTTTATTGTCTGCCCGGTATGCAACACGCAGGTTCGCAACGTCTGCCCCTCATGCCACAAGCCGCTCGACGCTCATTGGAAAGTGTGCCCGTACTGCCGAACTCACATCCAATAGGCGCGCACGCTCCGGTTTTCGCGGCGTGATATGCGCGTCCAAGCACCCGTCTTCCAAATATGTGGATGGCGGGTGTTTTGCGGTATCGATACATTGTGCGTGGGCGCATGGCGATACATCTTTATTCTGGTACTAAGCTCATCTACAAGAGGGAGATTTACATGAAGGCACTGTATAACGACGGCTCCGTCGCAGAGGTCGCGGACGAGGATGTCGTCCACGTAATCCGCCACTCCGCCGCTCACATCATGGCGCAGGCCATCAAGCGCCTGTACCCCGAGGCTGACTTTGCATACGGCCCCGCAACCGATAACGGCTTCTATTACGACGTCGACCTCGGTGACAAGAAGATCAGCGAGGACGATTTGCCCGCGATCGAGGCCGAGATGAAGAAGATCGTCAAGGAGAACCTCAAGTTCAGCACCTTCGAGCTTCCCCGCGAGGAGGCCGTCGCCCTCATGGAGGAGCGTGGCGAGAAGTACAAGGTCGAGCATATCGGCGACCTGTCCGAGGACGCCCGCATCACTTTCTACCAGCAGGGCGACTACATCGACATGTGCGTCGGCCCGCACCTCACTTATACCAAGGCGCTCAAGGCCTTTACGCTCACCGGCGTTTCCGGCGCCTACTGGAAGGGCGATAAGAACAATAAGATGCTCACCCGCATCAACGGCACCGCGTTTGCCACCAAGGACGAGCTTGAGGAGCACCTGCGCCTGCTCGAGGAGGCCAAGAAGCGCGACCACCGCAAGATCGGCCGCGATATGGACCTGTTCATGATGCGCGACGAGGCCCCCGGTTTCCCGTTCTTCCTGCCCAACGGCATGATTCTTAAGAACACGCTGCTTGACTACTGGCGCGAGATCCACACCGCCGCCGGTTACGTCGAGATTTCCACGCCCCAGATCATGAACAAGCAGCTGTGGAAGACCTCCGGTCACTGGGACCACTACAAGGACAACATGTACTCCACCGTCATCGATGACGAAGAGTACTGCATCAAGCCCATGAACTGCCCGGGCGGCGTCCTTGTCTACAGCTCCAAGCCGCATAGCTACCGCGAGCTTCCCATCCGCGCCGGCGAGATCGGATTGGTGCATCGTCATGAGCTCAAGGGCGCCCTGCACGGCCTGTTCCGCGTCCGCTGCTTCAACCAGGACGATGCCCACCTGTTCGTTACCCCCGAGCAGCTGACCGACGAGATCGTGGGCGTTGTGAACCTCATTACCTCCGTCTATGACAAGTTCGGCTTCACCTATCACCTGGAGCTCTCTACTCGTCCCGATGACTCGATGGGTTCGGACGAGGATTGGGAGGCGGCGGAGGCCGGCCTCAAGACCGCGCTCGAGCAGCTTGGCATGGACTATGTCATCAACGAGGGCGACGGCGCCTTCTACGGTCCCAAGATCGACTTCCACCTGGAGGACTCGCTGGGTCGCACCTGGCAGTGCGGCACCGTTCAGCTGGACTTCCAGATGCCCCAAAACTTCGATCTCACCTACATTGACGCCGATGGCGAGAAGAAGCGCCCCATCATGCTCCATCGCGTCTGCTTCGGCTCCATCGAGCGCTTCATCGGCATCCTGATCGAGCACTTCGAGGGCAAGTTCCCCACTTGGCTCGCTCCGCTGCAGGTCAAGGTCCTGCCCGTCTCCGAGAAGAGCCGCGACTACGCCCACACCGTCTGCGATCAGCTCGTTGCCGCCGGCGTCCGCGCCAAAGTGGACGATCGCGACGAGAAGATTGGCTACAAGATCCGCGACGCCCGCAGCACGGACCGCGTTCCCTACATGCTCATCATCGGTGAGAAGGAGGTCGAGAGCGGCAACATCTCCGTCCGCGACCGCAGCAACGAGACCGTCCAGCGCGAGCTTTCCGACTTCATCGCCGATATCAAGGCAGAGATCGCCGAGCGTCGCTAACGGCTTTGCTTAGATGGGCTCATCGGCCAAAGCATTACAGAGCCCTTACAGCGCCTCGCAGCCCTTTTGGTTGCGGGGCTTTCCTTTTGATGGAATAATAAATTCTTCTTATTTGCAAAAAGGAGGGGATTGCAATGGGCGACCTCGTGTCTATCGAGGAGCGCTATGCGTACGCATGCTCGGCCCGCGCTTCTTGGTTTATGCGGGCAGCTCATGCGCCCGCGGCCCTTGCGCTAACGGGCCTTGCGGAGCGTTCGTGTTTGGTGGCGTGCGCAAATGATTTCGCCGGTGCTTTTTTGCAGGGTTTCGATTCAACCTGCATTCGCTTTATCGACCGTCCGTGCGTGGACGAGTTTGTACGAGCGGGAAGGGATGCGGGATCCAAAGACGCTTCGCTTGTCTGGTTTGTGAATTCTATCGGCTGCCTGGGGCTCAGGGTTCCAGATCTTCGCGCGCTTGCGGTCGCCGCTCGAGAAGAGGGAGCTCTGCTGGTTGTCGATAACACCGTTGCCTCTCTTTTTGGGTGCCGTGCCCTTTCCCTTGGAGCGCACGTGGTGCTCGAGGCCCTCGATCGCATTGCCGCCGGATCTCTTGGCTGCAAGGTGGTTGCCGTGAGCGTTGCGCGCGATCAATTCAAGCGGGGCGGGCATCGCGCGGACGATCCCGCGGCAAGAACGGCGTTAAATCATCTGGAGTCGCGGCTGTCCCAAAGCGAGGCGCGTACGTCCCTTCTTTGGGATGCGTCATCGCTTGACTGCATCGCCCAAGGACTCGATACCGTCGAGGTTCGCATGCAGCGCCATATGGATAACGCGAGGGCGATCGCCGAATACCTTTCCGCCCATCCAGCTATACCGCGTGTCGACTATCCCGGTCTGTCCGCCCATGTAGATCGCAATGTCGTTTCGAGCGTGCTTATGCACGGCGCGGGTCCGACGATTGATTTCGCACTGCCGCGGGGCGAGCGGGCGGGTGAGTTTATCCGCGCGCTTGGAGCCGAGTACCGTACGGCTCCCGCAGGAGGTCCCCGCACCAGGGTCTCAGCGCTCGAGGGCGACGGGGGTTGCACCGTCAGGCTTTTTGCGGGGACCGACAACCCTCTTGGCGTTGTGGATGATATCGACAGGGCGCTGCGCGGCATCGTCTAGGCGTCGGGCCTGGTCGCATTCATCTTGTGAATTGGTTCTGCATCGTCGGTGTTGCAGATTTAGTATGGGGAGGAAACTTGAACGCAGCGGTTATAGGTTCTTTGGTCGAGAGCATTGTTTTGGGCATCGCGCTAGCTATGGATGCCATGGCGGTCACCTTGTCCAATACCCTGTGCGAGCCGGATATGCCTATCTCAAAGAAGATCGCCATGCCCATCGCCTTTGCCGTCTTCCAGGCCGCTATGCCGGTTGCGGGGTATTTTGGCGGAACCTTGATAGCGCCTGTCATCGAGGCCTATGCGGGCATTGTTTCGCTGGTTATTCTCGCGTTCGTCGGCGGTAAGATGATTTTCGAGGCCGTACGGGAGTTGCGCGAGCCCGAGGCGTGCTCGGCCACCAAGCTTTCGTTCGCCACTATCTTCTTCGAGTCGATCGCAACGTCTATCGATGCGTTTGTGGTCGGGGTTTCTCTTGCCGCATCGGGCGCCAATATCGTGATGTACGGTCTGTCGATCGGTCTCACCACGCTTGCGTGCTGCTTTGCCGTCCTGATAATCGGGCGTCGTTTGGGCGAGCGCTTCGGCTCTCATGCTCAGATTACCGGCGGCATCGTCTTGATCTTCATCGGCCTTAAGGCGTTTTTCGGTTAGCCTGTGTTCGCGCCTATCCAAATAGCTCGGGGGTGCGTCGCCGTAGCAGCTCGTCTATCTCATCCTGAAGGATGCGATAGGCCTCTACCGCGCGAGCGCCCTCGGGCGTAAGGCTAGACCCTCTGGCCCCGTCGCGCAGCAAGAGCTGATAGCCAAGCTGGCCTTCTGCTTCCTTTACCAGGCGCCACGCTTTTGAATAAGCCATGCCAAGCTCTTTGGCGGCCTTGTTAAGCGATTTGGTGCGAGACACGCCGTCGAGAAGCATGACGCAGCCGTGGCTAAAGGTGCCCGGCAGCTCGGGGTTCTCCGAGTTGACCACAAGGCGCGCGGAAGCCTTCAATTTCATATGCGACCTGCCTTCATACAATCGCGATGCATTGGAATATCGTGTAATAGTTTGGACACTCTGCATTGTAGCAGCACCGACTGCGCTACAATGGGCTGCAACCTATACGACATGCGGCATGCGAAGGAGTACCATGGCCACGTTTTTCCCAGGTGAGTCCCATACCTTTTCCGAGTACCTACTCGTCCCCGGTTATTCATCCTCTGAATGCGTGCCAACAAACGTCTCGCTCAAGACGCCGCTGACTCGCTTCAAGCGCGGCGAGGAGCCTGCAATCACCCTGAACATCCCCATGGTCTCCGCCATCATGCAGTCCGTGTCCGGCGTCGACATGGGCGTCGCCCTGGCAACCGAGGGCGGCCTTTCCTTTATCTACGGCTCCCAGACTCCCGAGTCCGAGGCAGCCATGGTCAAGGCTGTCAAGGACCACAAGGCAGGCTTTGTTGAGTCCGATTCCACGCTGACCCCGGACATGACCATGGCCCAGGTCATCGAGCTCAAGGACAAGACCGGGCACTCCACCATGCCCGTGACCGATGACGGTACGCCCCGCGGCAAGCTGCTGGGCATCGTCACCAGCCGCGACTACCGCCCCAGCCGCGACGACCACTCCAAGAAGGTTGCCGAGTTCATGACGCCGCGCGCCGAGCTCATCGTGGGCGATAAGGACATCACCCTGAAGGATGCAAACGACCTTATCTGGGATAAGAAGCTCAACGCTCTTCCCGTTGTGGACGAGAACGACCACCTGGTGGGCATCGTCTTCCGTAAGGACTACGATAGCCATAAGACCAACCCCAACGAGCTGCTCGATGCCAACAAGCGCTACATGGTTGGCGCCGGTATCAACACCCGCGATTACGCCGAGCGCGTGCCCCTGTTGGTCGAGGCCGGTGCAGACGTTTTGTGCATCGACTCCTCCGAGGGCTTCTCCGAGTGGCAGAAGCGCACCATCGAGTGGATCCGCGCCAACTACGGCGAGACCGTCAAGGTCGGTGCGGGCAACGTGGTCGATGCCGAGGGCTTCCGATTCCTGGCAGATTGCGGTGCCGACTTCATCAAGGTGGGTATCGGCGGCGGTTCCATCTGCATCACTCGCGAGACCAAGGGCATCGGCCGCGGCCAGGCCACCGCGCTGATCGACGTCTGCCGCGCTCGCGATGAGTACTACGAGGAGACCGGCATCTACGTGCCCGTGTGCTCCGACGGCGGCATCGTCTACGACTACCACATGACGCTCGCCCTTGCCATGGGTGCCGACTTTATGATGCTGGGTCGCTACTTCGCCCGCTTCGACGAGAGCCCGACCGAGCGCGTCAACGTCAATGGCCAGTACATGAAGGAGTACTGGGGCGAGGGTTCTGCGCGTGCTCGTAATTGGCAGCGCTACGATTTGGGCGGCGCCGCGAAGCTCAGCTTCGTCGAGGGCGTCGACTCCTACGTGCCGTACGCCGGCTCCCTCAAGGACGGCGTGGGCGGCACGCTCTACAAGGTCAAGTCCACGATGTGCAACTGCGGTGCCCTCTCGATCCCCGAGCTCCAGGAAAAGGCACGCCTGACCCTGGTAAGCTCCACCTCCATCGTCGAAGGCGGCGCCCACGACGTTGTCGTGAAGGATTCGCAGCAGTCCGTTACCTATCGCTAGCGTTTAGGTATTAGCGGGTTTTTATGTTGAAGGCGTCGTCCGCTTCATTTGCGGGCGACGCTTTTTGTTTTCGATAGGTCCACAATCGAGTATCGTTGTCTCAAACGTCCTGTGGCGCTTTTCATAAGGGAGATATTAGAAATGAAGATTGACGAACTGGTCCGAGACCATTACGTCGATTTGGGTGAGATCGATCGTGATATTTGGCATTATATTTCGATACATCGCTTTGAAGCGGCGAACTCAACGCTCGTTGATCTTGCTGCTAAGTGCAATGCATCGAAGTCTGCTGTGCTTCGCTTTACTCAGCGCTTGGGATTTCGAGGGTTTTCCGAGTTCAAGTATGCCCTTAAGGCAGAGGTGGAAGCTGATGCGCGCGGTATGGTTGATGCCGCAGTTCTCGATAGGTATACCTCCATCGTTTCGAAATGTCTTAAGGATTTTCTGACCCGCGATTTCACGTCTGTTTTTAGGCTCATCGAACAAAGCTCAAAGGTGTTCCTTTATGGTACGGGAACACTTCAGCGCGCAGTTGCGCAGGAGATGCGTCGCGTGTTTCTGGCCGGCGATGAGTACTTTTATGTCGTGGAAGGCGTTGACGAGACTGCCGCCCTTACGGGTGCGTTAACTCAAGATGACTTGTTGTTTGTATTCTCTTTGAAAGGCCAGTCTGATAACGCGACGACATTAGCGCGAAATCTCAAAGCCAGAAATGTTCCTTTTATTGCGGTAACGAGCTATCTGGATAACGATATCGCTCATCTTGCTGATGCGAGCATTTTGGTCGGTACCGAGAGTTTGCCGATCGGCGGAGGGCGCACCTACGATGTTCTTGATGCGTACTTCCTCCTCGTCAGCATCCTGTTCTTAAGGTATTCCGAATATAAACGGGCACATCGTTAAGTTTTTGCAGGTAAACGACCTGTGGAAAATTCCCAGCCTTTGGGAATTCGTCCCAACCGCGGACGAAGTACCTATATCTGCTTTCTCGAATCACTTGGGGGCATTGGCCTCCTACACTGGGCCTTGTTAGGCGAGACCGCGAACAGAAGCGTGTCTCGGTGAATCGGGAAGGAATCACATGGACTCCTTGAAGATCACGGACGTGCGCCCAATTTGCACTGCTCCCGAGGGTATTAACCTCGTTGTGGTGAAAGTGGAGACGAACGACCCGTCTATCTACGGTGTTGGCTGCGCCACATTTACGCAGCGTTATGAGGCGGTGGCGCACGCAGTCGATCGTTACCTAAAACCTTTCTTGGCTGGTAAGGATCCTGCTCGGATTCAGGATATCTGGCAGACCGCGCACGTTTCTGGTTATTGGCGCAATGGGCCAATCTGGAACAACGCCCTCTCTGGCGTAGATATGGCACTTTGGGATATTAAGGGCAAGATGGCCGGTATGCCGCTTTACGACCTGTTTGGCGGTAAATGCCGAGAGGCCGTTCCGGCTTACATTCATGCCGATGCGCAGACGGTTGAGGGTGCTATTGATTTGGTTCAGCAGCGTGTTGATGCTGGATGGAATCGAATTCGCGTGCAGATTGGCGGCTACGGCGGAAACGTTCCCGTCGAGTACAAGCCTAAGGGTGCGTTGCCTGGAGCCTACTATGACCCCAAGGTCTATATGCGCACAGCCATTAAGGGCTTTGCTGCGCTGCGTCGAGAATTTGGCGACGACATCGAGCTGTGCCACGATGTACACGAGCGTTTGACGCCCTCCGAAGCGATTCGCTTTGCGCAGCAGATGGATCAATTCGACCTGTTGTTCCTTGAGGACGTGCTGCCTCCCGAGCAGATCGCGTGGTTCGATCAGGTGCGTGCTCATACGACGTGCCCGCTTGCCATGGGCGAACTCATCAATAATCCTCACGAGTGGATGCAGCTTGTTCAGAATCGAAGCGTTGACTATCTGCGTCTCCACATTAGCCAGGCGGGCGGCATCACGCCCGTTCGCAAGATTATTGCTTTTGCGGATGTTAACGGTGTCCGTACGGCTTGGCATGGGCCCGGCGATATGTCCGGTATTGGGCATGCGGTCAACACGCACCTCTCCATTTCGTCTCCGAACTTTGGCATTCAAGAGTGGAGCTGCAGCATTAAGGAGAATACGTATCGCGTGTTCCCCGGCATGCCGGTTGTTGAGAACGGCTATGTGTATCTAAACGATCAGCCTGGCATTGGCGTTGATATCGATGAGGATCTCGCAGCGGAGTTCCCTCCTGCCGATAAGGATCTGAGCTGGCTTCTCTGCAGGCTTCCGGATGGCTCGGCTGCTCGTCCGTAACGTGACTCATAACTATGTATTTTGAACTTCTCGAAAGGGGATTAATCATGAAAACTGACGATAAGGCCATTGCCGATGGCATTATTGCCGCGATTGGCGGAATGGACAATATTAGGGCGGTCGGCCACTGCTCGACCAGGTTGCGTTTGACGCTGCACGACAAGGCCAAGGCCGACGAAAAGGCCATCGAGGACATCGAGGGCGTCAAAGGCCAGTTCTTCGCTGGCGAGCAGTATCAGGTAATCTTGGGTACCGGCCTCGTCAATCGCGTGTATGACATTGTTGCTGGAGAGAATCAGGGTGGCGTTAACACCGATATTAAGGCTGATCTGTACGCTGGCATGTCGCTCCCTAAGAAACTATCCCGTATTCTGGGCGATATTTTTATTCCCGTCATTCCCGTTCTGGTTGCAACGGGTCTCTTTAGCGGTTTTATTAACTGCATTAACTCGTTTGGTGTCCAGATGGACCCCAACGTTCTGACAATCGCAACTATCTTGATGAAAACCGCCTTTACGTTCCTGCCCGTGCTCATTGCATGGTCGGGTATGAAGCAGTTTGGCGGCAGCCCCGTTATCGGTATCGTCCTTGGTCTCATGCTGGTAAACCCGCTTCTTCCTAACCCTAACGACGTGGTCAAGGGTACGGTTGAGGCAATCACCTTCCACCCGTTTGGTCTGGAGTGGAATGTGGTTGGCTATCAGGGTTCTGTTCTTCCTGCTCTTGTCGTCGCCCTTATCGCTGCGAAGACCGAGAAAGCTCTAAAGTCTGTTGTCCCTGATGTGATGGATCTGATCGTTACTCCATTCACCACTATTCTTGTCGCCGGCCTGCTTGGCATGCTCGTCATCGGTCCCGTGTGCCAGACTGTCGAGCACGCTGTCCTGGCGGCTGCTAAGTTTGTTATTGCTTTGCCGTTTGGCCTCGGTGGACTGATCCTTGGCGGCACGCAGCAGGCGATCGTGGTTACCGGTATGCACCACATCTTCCTTGCGCTCGAAACCGACTACCTTGCCACCACTGGTTTTAATCCCTTTAACGCCATGATTTCCGGCGGCATTATGGCCCAAGCTACCGCTGCTCTGGTTACCGGTCTTAAGGTGAAGAATCCTAAAAAGCGTGGTTTTTATATGGCTGCATCGCTGCCTGCCTTCCTGGGCATTACTGAGCCGGCAATCTTCGGTGTGAACCTTAAGTTTGGCAGGCCGTTCCTGTTCGCACTTTGCGGTGGTGCCTGTGCTGGTTGGTGTGGTGCAATGCTTCATGCGGCCAGCACCGGTATGGGTGTCGCTGCCATTCCGGGTATCGTTACCTACCTGTACAGCCAGCAGGCCATCATCAACTACTTCATTATCCACGGCGTTGGAATAGTCGTGTCGGGCCTACTCACTTGGTTCTTCTTTGACCCCAATAAGGCCGAACAGGGTGAACTTGAAGGCTAGGGTCAACTTAGTTGATTTTGCTGGTCCAGTTACTCATTTGGTGGGCCTTTGATGACTCACAACCAATGAAGTGTGTTATCCCTGTACATACTCTTTTTAGATAAAGCGAGATGCCAACAAGTCGCAGGCATCTCGCTTGTTGTATTTGCTATCATCAGTCAAGTTAACCTTAGGGTCGGTCGGCTTTGCTTTGTTCGCTACAAGTTCCGCACGAGCCGAAGACCACTTAATGTGGCCTTCGTGCGAGCAGGACTGTCCGCAGTAGCGAACAAAGCCAAGCCGACCGACCCCAGCTAAGATTAAAGGAGCTGATATGTGCGATTGCACAGACCATAAGGATGAGATCCCTGCCTACGACGCGCAGGCCATTGAGTCCCGGTGGATGAAAGCTTGGGAGGATTCCAGCCTCTTTGCCGTCGACACCGACGCGAGCAAGCCCAAGAAGTACGTTTTGGAGATGTTCCCGTATCCTTCGGGCGACCTGCACATGGGACATGCGCGCAACTACACCATCGGCGATGCCATGGCGCGCCAGGCCCGCATGCGCGGTTTCGATGTGCTGCATCCCATCGGCTTCGACGCCTTTGGCCTTCCTGCGGAAAACGCCGCCATCAAGCACAACACCCAGGCCGCTGCCTGGACGTACAAGAATATGGAACAGGCGCTTGCGACCATGAAGCGCATGGGCTTCTCCTACGATATGGACCGCCTGGTCAAGACCTGCAGCCCGGATTACTACCGCTGGGGCCAGTGGATCTTCGAGAAGCTGTGGGAGCGAGGCCTTGTCTACCGCAAGAAGAACCCCGTCAACTGGTGCCCCAAGTGCGAGACTGTCCTTGCGAACGAGCAGGTGACCGAGGGCCGCTGCTGGCGCTGCGACTCCGAGGTGGAGAAGCGCGACCTGGAGCAGTGGTACATCAAGATCACCGCCTATGCACAGGAGCTGCTCGATGACCTGGAGAAGCTCCCTGGCTGGCCCGAGCGCGTGAAGCAGATGCAGGCGAACTGGATCGGTCGCTCCGAGGGTGCCGAGGTCGACTTCACCCTTTGCGATAAGAACGGCGAACCCATCCCCGGCGACGAGGGCAAGATCACCGTCTTCACCACCCGTGCGGACACCCTGTTCGGCAACACCTTCTTCCTGCTCGCCCCCGAATACAAGGGCCTGATGGAGCTCGTCGAGGGAACCGAGTACGAGGCAGCCGTCCGCGAGGTGGTCGAGGGCGCCAAGCATATCTCTGCCGTCGAGCGCGCCCAGGGCACCCTTGAGAAGCACGGCGCCTTCACTGGCCGTTATGTTGTCAACCCGGTCTCCGGCGCCAAGGTGCCGGTATGGGTCGCCGACTACATCATCTCCGATTACGGAACCGGCGCCGTTATGGCCGTGCCTTGCGGCGACCAGCGCGACTTCGAGTTTGCCAAGAAGTACAATCTCCCCGTTGTCCCCATCATCCTTTCTGATGACGACCCGTTGTTCGATCAGCTCAAGGACGAGCAGGGCACGGTCGTCACGTCCGTCGATTGGGAGGAGGCGCTCACCTGCGAGGGCACGCTGGTCCAGTCCGGAAAGTACACCGGTATGATCGGCGGCAAGCACTCCGAGGGCGAGGCGGCCATCGTCGCCGACCTGGAGGCGGCCGGCACCGGCAGGCGTTCCGTTCAGTTCCGCCTGCGCGACTGGCTTATCTCCCGCCAGCGCTACTGGGGAAACCCCATCCCGGCAATCCACTGCGAGCACTGCGGCATCGTTCCGGTTCCCGAGGACCAGCTGCCGGTGACGCTTCCCGAGAACCTTGACCTGGGCGCTGGCGAGACGCTCGCGGAGTGCCGTGAGTTCTATGAGACCACCTGCCCGGTCTGCGGTGCGCCCGCCCGTCGCGAGACGGATACCATGGACACCTTCACGTGCTCTAGCTGGTACTACCTGCGCTATACCGATCCGCACAACACGGAGCTGCCCTTCTCCAAGGACGCCGCGAACCATTGGATGCCGGTTGATAACTACATCGGTGGCATCGAGCACGCGATTCTGCACCTGCTCTACAGCCGCTTCTTCACCAAGGCGCTGCGCGATATCGGGCTGCTCGATGTGGACGAGCCCTTCACCAACCTTCTGTGCCAGGGCATGGTGAAGGACGAGAACGGCGACACCATGTCCAAGTCCAAGGGCAACGTGGTTCCGCCTTCCAGCGTTATCGAACCCTTTGGCGCCGATACCATGCGCCTTGCCATCCTATTCATCGCCCCGCCCGAGAAGGACTTTGACTGGGATCCCAACGCGGTGGAGGGTGCCAACCGCTTCATCAAGCGCGCGTGGCGCATCGTCTGGCAGCTCTGCGAGACCGCCGGCGACCCGTCCGCCCTTGATAAGGCGAGCCTGGACGCTCCCGCGCTGGATTTGTACCGCGAGCGCCACCGCACGCTTGCCAAGTGCACGGACGACTTTGACCGCGGCCAGTTCAACACCGCGATCTCCGCGATGATGGAGCTGGTCAACGCTGCGAGCGCCTATATCAACGGCGTGGACGCCGCTTCGCGCGACGCCGCGCTCACCGCGCTGGTGGCCCAGGACATCGTGTCCGCGCTTGCCCCCATCTGCCCGTTTGTCTGCGAGGAGCTGTGGCACGCCGCGCTTGGCCGCGAGGGTAGCGTCTACACCGCGCCCTGGCCCGTTTACGACGTTGCGGAGGCCGCCGCGGACGAGGTGGAGATCGCCGTCCAGGTGCTGGGCAAGATGCGCGCCCGCGTCATGGTTCCGGTGGATGCCGACGCCGCTACGATGCAGGCAGCCGCCGAGGCCGCGGTTACCAAGTGGACCGAGGGCAAGACGGTGGTCAAGGCCATCTGCGTCCCCGGCAAGCTGGTGAACCTGGTGGTCAAGTAACGGCTCGAACAGGGCCCCGGCAGGGGAGAGGCGCTTCATCTCGTGGAAACATTGTGGTGACGCGCGCTCCATTCGTCCGTTAATCTCGACCAGTTCGCCGATTTTTTGCAAGTTCAGCCTATTCGTGGTAAGCTTGGCAAGTAATTGAAGCTGTTTCGTAAGAGGGAGTGGGGTTTCGACCCCGCTTCCTTTCTTGTATGAGGAGGTGTTGCATGGTCAAGAGCAAGTTGGAGCAAGAGATCATCGACGCATTGGAGGCGGTCGCCCAGGATCACGGTATCGATGTAGTCGATGTCGAGATCGTGGGCGCGACCAAGGCGCCGTGCGTGCGCGTTCGCCTCGATCGCCTTGACGGCGAATCCATCTCGCTCGAAGACGTGACCGCGCAGAGCGCATGGGTTTCCGATTGCGTTGAGCAGCTCGATCCTATCGCCGGACCCTATACGCTCGAGGTTTCGAGCCCTGGCATGGCGCGCCCCCTGCGTCGTCCTTCCGATTTCGCCCGCTTTGTGGGCGAGCCGGTTGAGCTCACCACCACGGCCATGCAGGGTCGTCGCAGCTATAAGGGCACTATCGCCCAGGCGACCGATACGCAGGTGACCCTGGAGCTTGAGGGCGAGGACCCTGCGACCATCTCTTACGACGAAGTGAAGAAGTGCGTCTTGAAGCCGGTGTTCGACTTCAAGCCCAAGAAGGAGGAGAAGTAAATGGCATCCGATATGATGGACGCGCTGATGGCGCTGTGCCAGGAGAAGCACATCGACCAGCTCTACCTGATCGACCGCCTCGAGCAGTCGCTTGCCAAGAGCTACGCCGAGATCTTGCATCTTGATTGGGGCGCCAAGGTCACCATTGACCGCTCCAATGGCAAGATCTACGTCTACAAGCTCATCCCCATCGATGACTCTATGGACGAAGAGGGCAACTACACCGAGTGGGAAGAGATCGACGTCACCCCTCGCGATACTTCTCGCATCGCCGCCCAGCACGCCAAGGCGGAGATCAACGCGATCGTCCGCAACTCCGCCCGCGAGCAGATCTACGAGGAGTTCTCCGGTCGTATCGGCGATATCATAAACGGCACCGTGCTTCAGTCCACCCCGGACTTCACCATCGTGAAGATCCGCGAGGGCGTCGAGGCCGAGCTCCCGCATTTTGACCAGCGCCGCTACGAGAACGAGCGCAACGAGCGTCCCCAGGGCGAGCGCTATCTTCACAACCAGCGCCTCAAGGCCGTCATCATCGACGTCCGCGACCCCAATTCCACGCTGCAGCCCGTTCGCGGCGAGCACTCTCGTCCGCCCATCGTGGTCTCCCGTACGCACCCCGCGCTGATCAAGCGCCTTTTCGAGCTCGAGGTGCCTGAGATCTATGAGGGCACCGTCGAGGTCAAGTCCATCGCCCGCGAGCCCGGTATGCGCTCCAAGGTCGCCGTCCGCTCCCTGGACGACCGCCTCGATCCGGTCGGTGCTTGCGTTGGCCCCAAGGGCAGCCGTGTCCGCACCGTGGTTTCCGAACTCCGCGGCGAGCGCGTCGACGTCATCTTGTGGGATGCCGATCCGGCCGTCTACGTTGCCAATGCTCTGTCTCCCGCTAAGGTCACCCGCGTGCTGATCGATGAGGAGAAGAACTACGCGGGCGTCATCGTCCCGGACGACCAGCTCTCCCTCGCCATTGGCAAGGAGGGCCAGAACGCCCGTCTCGCCGCTCGCCTCACGGGTTGGCACATCGACATCAAGAACGAGACCCTTGCTGCGGACATCCTCAAGAACGTTCCGGTTCCCGCCGCCCCCGCCGAGGACCTTATCTACGAGGACGATGAGGACCTTGAGCCCGAGCGCTGCGCTTATGTGGACGAGGACGGCGTGCGCTGCCGCAACCAGTCCCGCCCCGGCTCGCGCTTCTGCGGCGTTCACGACGAACTTGTAATGGGTGAGCCCGGCGCCGATATCATCGACGACGCCGACGACCTGATCTAACGCTGTCAAGCATGGCCCGTTTCGTATGTATGAGCACGCATGTGCTTGAGAGGTAGGTGAAAGGCGTATGGCGAAGGTTCGCGTATCAAGCCTTGCTAAAGAATTTGGAATGACTTCCAAGGAGCTGCTCGACCAGCTCGCAGAAATGAAGATCCCGGCGAAGTCCGCTTCGTCTGCACTCGAAGACGCATACGTCTCCATGGTGAAGAAGAAGCTCGCCCCGGTGATCGAGGCCCGTTCTGCTGAGATCGAGGCGAAGAAGATTGCCGAGCAGCAGGCTGCTGCAGCCGAGGAGGCCGCTGCTAAGGCGGAGGCCGAGAAGGAGCGCATCGCCGCCGAGGCCCGTCGCGAGGAGGAGCGTCGACTCTCCCTCGCAGCCCAGGCCGCCGAGGAGGCCGCCCGCGCCGCAGCCGAGGAGGCTGCCCGCGAGGCTGCCCGCAAGGAGAAGGAGCGCATCGCCGCCGAGGAGCTCGAGGCCAAGCGTCGTGCTGTTCCGGCATCGGATTCCGGCTCCCGCTTCCGCTCCCTGCTTGATCAGATCGCGGCTCAGGAAGCCGTCCTGAAGGAGAAGAAGGAAGAGGACGCGAAGAAGCAGGCTGCTTCCGCTTCCGAGCGACCCGCGCGCAAGGGCCGTGGCCAGCGCGGCCAGCGCGGCGAGCGTTCCGATCGCGGTTCCGCGACGAACGAGGCGCCTGCTCATCGTCGCCGCAGCAACGCCGCCCCCGCTGTTCCCGGCAACGTCGACTTCCCGTCCCCGGATAAGGGTGGCAAGGGTAAGAAGCGCAAGGGTTCCGCTCACGTTGAGGAAGACCGTTACGCCCGCATGGCTCGCGAGGCGGAAGAGTACAGCCGCGAGAAGGTCCTCGAGGAGGCTCGAGCCGCCGTCGAGGAGGCGTCCCGCGAGTCTACCGGTCGCCGCAAGAAGCGCAAGGAGAAGCGCGAGCGCGAGGCGGAGCAGCTGAAGCAGGAGAAGAAGCTCGAGGAGGCTATCGCCCAGGGCATCAACCCCGAGGATCTCGACGCCGTCAAGGTTTCCGAGGGCGTCACCGTGGCAGAGCTCGCCGAGGCCCTCGATGTTTCCGCTAACGACATCATCAAGCGCCTGTTCCTGCTGGGCACCCCGCTTACCATGACGCAGTCCATGAGCAATGAACTGGTTGAGCTCGTCGCCGACGACATGGGCCGCAAGGTTCGCATCGTCACCGCCGAGGAGGAGAACTCCTTCAGCTTCTACGACGATCCCAAGGACCTCAAGCCCCGTCCGCCCGTGGTCACCGTCATGGGCCACGTCGACCACGGCAAGACCAGCTTGCTCGACGCCATCCGTCACACCAACGTTTGGAGCGGCGAGGCCGGCGGCATCACCCAGCACATCGGTGCTTCCGAGGTCATGATCAACGGCCGCAAGATCACGTTCGTCGACACCCCGGGCCATGAGGCGTTTACCGCCATGCGCGCCCGCGGCGCGAAGATTACCGACGTCGTTGTCCTGGTGGTCGCTGCCGACGACGGCGTCATGCCCCAGACCATCGAGGCTATTAACCACTCCAAGGCCGCCGGCGTGCCCATCATCGTCGCTGTTAACAAGTGCGATAAGGAAGAGGCCAACCCCGATAAGGTCCGCCAGATGCTGACCGAGTACGGCATCATCCCTGAGGAGTGGGGCGGACAGAACATGTTCGTCAACGTCTCCGCTAAGAAGAACATCGGTATCGATGAGCTGCTCGAGACCATCCTTCTCCAGGCTGACGTTCTCGAGCTCAAGGCCAACCCCGATACCTTTGCTTCCGGCAACATCATCGAGGCAAAGCTCGATCGCGGCCGCGGTCCGGTCGCCACGCTGCTCGTCACGCGCGGCACGCTGCATGTTGGCGATACCATCGTCGCGGGTCAGAGCTACGGCTCCGTTCGCGCCATGCTCGACCAGCACGGTGAGCACAAGGACGAGGCGCGTCCTTCCGACGCCGTCGAGATCCTCGGTCTCAACTCGGTTCCGGCAGCCGGCGACGAGTTCCGCGTCTTCGAGGACGCCCGCGATGCTCGCGACCTTGCTGAGCAGCGCGCTCTCAAGGCCCGTATCGAGGAGCAGAACAAGGTCAAGCACGTCACCCTCGAGACGCTGTTCGAGGAGATGAGCCAAAACGAGCTCAAGGAGCTCAACCTGGTCGTCAAGGCGGACACCCAGGGCACCATCGAGGCGCTTGCCGACTCCATCGGCAAGATGGACCAGTCCGAGGTCCGTATCAACATCATCCACTCCGCCGTCGGCGCCATCTCCGAGACCGACGTCTCGCTTGCCGCCGCGTCGAACGCCATCATCATCGGCTTCGGCGTCCGTCCGCAGGGTAAGGCTCGCGACGCCGCGGAGAAGGAGAGCGTGCAGATCAAGACTTACTCGATCATCTACAAGGCGATCGAGGACATCGATGCCGCCCGCATCGGTATGCTTGCTCCCACCGAGGAGGAGGTCCAGACCGGTTGCGCCGAGGTCCGCGATACGTTCCGCGTTCCCAAGGCAGGACTCATCGCTGGCTGCATGGTTACCGAGGGCGAGATCAGCCGCGACGACAAGGTCCGCGTCGTTCGCGACGGCGTCGTCATCTTCGACGGCGAGTTCGGCTCCATGCGCCGCTTTAAGGACGATGTCAAGACCGTTAAGAACGGTTATGAGTGCGGTCTTGGTATCGAGAAGTTCCAGGACATCAAGGTCGGCGACATCTTCGAGGCTTACAAGATCGTCGAGGTCGCTCGTACCGAGTAAATAAGGAGGGCAAGCGTGAAGCAGAACAACGCCACTCGCAGGCTTGGCGAGCAGCTTCGTGAGAAGCTGGGCTACATCCTGCTGTTCGAGGTTTCCGATCCTAGGCTCGACCTGGTAACGCTCACCGGCGTGGAAGTCTCCATCGATCGCTCTTTTGCCCGCGTGTTCGTTAGCTGCGATGGGGACCGCTATGAAGAGGTCCTCGAGGCCCTTGGCTCAGCCAAGGGCCGCATCCGCAGCCTTCTCGCCCGGTCTCTGGATTGGCGCGTGACTCCCGAGCTCGATTTTCGTATCGACCGCTCCACCGATGAGGCGGAGCGCATCGCGAGGGCTCTTGAGAACGCGCCGGAGACTATCGACGTCGAGAAGGACGAGGAAGGATACCCGCTCGCTCCCGAGCTTCGCGCCAAGCTTGGCTTGGACCAACTCGATGCGGGTATCGAAGACGACGATGACCAGGAGTCGCATGAGTAGCACTTCTTGTTGTCTCGCGCGGAACACTACCCCCGACATGTGGGGGAGCGTTATAGATTGCATCGAGGGCGCCCAGACCATCGCTATTTCGGGACACACCAATCCCGATGGCGATGCGCTGGGCTCCGCCCTTGGTCTCGGTCTCTCCCTTCGCGAGAACTTTCCTTCTAAAAAGATCGTTTTCTTGCTTGCGGATAGAGCGCCTGTTCCGCGCGTCTACCGGTTTATGGCCGGTTCGGACATGATGGTTCCTGCCGCCGAGTATCACGAGACTCCTGACCTGTTCATTTCCGTGGACTGCCCTACGCTTGGGCGGCTGGCGGACTCCGCCGTTGTCGCAAAGCGTTCCCGCGGCCGCGTGGTCATCGATCACCATCCTTCACGCGAGGAGTTTGGTGATGCAGCCGTTCGCGTGGTCAGCGCCGCTGCGACGGCCGTTCTTGTTGAAGAGCTCCTCGAAGCCGCCGGCTATCCCAGGTCTCCTCAAATCGCTACCTGCCTGCTTACCGGTCTTGTTACCGATACGGGAAGGTTCCAGTACCAAAACGCCGACCCGTCGGCGTTTGCATGCGCTTCGCGTCTTGTCGACGCCGGCGCGGAGCCCGCGCGCATCGCGCTCGAGGTCTATCAAAGCCAGCGCATCGAATATTTACGGCTTGAATCGATCGTGATGGGCCGTATCAAGGCAATCGCCGGTGGACGAGTGGCCTATAGCTACGCCTATGCCGATGATCTGGCTTCATGTGGTGTCTCGTCCGACGAATGCGATGGCTTGGTCGACGTCGTCCGCTCCGTCCAGGGCTCTGAGGTCTGCCTGTTTTTGAAGGAGAACGAGTCGGGCGTTATCCGCGGCAACCTTCGCTCTAAGGGTTCGTTGGATATCTCCCATATCGCGTCGGCCCATAATGGCGGCGGACACGCTGCCGCAGCGGGATTTACGTTTTACGGAACGGTGGAGGAGGCGCTTGATACCCTCCTGCCCGAACTCGATGAATTGGTAACCAACGCCCGTCGATAGGTGATGCACAACTTATGGCAAAGCGCAAACCCGCAGACTTGAACCTGCTCCTCGCAGTCGACAAGCCGCTCGGCTGCACCTCTCACGACGTCGTCGCAAAGGTGCGCCGAGCGGTGCACGAGCGTCGGGTGGGTCATGCAGGAACCCTTGACCCACTGGCTACGGGGGTCATGATTATCGGCGTTGGCCAGGCGACGCGTTTGCTCGGCATGCTCACGCTTGATTCAAAAAGCTATATCGCCGACATCAATTTTGGATACGAGACCAATACGGATGATTCGGAAGGAGAGCCGACCCGCACGGTGGAACCCGATCAATCCCTGTTCGACGAAGAGGGCGCCCGTCGCGTGTTGTCGGGATTCCTCGGCGCATCCGAACAGGTTCCGCCCGCGTTCTCGGCTATCTCCGTTGACGGCGTGCGCTCCTACAAGCGCGCGCGTTCGGGGGACGAGGTGGTTCTGCCCGCTCGACCCATCGAAGTCTCCGCAGCCGACCTCATCTCGATATCTTTGGATCCTGAGTCTGGAAATCCGGTTTGGACCGTCGCGTTCAGCGTGAGCAAGGGTACATATATCCGAGCGCTCGCCCGCGACATTGGCCGCGCGGCTGGATCCGCTGCCCACGTGTCGGCGCTAAGGAGGACCGCTTCCGGCGGCGTCGGCATCGGCCAGTGCCTGGCGGTTGATGGTTTGGATGCAAAGTTGGCTCGCGAGCGCGCGCTCGATCCCGTGGCAGCTCTGAATCTACATGCCTCTTCGATCTGCGATGAGCAACTTGAGGACGTGCTGCTGGGTAGATCCATTTCTGCTCCCAACGGATTGCCTGTCGATCACGGCAGCCAGGTGGCGCTTGTGCACGCAGGGCAGCTGAGGGCCGTCGCTCGGGTCGACGGCGACCGCTTCAAGATGGAGCATGTTTTTCCGCAAGGTATTGAAGGGGTGCGTGGATGACGTATTCGATCGCCGAACTAAGACGCGACTTTTTGGTCGGTGCGCGCGCTGCCGGCGTGCGACGCATCGGCGAGGGCTTCTTTGATGGATTCGATGGGCCTGCGCCCGCATCGATCGCAATCGGCGTATTCGATGGTCTACATGTTGGCCACAGCGAGCTGCTCGCCCGCACGGTGGAGGACGCTCGCCGTCGCGGCACCATTTCCGTCGCGGTCACGTTCGATCCCGATCCCGATCAGGTGGTGTCTCGCAACCCATCGCTTAAACTCATGTCAGTCGAGGACCGTCTTTGCGCGCTTTCCCTAAGCGGCGTCGACGCCGTGCTCGTCGTCCCCTTCGATAGGTCCGTCGCGGCGCTTGACCACGTGGGTTTTTTCGAGGGCGTTCTTGCGCCTTACCTCGATATCCGCTCTATTCACGTTGGTTCGGATTTCAGGCTTGGCGCACGCGGGGCGTCCAACGTCGACGTTATCGCGCGCTGGGGATCGCAGCGTTCCATAGAGGTATTTGGGCACGACCTTGTTTCTGACCAAGGGGTCGCCGTAACCGCGACGCGCATTCGCTCTTTGCTGTCCAAGGGCGAAATCGACGACGTGAGCCGAGAGCTGGGGCGCACCTACGTTGTTCGCGGTGCCGTTGGTTCCGGCCGCGGGCAGGGGACCGGCATGGGCTTTCCCACCGCCAATGTCATAGTGGATCCCATGATTCAGCTGCCGCTTGATGGGGTCTACGCGGGTTACGCCTATCTGGATGGGTTCGTGTGGCCCGCTGCGGTGAACGTTGGGATTCCGCCTATGTTCGCCCAATCCAAGCGGTCCGCTCGTCTTGAGGCAAACCTTTTGGGTTTCTCCGGCGACCTGTACGGCAAAGACCTTAAGGTCTCGTTTACAAAAAGACTCAGGCCTTCATGCCATTTTGAATCAATCGCTCAGCTCATAGAGGTTGTCAACGGCGATATCGAAACGGTCTCGCGCCTTCATGGCGACTCGGCGATAAGGATTGCCCATGATTAGCGATGAAGATAAAGATAAGGTTAGGGCGGCAACGGATCTAGTGGAGCTCGTCCAAGAAACGGTCGAGCTCAAGCCGCGCGGCAGCGAGTTTTGGGGCTGTTGCCCTTTTCATGGCGAGAAGACCCCGTCGTTTCACATCATTCCATCCACGCAGGTATGGCATTGCTTTGGTTGCGGGGAGGGCGGCGACGTCTTTACCTATACCATGAAGCGCGAAAACCTAAGCTTTCCCGATTCGATTCGCTACCTCGCGGAGCGTGCTGGCATAGAAATCTCGGATGAGGGGCCGGCTCGCAAGGGCACCAAGCGCTCCCGCCTCATCGACGTGTGCGAAGAGACGTCGCAGTTCTTCCACACCATGTTGATGAGGGGCAAAGATGGGCGTGGAAGGGAGTACTGCTCGCACCGCGGGCTGACTGCGGACGTGTGCCGTCGTTATCGTCTTGGCTATTCTGTTGGGCGCAACACGCTGGTCGCCCATCTTTCCCAAAAGGGATTTACTCCTCGAGAGATGATCGATGCCAACGTTGCGTTTACAGGTCGCGGCGGCGGGCTGGTCGATCGATTCTATGAGCGCGTCATGTTTCCTATTTTTGACGAGCAGGGGAAATGCATTGCCTTTGGTGGCCGCATCACGGGCGATGGCGAGCCGAAATACCTCAACACGTCCGAGACCCCGCTGTTCCATAAAAAGCGCAACCTTTATGGATTTAACTGGGCTAAGGAGCATATCGTCGCCCAGGGTGAGGCCGTGGTGGTTGAAGGCTATACGGACTGTATCGCATGTTGGGAGGCTGGGCTTGGCAACGTGGTGGCAACGCTGGGAACGGCGCTGACGGAGCATCACGTTAAAACGTTGACGCGCTTTGCAAAAAAGATCATTTACCTGTTTGACGGCGATGCCGCGGGCCAGAAGGCCGCTGAGCGCGCGATTCAGTTTATCGAGAAGGATTCGGTCGATCTGCGCTGCGTCATTTTGCCCGACAACCTGGATCCAAACGATTTTGTGCACCAGTTTGGCGGCCAAGCGCTTCGCGACATGCTCGATGCGTCCGAACCGCTCATGGACTTTGTGTACCGCAAGCTAGAGGAGCGCAGCGACACATCCACCCCGGGCGGACGCGCCAGGGCATTGGAGGACGCGTGCAGGCTCATCTATCCCTTGCGGTCGAGTTACGTGATCGATACGTATTTCATGCAGATCGCAGACAGGATCGGTGTCGATGTGGACATGGTGCGCGATGTGGCGCCGCGCGTCTTTAGGGATGTGCAGAAAGAGGAGGAGGCATCCGCCCGCCGCGCGGAGCGTTATGAGCGGCAGCGCCGCGATCGGGAATCCTCGTCCTATCGCTCCGATGCATCCCGATCGCGAAGCGGCTCTTTGGCCGCCCCCGCGGCCTCGCAGGGCGCATGGAGCATGACCGGCTCCTCAGCGCCGACAGACGTTGTATCGGCTCCGATCGACGGGGGAGAGCCTTACGACTATGTGCCCTTGGATGCCTATGAGGACGCGCCGTATGCGGACGAGGCGCCGTATCCGGATGCCGGGGAAGCTTATGCACCTGCGCCCGCCCATCAATTTGCGGTCGCATTAACGGATTTGGAGCGACGCTCCCTGGCATGCGAGAGGGAGCTCTTGACGCTTCTGACCGCCTATCCAGATGATTTTCGTCCCAATGCAGAGCGGATTACGGAGATCGAGTGGGTGGAGCCAAGGAACGAGACTATCGCGTGGGCCGTGCTCGCCACGCCTGAGGGTACGTCGCCCCAAGACGTCATGGCCGCCGCGCGGGCCGTCTGCCCGGATGCGGCGCAGCTGGTAAGCGCGGGCACCATCGATGCGACGAGCAAGCATCCCACGCAGACCAACATCGCCTTCTTGCTTGACAGCCTTGAGCTGTTCACGTTGCGCCGCCGTATGAAAGCGAGTCAGTCGAGGCTTCGCAGCGACAAGAACCTGACGGCGGAAGAGAGGCGTGCGATGACTATCCAGGCGACGCAGGACGCTGCCCGCGCAAGGGAGCTCGCCAAGGCTGTCGAGGGCGTTGCCGACCCATTTAGGAATCTGTAGAAATATCCAACGGATTGACAAAGAGTCTGGCTGGGTATAGTCGAGTGTGTTAAAGTAATGTGTCCTATGTGCTATGAAGGGAGATTCTGTGCCTAAAAAGACGGAGAGCACCGGTAGCGAGCTCGATTCCTATGTAGGAAACCTGCTTGTCAAGGCAGCCACAAAGGGTTCGGTTACCGAGGACGACATCCAGATCGAACTGAAGGACGTCGACGTTTCCGATGCACAGCTGAACTCCATCTATCGAAGCTTGCGCGACCGCGGTGTTGAGATCGTCACGGCAAACGATGACGAAGACGCCGCTCTCGATCCGGATGATGTCAGCGATCTGGACGATGTGAGCCTGGATGACGATGAGAGCGATGAGGATCACGACGTCAAGGTCGCCAAGATGGCGGACGCCGAGATGGCGTCGGAGAAGCCCAAGAAGAAGTCCCGTGTTCGCACCACTCGTTCGCGCAATCGCGCCCGCGGCATCGATGCGTCCACGGTAATGCTCACCGGCGACCCGGTTCGCATGTATCTCAAGGAGATCGGTAAGGTCGATCTGCTGACCGCTGCCGATGAGGTTGACCTCGCTATGAAAATCGAGGCTGGCCTTGAGGCTTCCAATAAGCTTGAGGCTGCGGATGCGGGCGAGATCGAGCTCACTCGTGCCGAGATGCGACGTCTTACCCGCGTCGAGCAGGTTGGCCTTGAGGCCAAGCAGGCTCTTATCTCTGCAAACCTGCGTCTGGTCGTTTCCATCGCAAAGCGCTACGTTGGTCGCGGCATGCTGTTCTTGGACCTTATCCAGGAGGGCAACCTTGGCCTTATTCGCGCGGTCGAGAAGTTTGACTACGAGAAGGGCTTTAAGTTCTCCACCTATGCTACGTGGTGGATTCGCCAGGCCATTACGCGCGCCATCGCCGACCAGGCCCGTACCATCCGTATTCCCGTGCACATGGTCGAGACGATTAACAAGCTCGTTCGCGTGCAGCGCCAGCTGCTCCAGGATCTGGGTCGCGACCCAACCCCGGAGGAGATCGGTGCCGAGATGGATATGAGCGCAGATCGCGTTCGCGAGATTCAGAAGATCTCACAGGAGCCCGTCTCCCTGGAGACGCCTATTGGTGAGGAAGAGGATTCTCAGCTGGGTGACTTCATCGAGGACTCCCAGGCCGTCGTTCCCCCTGAGGCAGCGAGCTTCTCGATGCTTCAGGAGCAGCTCACCCAGGTTCTCGACTCTCTTGCCGATCGCGAGCGCAAGGTTATCGAGCTTCGCTTTGGCCTCGTCGATGGCCATCCCCGCACTCTCGAGGAGGTTGGCCGCGAATTTGGCGTGACGCGCGAGCGCATCCGTCAGATCGAGTCTAAGACTCTTGCCAAACTGCGCCATCCCAGCCGTTCGAGCAAGCTCAAGGACTATATCGAGAGCTAAATCATATTGATGCCCTTCGGGACCCCGGGTTTTCCGGGGTTCTTTTTGTATCGAGGCGCTTATCTGAAGGCGCTCTTCTGCAGGAGGTTTGCCGTGCGACTTCAAGAGGGTGTCGTAGATTACTTTACGAACTGCGGGTGTCAAATAATCGCTTAGTGCGGAACCGGGCTGGGACAAATAACGGCTTTTTTGACACACCGGATTTCTCGTACTAAGGCATTATTTTGCACAGCCCTATAGAGGAGATGGTTGAGGGCGCGTTGGGGGCGTTTTGCTTTTTAGCTAAGTGGAGGGTTTAAACTGCCTGGTCGTGATCCCGTAAAAACGGTTGAGCAGTTGGCTGTCTAGATAAATAATAAAAAACCCCGCTCCTAAGGAACGGGGTGAAAGGTCTGGCTCCTCGAGTAGGACTCGA
>NZ_DCJT01000007.1:44646-44889 GCF_002320115.1 Collinsella sp. UBA1693
CGGTTGCGGCTAAGCAACAAAATTTATTATATCCATGGCCGGGGGAGGCGCAAGGGGGAATTTCAAAAAAGTTTGGAACGTGCTTTCTGCCACCTTTTGCCGGCTCTAATAGCGGGGTCGATCGAAGTGAAGGGCGCTCCAGCTTCAGGTCGCCAACATTCGCCGTCGATAAGATCATTCAATAATAAAAAACCCCGCTCCAAGGAACGGGGTGAAAGATCTGGCTCCTCGAGTAGGACTCGA
>NZ_DCJT01000007.1:44956-152053 GCF_002320115.1 Collinsella sp. UBA1693
CGGTTGCGGCTAAGCAACAAAATTAATTATATCCATGGCTGGGGGAGGCGCAAGGGGGAATTTCAAAAAAGATAAGCGACAAAAGATAGATAACGGTCTTATCAGCACATTGCGCAACGTGTGAAGCGTCTGTTTTTAGGTCTCGCGGTCTCAAGGCGTATTATCATATTAAAGATTACTCCCATGAACTGACGCGACATCCCGCGCGTCGCGGAAGGAGATACATGTCTGAGACCATTACCGGTTCCCTGAACGTCTCGAACGACGTCATCGCCGACATCGCCGGTTACGCTGCCATGTCCTGCTACGGCGTGGTTGGCATGGCTGAGCAGCTGCAGGGCGCTGAGAGCGTTCGTCTGTCCTCCGGCCAGCGCCTTCGCAAGGGCGTTTTGGTTTCCACCGCTGAAGATGGGCTGACCGTAGATCTTCACGTGGTCATCGAGGCTGGTGTCAACATGAGGTCCGTGAGCCAGAACCTTGCCAGCTCCGTCACCTTCACGCTGCAGGAGATCGCCCAGATCGATCCCTCCAAGCTTAAGATCGCTATTCACATCGACGCTATGAAGTCGCGCGCCTAGTACGCGTTGTCCACGAGATGGAGCTGCAACATCTAATGATCGCAAAGACCGTTCGCACCTGTTTTCCCATCGCCGCCGGCGCGGTTGCTGAGAAGGCAGAGGAAATCAACAAGCTCAACGTGTTCCCCGTGCCCGATGGAGATACCGGCACCAACATGTCCCTTACCCTCCAGTCGGTTGTTAAGGAGCTTTCCGCCCTTCCCGTCGATGCTGATATGGAGGCTATCGCTGGCGCCATCACCCACGGTTCTCTGATGGGCGCCCGCGGCAACTCTGGCGTCATCACCTCCCAGATCCTTCGCGGCGTCGCCGAAGGTCTTGTTGGTGCAACCGAGCCCGCCACTTCCGCTCATATCGCCGTCGCGCTTCGCCGCGCCGTCAAGGTCGCTTTCCAGGCTGTCCGCAAGCCGGTCGAGGGCACCATCCTCACCGTCCTTCGCGACATCTCGACTAAGGCCGATGAGTGCGAAAAGAAGCGCATGACCGCCGAGGAAGCTCTCGACGCCATCGTCGTAGAGGCATACCAGTCCGTTGCCCGCACTCCCGATCTGCTTCCAGTTCTGAAGGAGAACGGCGTGGTGGACTCCGGCGCCTTCGGCTTCGCCATCTTCCTTGAGAATTTCGTCGCCGCAGCCCTGGGACGCGCGAGCAACATCGAGGACTTCTCCGCCACGTTCGATGCCGATGCGGATTCTGCAAAGGCCGGCGCCCTGGATCGCGTCAAGATCGAGGCGAATGACGACTGGGAGGGATCGGAGTACCGTTACTGCAACGAGTTCCTCTTCAAGGCTGAGAAGCATTTTGACGAGGACAAGGTGCTGCAGTTCCTCGCCTCTATGGGCGATTGCGAGTTGCTGGTCGGTGCGTATCCCGACTACAAGGTTCACGTGCACTCCAACACCCCCAACCTTGTCCTTGAGCACATGCTCCAGTTTGGCCAGGTCTACGAGGTCTTCATCCACAACATGGACCTGGAGGTCGCCGAGCGCACCGCTAAGATCCATGCCGATCAGGAGGCTGCCGCCGAGCCCGCTAAGCCCCTTGGATTTGTCGCCGTTGCGGCAGGTTCCGGCGAGGCGGAGATCTTGAAGTCCCTTGGCGTTGACGTCGTCGTTTCCGGTGGCCAGACCATGAATCCCTCTACCGCCGATCTGCTTGATGCCGTCGCCAAGGTCAACGCCGAGGCCGTTATCATCCTGCCTAACAACGGCAACATCCGCATGGCTGCGGAGGCCGCTGCCAACGCATGCGAGGACAAGCGCGTTGTGGTCGTTCCCACCAAGACGGTCCCCCAGGCGTTCTCCGCGCTGTTCGCCGTCATGCCCGATGCGGGCGTTGACGACGTTGTCGAGGCAATGTGCGATGCGTACTCCGAAGTCCGCGACGGCGAGGTCACCCGCGCCGTGCGCGATAGCTCCGCTTCCGACGGCTCTCCCATCCACTCCGGTGATGTTATGGGTATCATCGCCGGTTCCATCGACATCGTTGGTTCCGACGTACTCCAGGTCACGGTCGACTGCATCAATCGCATGATGGACGAGGAAGAGGGCGACTCCCTTACCATCCTCGCTGGCGAAGAGCTTTCTGACGATGCGTTCCAGGAGATCCTCGACGCCATCGAGGAGGCCCAGCCCGACCTCGAGATCGATTCCCATCGTGGCGAGCAGCCGCTGTATCCGGTCATCTTCTCTATCGAATAGGGGACAACTCCATGTCGACAGGCGTTAAGCTGCCCGCCGCGTCCGCGCGCCTTGCTCGCTCGGCCGCCCTTAGCGACGACGTCTCTCGACTCAAATACGTTTCTGGCGCTCGTGAGGAGGCCCTTCGCAAGCTCGGTATCGAGTGCGTGGAGGACCTCCTCCTCCACGTTCCGCGCCGTTACTTGGATTTCACCAGGGCCTTCTCCATCGAGCAGGCTCCGCTGGGCGAGGTCTGCACCGTCATCGCCACCGTCGACCGCGTGACCGAGAAGCGCCCGCGGCCCCGCATGGTGGTAACGGAGGTCTCTCTTGTTGACCAAACGGGCGTATTGCAGGTGGCGTTTTTCAAGCAGCCTTGGATTTCGCAGCAGCTGTCGCGTGGGGATCGCCTCGCCGTTATGGGCAAGGTTGAGTTCTCCTACGGCTTCAAGCAGATGGCGTCGCCCCATTTTGAAAAGCTCGACGCCGCATCGGTATCCGGAACGGTGCTGCCGGTGCACCCCGTTCGCGACGGCATAAGCCAGGCTTGGATGAGACGCATCGTTTCCGGTGCGCTCGAGCAGGTTGCCGATTTCTGCGATCCGCTTCCCGCGCGCCTTCGGGCAAAGCGCGGCCTTATGAGTTTGTCACGGTCCTATCGCTCGCTCCACTTTCCCGTCGCCATGCCCCAGCGAGAGCTTGCGCGCAAGCGCCTCTCGTATGAAGAGGTGTATTACCTTCAGCTCGCCTTGCGCTTGCGCGGCAACGCCGGCCTTCTTGGCGTGCGTCCCTTCAAGCACCGGGTTGGGTCGCATGTTGACTCGCTTATCGAGCACCTTCCCTTCAAGCTCAGCGAAGAGCAGCAGCTGGCCGTCGATCAGATCTTGGAAGATATGGCCAACGGCGCATCCGTCATGAACAGGCTTTTGCTCGGCGATGTCGGCACGGGTAAGACCGCGGTGGCAAGCGTCGCTCTTGCAAGCGTGGCAGATTCCTCATCTCAGGCTTGCGTTATGGCGCCAACGGGCGTGCTCGCCCAGCAATATGCAGTAAAATGCGGTCCTCTGCTCGAGCAGGCGGAAATCTCGTGGGCGCTGCTCACGGGATCGACCACGCAGGAGGAACGCGCGCGTATTCTGGATGGGCTGCGCTCCGGCTCCATCGACGTCCTCTTTGGCACGCATGCCGTTTTGGGCGAAGACGTTTTATTTAAGCTGCTAAGCCTCGTCGTTATCGATGAGCAGCATCGTTTCGGCGTCGGTCAGCGCAATGCCTTGCGATCCAAGGGTCCCGGTGCAGATTTGCTGGTCATGACAGCGACGCCCATCCCGCGCACCCTCGCGCTGTCTGTTTACGGCGATCTTGATACCAGCATTATTCGTCATCGTCCGGTCGAGGGCGCCGGCGTCGCCACCAAGGTGTTGGACGAAGCGAACCGCGACATCGCCTACGGCGCTATTCGCGACGCATTAGAACAAGGCCGCCAAGCATACGTGATCTGCCCCTTGGTCGCGGAGAAAGAGGACGACTCAGAACTAGAAGACGTCCCCGCCCTCGAGCGCGATGATGACGGAAAGGTGGTCGCCCCGCCGCTTCATTCGGTTGAGAAGGATATCGAGGCGCTGCGCATCACCTATAGGGGCAAGCGCGTCGAGGCGTTGCACGGTCGCATGTCGTCCAAGGAGAAAGACCGAATCATCTCGGAGTTCCGCTCCGGCGAGATAGACATCCTGGTGTCCACAACGGTGGTCGAGGTGGGCGTGGACGTTCCCAACGCCACGGTCATGCTTATCGAGAACGGAGAGCGCTTTGGTTTGGCAACCTTGCACCAGCTGCGCGGCCGCGTTGGACGTGGTAAGCTATCGGGCTCGTGCTACGTCATGTGCGCCCTCAAGCGCAAGCGGGGCCGTAGGTCTCCTGCCATCGACCGCCTCGAGGCCCTTGAGTCAACGACGGATGGATTTGCGCTGGCAGAGATGGACTTGCGCCTGCGCCATGAGGGAGAGATCTTAGGCTTGCGCCAGCATGGCGGCGTGAGCTTGCGATTTGTTGATTTGGACGATGACGCCGATCTTATCGAGTGGGCGCATGCAGATGCCATCGAGACGCTTCGCTACGCGCCATCGCTCGATTCGGTGGCGACGCTTCCCATCAGGCATCGCGTCATCGATCGCTACGGCGATATCTTTAAGGAGGTTAGCGGCGGATGAGAATCATCGCTGGCGAATGGAGGGGCAGGAAGCTGTCCGAGCCCCGCGGACGGGAAGTCACGCGGCCCACGACCGATCGCGTTCGCGAGGCGTGCGCGTCCATGGTCGATTCTGCGCTGGTAGGGGGCATCGAGGCGGCACGTGTGCTCGACGCCTTCGCGGGTTCCGGAGCCATGGGCATGGAGATGCTGTCGCGCGGCGCCTGCTTCGCGGCGTTTTTCGATATCGATAGGCAGGCAGCCGGCCTGGTTCGAAAAAACCTGGAGTCCATGGGGTGCGCCGGCGCTCGCTACCGCGTTACGTCCGGCGACGTGCTTGCCATGTCGACCCGCGGTCGTCTTTTCGGTGCGCCGTTTAATTTGGTGATCCTGGACCCGCCTTATGATTTCGACCCGGCAGACGTCTCCGCCTTCGTCGAGCGCCTTGCTGCCTCGGGCAGCCTTGCCGATGACGCGTTGGTGCTCTACGAGCACGCCTCCGCCAAGCCCGGACTCGACCCCTTGGGCTTTATCGAGGAGCGCGACAAGCGCTATGGCAGCACGTCGGTTCAGCTTCTTCGGCGTTCGACTGAAGTCGAGTAAACTCGTCCGCGTATTCAATCCATTTTGCCTATCCCATTGATCGCACACATGCGAGGTACTATGCAACAGATTACCCATGCGTTGGTGCCGGGCACCTTCGACCCCATCACCTTTGGCCATATCGATGTAGCGCGTCGAGCGAGCCGCCTGTTCCCGCACGTTACGGTCGCGGTGGCGGAATCCTTGGGCAAAAACGGCGTCGGTACGGTGTTCACGCTGGACGAGCGCGTGGAGCTTGCCCGCACGGCGCTGAGCGACATTCCCAACGTCGACGTGCAGCCGTTTTGCGGCCTGCTTGTTGATTTCGCCCGGCAGGTTGGCGCCGGCGCGGTGGTAAAGGGATTGCGTGCCATGACGGATTTTGAGTACGAGCTCCAGCAGGCAGACCTCAACTACCGTCTGGATTCTGAGCTCGAGTCCATATTCGTGATGAGCTCGCCCCAATACGGGTACCTGTCCTCCTCCGTGGTGCGTCAGATCGCATCGTTTGGCGGGGATGTATCGGAATTCGTTCCCGTTTGCGTTCAGCGCGCCTTGAAAGAGCGGTTTGTATAGTATCTTGCTGCATGTGGTACTATTACCTGTTGATATGCAACCGTTGAAAGGAGACTGCGATGCCGGGCGAGAACCTTCCTGGCGAGAGGATCGAAAGCTTGGTGGATGAGCTCGAGGGCATCATCCAGGAGTCCAAGGCTCCTTTCGGCAAGGCTCAGCAGAAGATTATCGAGACCGAGGTCTTCTTCAACATCCTTGATGAGATCCGCATGAGCTATCCGGAGGAGTGGCAGAAGTCCCGCCGCATCCTTCGCGAGCGCGATGAGCTTCTTGCCTCTGCTACCGCCCAGGCTGATTCCATCATCGCGGACGCTCAGCAGCAGGCGCTCACCATCGCCGGCGAGCAGGAGATTGTCCGCTTGGCGCAGCAGCAGGCAGATGATATTCGCGATCGTGCCCAACAGTACGAGCGCGAGACCCGCTATGCTGCCGAGGACTACGCAGAGCAGGTGTTCACGCATCTGGAGGAGAACCTCAAGAGCCTCACCTCCACCGTCGCCCGTTGCCGCCAGCAGCTCAATGAGAGCGCTAGCCAGTCGCAGAACGGTGCCTGGTAGCTATGGCGAGCGAAATGGACATCCAGCCCGGCGCGGTGGATCAGCCGCAGGCGCCCAGCGTCATCGTCGATCTCACCGGCCAGCTTGAAAATCCCGGCGAATCCATGCCAGTATCCGGCAAGCTTGAGGTGGACGGTTACTCGGTGGGCGATAAACAGCTGCAGCTTTCTGACGGTATCCAATACGATGTGGTTCTCACCAATGCCGGCGACGGTATCCTTGTCACCGGCATGGTTCGCGCGCACGCCACGGGTGAGTGCGACCGCTGTCTGGAGCCAGCGAGCTTCGACGTTGCCGGCGAGATCGAGGAATACTACCTTTTCGAAGAGCCCGAGGACGAGGAAGCCTACGAGGATGGATTCGAGCTGGTGGGGGAGGACCGGCAGGTCGATCTTTCCGGTGCCATCAACGATGCCGTCGTTATGGATACGCCCTTTGTGGTGTTGTGCCGCCCGGATTGCCTGGGTATCTGCCCCACCTGCGGCGCCAACCTCAATGAGGGCGACTGCAGATGCGCGGATAAAGCCGAGCAGGACTGGCTCGATAGCGACGAGAATCCGTTCGCCGCGTTGAAGAACCTCAAATTGGACGATTAAGGCCGCATCCAATCCACGTCTCGTCCACAAATCAGGCGTACGGGGACCGTTATGGAAAAAATACCTGTACACCTGCTGTAACTGTGCTAATATCGCTACTTGCGCGTAATTGTGCTCGATTTAGATTATAAGGAAGGTCAACATGCCAGTACCTAAGCAAAAAAAGGGTCGCGCGAAGACGCATTCCCGTCGCTCCACGAACATGAAGATCACCGCTGCGGCTCGCTCTGTTTGCCCTCGCTGCGGTGCCGTGAAGCTTCCTCACCATGTGTGCCCCAACTGCGGGTTCTACAAGGATCGTGAGGTCATCGTTACCGAGTAACTTACATAAGGTGAGTTACCGTGACGCTATCGCGAAACAGTATGGCCGGCTCGGTGAGTCGGCCATTTCGCTATAAAGGGGGAGTATCCATGAAAGACGTACGCATCGTTGTCGATGTAATGGGAGGGGACGAGGAGCCCCAGGTTGTGCTCGACGGCATCTCCGCCGCCCTTGCCGCCGATCCCGCCCTCACCGTGCTCGCCGCGGGTCCTCAGGATATCGTGGTTCCGTTTTGCGATTCCACCGATCGCGCGGAGGCTCTCATCGCCCCCGATGTCATCACCATGGAAGACGACCCTATCCAGGCTGTCATGACCAAGCGCAAGTCCTCTATCGTCATCGGCTGCCGCGCCGTCAAGAAAGGTAACGCCGACGGCTTCTTCTCAGCGGGGTCTACCGGCGCCGTCACTGCGGCGGGCACCGCCTACGTCACGCCGTTTCGCTACGTGACCGCGGAGGGCGAGCGCCGCCCCATCCGTCCCTGCATCACCTCTACGCTGCCCAACCGCTCGGGGGGCCTTACGGTCTTTTGCGACATGGGCGCCAACCCGGACGTCGACCCGGACGACATGGTGCGCTTCGCCCAGATGGGCGCCGCCTACGCTTCGTGCGTCCTGGGCGTCAAGAACCCCCGTATCGGACTCATGTCCAACGGTACGGAGGACACCAAGGGCTCGCACTTCACCAAGGAATGCTTTCCGTTGATGCGTCAGCAGGTGAAGGGTTTCGCGGGCAACTGCGAGGGGTCCGACATGGTGTCGGGCAACGTCGACGTGGTGGTTACCGACGGCTTTGCGGGCAACGTCGCCCTTAAAGCGACCGAAGGCGCGGCGAAGTTCATCATGTCAGAGCTCAAGGGCGCTCTCATGGGGTCGCTTAAGGGCAAGATCGCCGCGGTGCTTCTTAAGGACGAGCTCAAAGCGATAAAGGCAAAGCTCTCAGGCGATGCCAAGGGCGGCGCGATCCTGCTTGGCCTGCGCGGCGTGGTTCTTATCGGCCATGGGGCGACCTCTGTCGAGGCCGTCAAGAATGGTACGCTCGCGGCTGCAGAAGCGGTCAGAGCGGACCTGGTTCAAAACGTCGCGGATTCTATGGAGGGTATCCTCTAGGGACCGCTCGTCCACCCGTCCACGCATACGGCAACGTTTACCAGCCGCCTTCAACCTTCCTTATCGGTCTGGTTGAGGCGGCTGCTTCAAGCGGGTAGAATCACTAGCATATGCGAAAGGTAACGCCGCCTTCGCGGCTTCACCGAAAGGAGCGCCAACCATGGAGCGCAACGAGATTCTTGAGAAGATCATCGAAATCGCCAGCGATGTTTTGGGCACCAACCCTGACGACGTCAACGAGCAGACCACGTTTGATGACCTGGATGCCGACTCCCTTGATCGCCTTCAGCTTGTGACGGCTATGGAGGACGAGTTCGACCTGGAGATCGATGAGGAGAAGCTTCTCGCCATCAGCTCCGTTGCCGACGCTGTCGAGGCGATCGAATCCGCCCAGGAGGCATAAGGTTTTGACCATAGCAAAGAAACTCGCCCTTGCAGAGCAGATCTGCGGCCACACGTTTAAGAACCGCGACCTTCTGCAAAGCGCTATCACCCATCCATCCGCGGTGGAGGGCCAGCCCGTCTCCGCTTCATATGAACGCCTGGAGTTTCTGGGCGATTCCATACTTGGCTCCATCGTCGCGTTGTCCCTGTTCAAGTCTTATCCCGGCTTTGACGAGGGCAAGCTCACGCGCCTTAAGGTGTCTTTGGTTTCCGGTATGACGCTGTCCGAGGTCGGCCGCGAGCTGGGGATCGATAAGTGCATCGTCTTTGGCGCCTCAGAGACCGGCACCGGTGCCCGCGGCATGCATTCCGCCCTCGAGAACGTATTCGAGTCGCTGGTGGGCGCTATGTATCTGGATGGTGGCTGGGACGTTGCGGAGGAGTTTATCCACCGTACGCTTAAGCCGCATCTGGCGACCGAGCGCGCGGAGCATCCCACCAACCCCAAGAGCTACCTGCAAGAATGCGTGCAGGCTGACCACCTCGAGGCTCCCTCGTACAAGTTGGTCGACACGTCGGGCCCGGCACACGAGCCCGTCTTCACCGCTGTCGCGCTCGTGGACGGAATCCGCCGCGGTCGCGGCTCGGGTTCTTCCAAGAAGGAGGCGGAGGCTGCCGCCGCCCTGGACGCGCTCAACCGCATGGGCTATACCCACAACGGCGTCATCCTTAAAAAGAAGCTGGGCTAAGCGAGGCATCTGTGTATCTCAAATCGCTCACGTTAAAGGGATTCAAATCATTCGCAGACCGGGCTCACATGTCGTTCGAGCCCGGTCTCACCGTGATTGTGGGCCCCAACGGTTCCGGTAAGTCCAATATTTCAGACGCTATTCTGTGGGTCTTAGGCGAGCAGAGCGCCAAGCAGCTCCGCGGCCAGGCCATGGAGGACGTCATCTTCTCGGGCTCGTCCGCGCGCCAGCCCGTGGGCGTTGCCGAGGTCACGTTGGTACTCGACAACTCTGACCACGTGCTTCCCGTCGACTTCAACGAGGTCGCGGTGACCAGGCGCATGTACCGCTCCGGTGAAAGCGAGTACCTCATCAACTCAAGTCCCTGCCGCCTGATGGACATCCAGGACATCCTGCATGACTCCGGATTGGGCAAGGACACGCACTCCATCATCTCGCAGGGCAAGCTCGACGCGATTTTGCAGAGTAGGCCCGAGGAGCGGCGCGCGCTCATCGAGGAGGCCGCCGGCATCTCTAAGCACAAGCGCCGTAAGGAGCGCGCTCTCAAGAAGATCGCCTCTATGGACGAGCATCTCACTCGTGCCCGCGACATCAACAGGGAAATCTCGCGCCAGCTCAAACCCCTTGAGCGCCAGGTCGACCGCGCGCGCAAGTACAAGGATCTTTCTTCGCGTGCTCGAGAGCTCACCCAGATTCTCGCGGTCGACGAGCTCCGCCGCCTGCAGGCGAGCTGGAGCGATATGGAGAGCGCGGCCAAAGAAGCCGATGCTTCGCTGGAACTCGCCCGCTACCGTCTTGCAGAAAAGGAGCGCGAGCTCGAAAAGCTACAGGTCATGCTCGAGGAGAAAGGCCTCTTTGTGGGCGACCTCGGCGAGCAGCGTCGCCATATGCAGGACGTGGTTGGCCGCATAGGGTCCGACATGCGCCTTCTCGAGGAAAAGGGCCGCAACATGGTTGCGCGCCTCTCCGAGATGCGCGGCACCCTCTCGGGTTCAGAGCACCAGCGTCGCCGCGTCTCAAGCGAGCTCGAGGACGTGGAGCGCCAGTTGGACGAGGTCCGCGCCGCAGCGGAGCTGGCCCAGCAGGATGTAGACGAGTACGCGCCGGCTGCGGGCGAGCTGCATAACCGCCGCGTCGAGCTGGACGAGCTCATCTCCAAGCTCAACCGCGAGCAGCGCGACGCCCAGCGCACCGTTGACAGTGCCTCGCTGGAGCTTGCCAAGGTACGCGAATCGCTCTCAAACGCCGAGCTCGAGGATTCCATGTACGCATCGCGCCTGGAGCAGATCGAGGAGAACATCGAGAATATCGACGAGTCGTTGGTCAGCCGTCGCGACCGCGCGGAGGAGGTGGAGGACCTCCTCAGGGCGGCACGCGAGGAGCAGGACGAAGCGAAGCTCGCCATCGAGACCGCGCGAGGCGCCCTCGAGGAGTTGCGTCGCCGCGAAAGCGAGGCGCGTCAGCGCGTGTCCGAGGTTCGCTCGGAGCTCGCAAGCCTGAAGAGGCTGGACGAGAAGATCTCCGAATCCTCCCCGTTGGTATCAAAGATTGCCCATGCTCGCCCCGATTCCATCGCCGGCCGTTTGGGGGACGTCATCGAAGCCCCCAAGGACCTCGAGGATTTGGTCGAGCGACTGCTCGCGAGCGATATCGAGGCCTTCATCCTTAACGGAGCCAGCGACCTCGAGGATGTCGCGTCCCTGGCGATGGGCGAGTCATCCTCGTCCGGCCAGGCGCTTCTGCTGCCCAAGAGCATCGATTCCGTACCGTCTGCCGACGGCGCCGCCGGTTATCGCTTGGTCGAGCGCTTACAGGTCAAAGAGGGCTTCGCTCCCGCGATCTCCGCGCTCATCGGCCATATCTATGTTGTTGAATCCCTGGCTCAGGCCCTGGCTGCCCCCGCGGTGCCCGGAGTTCTCTATGTCACACCCGACGGCGCGAGGGTGACAAATGGCGGCGTCGTTCGCGTTGGCGAGATGGCGTCGCAAACCACCGGCACCCTCGAGCGCAAACGCCGCATTCGCGAGCTCGAGGGCTTGGAGCCCGACCTTGCCTCCGCGTTCGATCATCTGACGCATCAGGTCGAGGATGCCGCGGCGGCCGTGGAGAAGGCTCGTTCGGTGCAGGGCGAGGCATCTGGAAAGATCGCTCGTCTGGACGGCGAGCGCTCCAGCGTGCTGTCGGAGATCGGCCGTTTGGAGCAGTCGCTGGTGCGTATCCTCGCCGAACAGAAGCAACTCAAGCGTCGCCGCGAGGAAGCAGCAGAAGCGGTTCGCGCCGCCCAGCCACGCGTCGACGAGCTGCTCGATGAGCGGGCGGAGGCGCAAGAGCTTTTGGCCGAGCTCGCTTCCAAGGTCGCCGATGCCGCCGACGAGCTCGACCGCGTGCGAGCCAACGACGCCGAGGCGGCAGGCAAGCTCGCCGATGCCAAGGTGCGCCTTGCCCAGTCCAAGGAGCGGCTGCGCAGCCTCAACGCCCGCCAACCCGAGCTCAAGCATCGGCTCGAGGGCATCGACCGTCGTATCCGTGCCACCGAGCAGGCATCGCGTTCGCTCGAGGTGCTGCGCCTTCGCGTTGACCCGTTGCACAATCGCTATCAAGCCCTTTCCGAGCGCGCCATGGACTGGGCCGCTCGCCTGCGCGACCAGGCTTCTATCGAGGAGGCGGACTCCGCCTCGCTCAAGAAGACCATCGAGGACGCCAAGAGCGAGGTCGCCCGCGCCAAGCAGGAGGTGGAGCGCTCCACCGCCGCGGTAAACGATTCCCGCGTCGCCCGCGGCAAGCTCGAGGTGCAGGTTGAAAACGCCATCCAGGCTATCACGGCAGACGGGGAGACGGTGCTCGAGGAGGCGCTGCAGCTGCCCGCGCCCACCGATCGCGCTGCAGCGGAGCGGGAGCTCGAGAGCCTCGCCCGCCAGATCAACAACTTGGGTCCCGTCAACCAGGTGGCCTACCAGGAGTACGAGCGCCTCAAGACGCGCGCGGACTACGTGGAGTCGCAGCTGGCGGACCTCGAGAGCGCGCGCAAGGCGCTCACCAAGATTACCTCGGCCATCGACCGCAAGATGCGCAGGCAGTTCCTCATCACCTTCGAGAAGGTGGACCAAAACTTCCGCGAGGTCTTCAGCATGCTGTTCCCCGGAGGTCAGGCGCATCTGGAGATGACCGACCCCGAGCATCCGGCCGACACGGGCATCGAGGTGGTCGCGCAGCCGCGCGGCAAGCGTATCACCAAGATGATGCTCATGAGCGGCGGCGAGAAGAGCTTGACGGCTCTAGCGCTGCTGTTCGCCGTCTACCGTACCCGTACCGTGCCGTTCTACGTGCTGGACGAGGTCGAGGCGGCGCTTGACGACTCGAATCTCTCGAAGCTGATCGGCGCCATCAACGTGCTGCGCGAGTCCACGCAGCTCTTGGTGGTTTCGCATCAGCGGCGTACCATGGAGGAGGCGGACGTGCTCTACGGCGTGTCCATGCAGGCGGACGGCGTGAGCCGCGTCGTCAGCCAGAAGTTAGATCGTGAAACCGGAAAGGTCGTGAATGCATAATGGGATTCTTTGAAGCGCTTTCCCGCGGCCTCGAGCGCAGCCGCGAGGCTTTAAACGAGGTTTTCTACTTTGGCGGCGAGGTAGATGAGGACTTCTGGGAGAACCTCGAGGACACCCTCGTCATGGGCGACATGGGAGCTGAGATATCCATGCAGGTCACCGACGACCTGCGCGACGAGGCGGCGCGACGCAATCTCAAGACCGCCCGTCAGCTGCGCGGCGCGCTGGCGGACCGTCTATCCCAGGTGTTCGTTCAGCCCGATGGCGACATCTTCCGCGATACCCCCAGCTGCGTGCTGTTTGTAGGCATCAACGGGGCTGGCAAGACCACCACGGTGGGAAAGATCGCCAGCGACATGGCGCACCGTGGAAAGAAGGTTGTGATCGGTAGCGCCGATACGTTCCGCGCCGCCGCCATCGAGCAGCTCGATGTTTGGGGCCAGCGCGCCGGCGTGCCCGTGGTCAAGCGTGAGCGTGGAAGCGATCCTGCCAGCGTGTGCTACGACGTGTTGGACGAGGCTGACCGCTTGGGAAGCGATCTGGTCCTCATCGATACCGCCGGTCGCCTCCATACCTCGCCCGAGCTCATGCGCGAGCTCGCCAAGGTGGTCAAGGTCACCCGCAAGCGCGCCGAGCAGATGAAGCGCGGGCCCATGGCGGTCCACGTGGTGCTGGTCATCGATTCCGCCACCGGTCAAAACGGCCTCAACCAGGCGCTTGAGTTCAACGACGCGCTGGGGCTCGACGGCATCATCATGACCAAGCTCGACGGTACTGCCAAGGGCGGCATCGCGCTCGCGGTCGCCTCGCGCTTGAAGCTTCCCATCTACCGTATCGGCGTGGGCGAGAGCGTGGACGACCTCCAGGAGTTCGATGCGCACGAGTTCGCCCGCGCCCTGGTGGGCGAGGAGTAGCCCCGTTTTGCCGTATAATCACCTGCCAGTGAAAAGATTGTTCGAGTGGGGGAGGACCCATGTTCAATAGCCTGTCCGATCGCCTGACAGATACCTTTGACCGCTTGCGCGGCAAGGGTAAGCTCACCGAGGCGGATATCACCAGCGCGATGCGCGACATCCGCATGGCGCTTCTGGAGGCGGACGTCAACTTCAAGGTGGTCAAGGACTTTGTTGCCCGCACCAAGGAGCGCTGCATGACCGCCGAGGTCATGGAGTCCCTCTCGCCCGCGCAAAACGTGGTCAAGATCGTTTTGGACGAGCTCATCGAGCTTTTGGGCTCGACGGAGAGCAAGCTCGTCCTCTCCAACCGCATCCCCAATGTCATCATGCTGGTGGGCCTGCAGGGCTCCGGTAAGACCACCGCTGCGGTGAAGCTCGCCTACTTGCTCAAGAAGCAGGGTAAAAGCCCGCTTCTGGCCGCCTGCGACGTCTACCGTCCCGCGGCTGCGGACCAGTTGGCCACGCTCGGTGGGGAGATCGGCGTGCCGGTCTTCCGCGGCGACGGCCAAAACCCCGTCGAGATCGCTCGCGCCTCCATCCGCGAGGCCGTCGACCACATGCGCGACGTGGTCATCGTCGACACCGCCGGCCGCCTTCAGATCGACGAGCAGATGATGCAGGAGGCCGTCGACATCAAGAAGGCCGTCAAGCCCGACCAGGTCCTCATGGTGGTCGACGCCATGACCGGCCAGGATATCGTCAACGTGGTCTCCACCTTCGCCGAGCGCACCGACTTCGACGGCGTCATCATCTCCAAGCTCGACGGCGACGCACGCGGCGGCGGCGCGCTTTCCGTCCGCGAGGTCACCGGCAAGCCCATCAAGTTCGTTTCCATGGGCGAGAAGCCCGACTCGCTCGAGGTCTTCAACCCCGAGCGCATGGCCAAACGCATCTTGGGGATGGGCGACGTCATCGGCATCATCGAGAAGGCCCAGGAGATGGCCGATGTCGAGCAGCTCGAGGCTGCGGAGCGGATGCTTCGCGAGGGCTTTACCATGAACGACATGCTCGACCAGATGCGCGCCGTCAAGAAGATGGGCGGCATGAAGGGCATTCTGGGCATGCTCCCCGGTGGACAAAAGGCCTTGAACCAGATGGGCGGCAACCTGGACGAGAGCATCTTCGAGCGCAACGAGGCCATGATCATGTCCATGACCAAGGAGGAGCGCGAGAAGCCCAGCATCATCAACGGCCAGCGCCGTGCGCGCATCGCCCGCGGCTCCGGCACCACGCCGGCAGACGTCAACAACCTCATGAAGCAGTGGGGCGAGATGAACAAGATGATGGGCAAGATGCGCTCCATGACGCAGCAGGCTCAGGCCGGTTCTGGCAAAAAGGGCAAGAAGGGTAAGAAGGGCAAGAAGATGCGCATGCCCGGTATTCCTGGCATGAGCGGCATGCCCGGCATGGGCGGCGGCAACCCGTTTGGCGCCATGGGTCGCGGTGGCAGCGATATGGATATGCTGCGCGCCATGGAGCAGCAGATGCGCAACAAGCGCTAGCGATAGCTGCAAGGTGCATTTTCGCGGGCGGTTCGCGGCCTCGGCCGTTGACCGCCCGTTTTGTTTAGAATGTGCGTGCGGCGCCTCTTTGCGCCGATTGAGGTTCCCCCTACGGGGGTAAAGCCATACACGTCGGTTAACGCCTTGACCATCCCTATTTGACATAATGCGTCCCGACGATCAGGAAAGGAGTCTCCCATGAGCAAGGCTGATCAGCTCTTTGTCTCTATGTGCAAGGATATTCTGGATCATGGCACCACCACGGAGGGCGAAAAGGTTCGACCCCGCTGGGAGGACGGGTCCCCGGCCTACACCATCAAGAACTTCGGCGTCACCAACCGCTATGACCTGCGTGAGGAATTTCCCGCGTTGACGCTTCGTCGCACCGCTCTCAAGAGCGCTATGGACGAGATCTTGTGGATCTACCAAAAGAAGTCCAACAACATCAACGATCTCAACAGCCATATCTGGGACCAGTGGGCCGATGAGTCGGGCTCAATTGGCAAGGCCTACGGCTACCAGATCGCCCAGAAGTCGAGCTATCGCGAGGGCGAGTTCGATCAGATGGACCGCGTCCTGTACGACCTCGAGCACACGCCGTTCTCCCGTCGCATCATGACCAATATGTACACGTTTGCGGACCTGCATGAGATGAACCTGTATCCGTGCGCCTATAGCGTTACCTACAACGTCACGCAGGGCGAAGGGGATGAGAAGCCCGTTCTCAACATGGTTCTCATGCAGCGCAGCCAGGATATTCTCGCGGCTAATAACTGGAACGTGTGCCAGTACGCCATCTTGCTCATGATGGTCGCCCGCCATGTCGATATGGTTGCCGGCGAGCTGCTCCACGTTATCGTCGATGCTCATATCTACGATCGCCATGTCGATATCGTCCGCGAGCTTATCGAGCGGCCGCAGTATCCGGCTCCTCGCGTGTCGCTCAATCCCAACGTCCAGAACTTCTACGATTTCACCACCGATGACCTGATCGTCGAGGATTACAACCACGGCCCCCAGGTCAAGAACATCCCCATCGCCGTTTAGGGAGGATTTCGCTTTGAGTTGCAAACTTTCAGCAATCGTCGCCGTCTGCGATGATTGGGGCATCGGCCGCGATGGCGGCATGGTAGTCGCGAACAAGCAGGATATGCGCCATTTTGTGAGCACAACAACGGGACACCCCGTCATCATGGGCCGCAAGACGCTTGAGAGCTTTCCCGGGGGACGTCCCTTAAAGAACCGCCTAAACATCGTCCTCACGCACGACCCCTTTTTTCATAGAGAGGGAGTCGAGGTGGTGCATAGCGTCGATGCGGCGCTCGACCTCGTATGCGACCAGGACGAGGCGTGGGTTATCGGCGGCGGCCAGGTCTATCGACAGCTCCTGCCGTATTGCGAGCGCGCGGTGGTCACCAAAAACCATTGCCTACGCGCGGCTGACGCTTATTTTCCCAATCTTGACCAAGATGAGGCCTGGGAGCTTGTAGATGAGACCGAACCCATTATCTTGGGTCGCGGCGAAGGCGATGAGGGCGTGAGCTTCTCTTTTGCCACCTATCAGCGCCGCCAGCAGGGGTAAATCTTCGCCCGCTGGGGTATCATACAATCTATACGTCGCATTGTGTCCGGGCCCGAGCGGCCCGGCTTCGTTGAAGGGCCCGCTCCATGAAGACCGTCATCCTATACCGTTCCAAGCACCATGGCAACACCAAGAAACTTGTCGATGCCGTTGTGGCAAACTTCGACAACGTCGACGCCATCGATGTCGCCGCGCTGGGCAAGAACGAGTATCCGGACTTGGACGAGTGCCCACTGGTGGGCATAGCCACGGGCATCTACTACGGCAAGATCGACGATGACCTGGCGCGCGTCATGGAGCACACCATCAACGAGGGGCAGAAGATCTTCGGCCTCATCACCTACGGCGGTTCCAGCAAGTGGTACGGCAAGGATATCGATGGCATCTGCCGCATGAAGCGCGCCGTCTTCCTGGCCTGCTGGGGTTGCGCCGGCTTCGATACGTGGGGACCGTACAAGTTTATGGGCGGCATGAATAAGGGCCGCCCCAACCAGGACGATATCCAGGCGTGCCTAGAGTTCTACAAGAAGCTTCTCGATGACTACGGCGATATTTTGGACGAGCAATACGAGCAGTACAAGAAGCGCCGCGCTTATCAGGAGGCGCACCCGGCAGGCGGCCTTATGTCCAATATCAAGCGCTCTGCCAAAAAGATCACCGGTAAGTCTAAAAAGCCCGCTGCGCAGGCATCTCGCCGGGAATCCTCGTCCGTGGACGACGCCGACTCCAAGGCGGATTCTGAGTAATGGCTCCCGAGATCATCCATATCGATTCCCTGGACGATAGCAGGCTCGATGCCTACACGCGTCTGACCGAACGCGAGCTCCGTAGCGTGCTGGAACCCCAAAAGGGCATCTTCATCGCAGAGAGCGCCAAGGTTATCGAGCGAGCGCTCGCTGGCGGCATGGAACCCATCAGCTTCTTGATGGGGGAGCGCTGGCTGGACTTCTTGCTTCCGCTGCTTGAGACGCTCGATACAAAAGAGAGCGTTCCCGTGTTTGTGGCTCCCATGGAGCTGATGGAGCGGCTCACCGGCTTCACGGTCACTCGGGGCGCCCTTGCCGCTATGCGTCGACCCCGCTTGGAGCCTGCCGACGCGTTTTTACGCGGCATCTGCGAGCACGCGGGCGAGCGGCCCGTGCGCGTGTGCGTGCTAGAGGGCATTGTGGACCACACTAACGTGGGTGCCATCTTCCGCAGCGCCGCCGCCCTCAACGTCGACGGCATCCTGGTGAGCCCCACCTGCTGCGATCCGCTGTACCGCCGAGCGGTGCGCGTGAGCATGGGCACGGTCTTTCAGGTTCCCTGGACCAGGATCGGTTCAGAGGCGCGCGCGTGGCCCCATGATGGATTGGATGCCTTGCATGGCGCCGGTTTCTCTTGCGCTGCCATGGCGTTGACGGACGATTCCGTTTCGCTTGACGACCCCGTGCTGCAGCACGAGCCCCGCCTTGCAATCTTTATGGGGACCGAGGGACAGGGTCTGGGAGCCAAGACCATCGCTGGCTGCGACCGCGCGGTCCGTATTCCCATGGCGCACGGCGTGGACTCGCTCAACGTGGCGGCTGCCTCCGCCGTGGCGTTTTGGCAGCTGTGTCCCCATGTTGATAACGCATATCACTACCAACCCGGTCGCTACTAGCTTGTGCCTTATAATCTTATAGCCTACTTGAGCGCTCGCTTTTGTCGAGCGCTTTTCCGTTGAGTTAGAAAGGTGTTGCCATGAATTTCAAGATGGTCCACACGGAAGTGCACGTTCTTGACCTCGATGCCTCGCTGGCGTTCTACAAGGAGGCCCTGGGTTTGGAGCCCGTCCGCGAGAAGGGTCCGGAGGACGGCTCTTGGAAGATCGTCTTCCTAAAAAACGACCAGACCGACTACCAGCTGGAGCTCACCTGGAACCTCGGCCGCACCGAGCCCTATGATAACGGCGGCGGAGACATTCACCTCGCGTTTATCGTGGACGATTACGACGCGGCGCTTGCGCACCACACCCAGATGGGCTGCGTGGTGAAGGTCAACGAGCGCATGGGCATCTACTTTATCGAGGATCCGGATGGATTCTGGATCGAGATCATCCCCGCCAAGCGATCCTAAGATTGCCCGCATGCCGCTTGTCGACATCTGCGACCGTTTTATAGACCTCTGCCTACTGCATCTAGATTGCGCCCTTGTGCCGTGAAGCATGGGGGCGTACTCTCTTTTTGGTATATTGGAGCATATGCGTCGGGGGATGGGCGCACATCGTGTGTTCGGGGGAGAAGCATGGGTAAGCGCGGGACAAGTGGTTCGATCGACGTCACGCAGGGCGTTATCTGGAAGCAGATCATAGCGCTTTGCGTTCCCATCTTCTTCGCATCGTTCTTTCAGCAATCGTACGCCCTTATCAATACGTTTATCGTGGGCCAGTTTGGCGGCAAGCTCGCGCTGGGCGGCATCCAGGCGACCATGAGCCTGACTGAGCTCGCGGTCGGGTTCTCCGTCGGCCTTGGAGCTGGCTGCGCGGTCATTACGGGGCAGTTCTTTGGCTCGCACGATGACGAGCGCCTTTCGCGTTCCGTCCACACCGCTATGACCATCGCCCTGGTCCTGGGCCTTATCGTGTCGGTCGCCGGTGTGATCTTCATCCCCCAGATTCTTCAGTTTATGGAAACGCCCCAAGAGCTCATGTGGGAGTCGGTATCCTATTCTCGCTGCTATTTTGGCGCAATGGTGTTCGCGCTCTTGCTTAATATGGGGACCGCCCTGCTTCGCGCTGTGGGCGATACCCGCGCTCCCGCCCTCATCATCGCCAGCGGCTGCGTCATCAACGTGATTCTCGACCTCATCCTTGTGGCATGGCTGGGTCTGGAGGCGCTGGGCTGCGGCATAGCCACAGCTACCACTATCTTCATCAACTGCTGCTGCGTGCTTTATCGCCTCATGCGCGCCAAGGGCGCCTGGCGTCTCGATATACGCAAGCTTGGCGTCGATGGACGAATCTGTCGCTCCATGCTCTCCTGCGGCATGCCGCTTGCGATTCAGTCCAGCGTCTACTCGGTCTCAAACATCATCATGCAGTCCACCGTCAACACGTTTGGCGTCGACGCCGTCACCGGCTGGGGCCTCTCGGGCAGGCTCGACGCGATCGTATGGATGGTAACGGAGGCGCTGGGCGTCGCCATCACCACGTTCGCAGCTCAGAACTTTGGCGCGCGCAACTACAAGCGCATGCGCCAGGGTTACCACACCTCGCTTGTCATTACCGTGTTCTTGGTGGGCTCGCTGTCACTGTTCTTGGTTGTTTTCGTCGAACCCTTGGCGCGTATCTTTATCGATGACCCCGCGGTCACGGGTTACACGGCAAAGATGGTTCATTTCATCGCGCCGTTCTACCTGTTCTACTCAGTCGTCGACAACACGTCTGGCGCCATTCGCGGTTCCGGCGAGAGTTTCCGCCCCATGCTGCTCACCATCCTGGGCACCTGCGTGTTTCGCGTGGTGTGGCTGCTGGTCGTGGTGCCCATGCACCATACGGTCGAGACCATGCTGCTGGTCTACCCCGTGACATGGATCCTCACGGCGGCCCTCTTTGTCGCCTACCATCACTTTGGCCACTGGCTAACCCATGCAGAGGAGAAGGCCGCCCGTCTGGAGGTTCAGCTGTAGGGGCCGCCTAATACTCGATTCCCCTGCGGGCGAGAAGCCCTTCATCAAAGTAGTGCTTTACGGGACGCATTTCCGTCACCAGGTCGGCAAGGTCCGCCAGCGGCGTCAGGCCGCGGCCCGTAAGAACCAGCTCCGTGGTCTGCGGCTTCAAGGAAATCAGACGCTCGATGTCCTCACGGGTGACAAAGCCCCTGCGCATCGCCTCTCCCGCTTCGTCCAAAATCAACACGTCAACCGGGGTGGGGCAGGGTAGCGTGCAATCAGGGGAGGCCTGCTCGTCTTCGGCGCTGCCGTCATCTGAGAGAGCTATTCGCGCCATCTCCATAATTTGCTGGGCGCATTCTGCGGGCGTGGCGCGCGTTGCCTGGATGATGGGTAGGCCAAAGCGGGCGGCTGCATCGTGCTCCGAGCAGTGTAGCTTCTTTACAAATTGCAGCATCAAAACGTTGAGGCCGTAGCCGGTCGCCCTAAACGCCAGACCCATGGCCGCGGTGGTTTTACCTTTTCCATCGCCCGTGTAGATCTGGACCTTGCCAGTGTCGAGATGCGTCATCTTAGGTGCTCCTTAAGGAAGTATCAGACTATCGTTTTGCTCTGTGGGTACCATTAAACCATTGCAAACCCTTTGGGATGGAGAAACAACGTATGGAGATGGATGATCATAAACGTAGAAGGAATATGGTCCTTTACGTTCTCATCGCCTTTGTTGTCTACCTTGTTATGAGCCAGGTGCTGTTCCCTAGCATGAAAACTGGCGTCAAGGTGGAGGACGTGAGCTACTCAACTTTTGTTGAGAAGCTTGAGGCAAAAGAGGTAAGCAACCTGGAGTATACGCAGGATGCCTCATCTGTTGCCCTGTATCAGCTTGAGGGCGAGAAGGATATCGCGTATCGCACCACGGTGCCTGCGGGTGATAGCGGCATCTGGACCCTCATCCGCGAATCCGGGGCGGACACCACGGTCGATATTCCGGACCAAAACTCCGGCTATATGACCTATATCCTGCTTACGGTGGTGTTGCCCATCGCTATCTTCTTCCTTGCAGGCTGGTGGCTCAACCGCCGTATGAAGAAGGCTATGGGCGATGACAACCCTTCGATGAACTTTGGTAGCGGCGGCTTTGGCGGCATGGGCGGAGGCCTGGGCAAGTCCGGCGCGCGCATCGTCGCGTCCAAAGATGTCGGCGTCACCTTCAAGGACGTCGCCGGCCAGGAAGAGGCCAAAGAGTCCTTGAAGGAGGTTGTCGACTTTCTCGAGAACCCCAAGCGCTATGAGGAGATTGGCGCCAAGCTTCCCCGCGGTGCCCTGCTTGTAGGCCCTCCGGGCACCGGTAAGACGCTGCTTGCCAAGGCAGTCGCCGGCGAGGCGGGCGTTCCGTTCTTCAGCATCTCCGGTTCGGAGTTTGTCGAGATGTTCGTCGGTCGCGGCGCCGCCAAGGTTCGCGACCTGTTCAAGCAAGCCAAGGAGAAGGCGCCCTGCATCGTCTTCATCGACGAGATCGACACCATTGGCAAGAAGCGCGATGGCGGCGGGTTCTCCGGCAACGACGAGCGCGAGCAGACGCTCAACCAGCTGCTGACCGAGATGGACGGCTTCGATAACCAGAAGGGCATCGTTGTTCTCGCTGCGACCAACCGCCCCGACAGCCTTGACCCCGCTCTGCTTCGACCCGGCCGCTTTGACCGCCGCGTCCCCGTCGAGCTGCCCGACCTTACCGGCCGCAAGGCCATTTTGGAGCTGCATTCCAAGGACGTTAAGACCGAGCCGCCTATCGACCTTTCCGCTATCGCCCGCGCTACGCCCGGCGCTTCCGGTGCCGACCTCGCGAACATCATCAACGAGGGCGCGCTTCGCGCCGTGCGCATGGGTCGCAAACGTGCCACGCAGGAGGACTTCGAGGAGTCGGTGGAGGTGGTTATCGCCGGCCAGCAGCGTAAGTCCACGGTGCTGTCCGATCACGAGAAGCAGGTTGTTTCCTATCACGAGATCGGTCACGCTATCGTCGCCGCAAGCCAGATGGACTCCGCTCCCGTTACCAAGATCACTATCGTTCCGCGTACCTCCGGCGCGCTGGGCTACACCATGCAGGTTGAGGCGGACGAGAAGTTCTTGACCACCAAGCAGGAGGTCCTCGACAAGCTGGCAGTCTACTGCGGTGGTCGTGCGGCTGAGGAGCTTATCTTTGGCGAGATGACCACGGGTGCCGCCAACGATATCGAGCAGGCCACCAAGCTGGCGCGCAACATGATCACGCGCTTTGGCATGTCCGACGAGTTTGGCATGATGGCGCTGGGTACCGTCCAGAACGCCTACCTCAACCAGGATACCTCGCTTACCTGCGCTCCCGGCACCGCCGAGCGCGTTGACGAGGCTGTTTTGAAGCTGATCACCGAGGCTCATGAGCGCGCTATGCAGATTTTGAAGGAGAACAAGTTCAAGCTACATGAGCTCGCCCACTACCTCTATAAGAAGGAAACCATCACTGGCGACGAGTTCATGAACCTTCTTACCCGCGAGAACCCGCTGATGCCTAAGCAGTAATCGCGTTTTCTAAAACCGTTGACGGGTCCCTCCTGTATCTCCATGCTTGCTTTGCGCAGCGCGTGGAATATGGGAGGGTTCCTTTTGTTATAGACGCGCGCGTACCGTGGGTATAATGGGCGCGGAATTATTTTCGGTGGCGGCTGCATCCGCGGCGTGCCACCGTACCCATATATTGCACCCATTTAGAAAGGGGGCTCTCTTGAATAGGGAACCCGATCTTCGCTTCGCTATCCTTATCGATGCAGATAACGTAAGCGAGAAATATGTTCAGATTGTTTTGGACGAGGTCGCTAACGCCGGCGTCGCAACCTATAAGCGCATCTACGGCGATTGGACCAGCCCCAGGCTTTCCAGTTGGAAGAAGTGCCTTCTGGATAACTCCATCATCCCCATGCAGCAGTACAGCTACACCTTTGGTAAGAACGCAACGGACTCCGCGATGATCATCGATGCGATGGACATCCTGTATTCGGGTACGGTCGACGGATTCGCGATCGTGAGCTCGGACTCCGATTTCACGCGCTTGGTCGCCCGCCTGCGCGAAAGCGGCATGTACGTCATAGGCATGGGCGAGCAAAAGACGCCTCGCCCCTTTATCTCCGCATGCAACCAGTTCAAATACCTCGACCTGCTTTTGGCTGCTCGCGCCAGCGAAGAAGAAGCTGATGAGGACGAGGAACTGGAAGTGCCGGTAAAGAAGCGCCGCGCGCGCTCGCGCGGTCGCAAGCAATCTCGTGCTGCCGAGCGTTCTCAAGACGCCGATGCCGAGCTCGCAATCGATAGGAATGAGGGCGACGCCCTGATCGAGGTTGCAGCCGATATCGAAGATGCTGCGGACGCGGGTGCCGCCCAGCGCCGGGCTCGCCGCCGTCCCGGCGACAGGGGAGTGTTCGCAGTGCCGGCAGGAGATATGCCCGGGGATGCCGACGCGCTTGCCGAGGTGTCCGCAGAGTTCCCCGGTGAGGCGGAGGCGGATGCCGTCGAGGTAGAGTTTGGCCAGATGAGCAAGGCGGACCGCCGTCGTCACATGCGCATGATCCGCGAGTCCATCAACGCCATCATCGACAAGTTCTCAGATGATGACGGCTGGGTGAGCCTTGGCCAGTTGGGAGACCAGCTCGCTCGTCGTCTTCCAGATTTTGACGTGCGCAATTACGGCTTTAAGAAGCTTCGTCCGTTTTTGAAATCGCTGGGCGTCTACGAGTTCGACGAGCCTTCAGATGACTCCGGGCATCGCCAGATCTATCTGCGCGTCAAGGCTGAGTAGGACCCTGTATTTCCACGATGTGCTTGCCGTGTTATCAAGTTTGCAACATCGCTCAAGATCGATCGATTCCGATATGAATGGAAAACCCGCTGTCATCTGTATCCTGGATGGCGGCGGGTTTATTTGAAACTAGGGTGCGGGCGGATTGATCGCGAGCTATGCGAGGGCGCGTCCATATGCGTCGGCGGCCTTGATGGCCTCTACAAACTTCTCGTCCTCAAAGGGCTGCGGGTTGCCTTGTTTCCACTCATTGGTGTTGTGGGCGAGCTCGACAATGCGGGGCAGGTGCTCCTCGGTAAGGTCGAGTTCCGCCAAGGTGGTGGGCAGGCCGAGCTTCTTGTTCAGCGCGGCGTAGCGGGCCAATCCCTCCTGGTCGCCAATGTATGAGAGCAGCACTAAGACGCCAAAGCTCACGACCTCTCCGTGAAGATGTGTCTTGCCGCCGCGCGGCACGCCGGTGGTCGCGTTGTAGAACGCGTGGGCCAGCGAGGAGTTGTAGTAGAAATCCGGTTGGTTGGTAAGGTTGGAAACGTAGCCGGTGTTGACTACGATATCGAGTGCAATCTGCTTGACGGCTTCGCTGGCGGTGTTGTTTCGAACGTCTGCGAGACCCTGCTCGCCGTAGGTGAACAACGGCGCCGAGCAGGTGTGTGCGAGGGCTAGGCCTAGCGCGCCGGTGTGGGTAAGGTTGCCTGCACCGGTTGCGTATTCTACCTCTGGCTGCTTGGAGAGCGCGTCTCCAATGCCCGCCCAGAAATACTCCTGGGGAGCGTTTGCGATGATGGCGGGATTTATGAAGATGTGCGCCGGTGCGTCCGGGTAGGAGTAGCACTTCAGCGAGTGATCATCGTGGTAGACAACGGCGATGGCCGTGGCGCTCGAGCAGTTTGAGCAGATGGTGGGTACGGAGAAAACCGTCTTCTTGGTGGCGATCGCCGCGGTCTTCACGGTGTCGATGGCTTTGCCGCCGCCGATGGCGAAGGCGACGTCCGCCTGCTGGAAAGAGGGGTTGGCCTCAAGCGTCGCGATGGTGCTTTCGGTTGAATCGGTGCCGTAGACAATGGTATCCAGAACCTCGATATCGGTGCCTTCCAGGACCTTCAAGATCATGGGTGCCGCTGCCGACAGGGCACGCTTGCCGCCCACCAGGACTACCGACTTGGCGCGATAGCTCGCAAGGGCGGCTGGGACCGCGCCAAAGCAATCTTCTCCCACCGTGTAATCACTCATCTGGATATTTCTCATGGCACTCCAATCCGCGCACGTATACTGTGGGCTATGGTAGTTATTGCGATTGATTTTCATTGCGAAACGCATTTTGATTTCTGTACTGTAAATTGTGTTCTATGCGTTCTCAGTTAATTGGTGCGCGCGTCACATGATGTGGCTGCAGAAATAAAGGCGCTCATTAGATATGTTTGAGGGTCGGCTCAAGTTGTTGGGTGTGATGGTGACATGAAGAAAGTTGTTGTAAGCGCTTGTCTGTTGGGCGAGTGCTGCAAGTACAGCGGGGGAAGCAACAAAAGTGAGAGGTTGCTAGAGCTGCTTGCCGCGCGCGATGACATCGAAGCGGTGGGCGTGTGCCCAGAGGTGGCGGGAGGGCTTCCAACGCCGCGCCCGCCCGCGGAGATTGTCAACGGCGAGGTGATCAACAAGGAGGGCGTAAGCGTGGATGCCGAGTACCGCGCGGGCGTCGCCACGGTTATGGATCGCTTGCGTCGATCTATCGAGGCCGGCGAGGTGGAGGCTGCCATCTTGCAGTCGCGCAGCCCTAGTTGCGGCGTGCATCAAGTCTACGACGGCACGTTTTCCGGCACGCTTGTCACAGGCAAGGGGCTGTTCGCCCGGGCGCTGGACGATGCGGGGGTTCGCCTTGTCGACGTGGCCGATTTATAGCGTCGCTCGTTTATCGTCCATCGATTTGCTATTGCCCGTGTTTCGCGTTTATGAAAATGGGGGAGAGTGCATGGTCGCCGTATACTTTCGCATGACGCGCGCCCGCTCCGTGCTATGATGTCGGACTACAGGCGTTGAAGGGGACGAGTACCTTGGACCACGCGTGCTACAGAGAGTTCGGCATGCTGAGAGCCGGACGCGCGCGCCCAGGAGAATATCACCCCGGAGCCGCGGCCCCAACGGAATGCTTTGCGCTTCTTAGTAGACGTCGCCGGGATGGCCGCCGTTATAGGCCAGCCGAGTATTGAGGGGAGCGCGAGAGCGTGACCTCTAAGCTGGGTGGTATAGCGAAACGCTACCGTTTTGTGCGGTTTTATGGAAGGCGCTTCGTCCCAGCTTGCAGGGACGGGCGCCTTTTTTGTGTCCGTGAGATGAAAGGGGTACTTGTGGCGAACGAGTACAAGAAGACCATGAACTTGCCCAAGACGGCGTTTCCCATGCGCGCCGGTCTGGCCAAGTCCGAGCCTGTCCGCCTGAAGGGTTGGCAGGACAACCATGTCTACGAGCAGCTCATGAAGAAAAACGAGGGGCATGACAAGTTTGTCCTGCATGACGGCCCTCCGTACGCGAACGGCCCCATCCACCTGGGCCACGCTATGAACAAGATCTCCAAGGACATCATCAACCGCTACCGCTCCATGCAGGGGTACCAGACCCCCTACGTGCCCGGTTGGGATTGCCATGGCCAGCCCATCGAGCACAAGGTCGAGGAGATGCTGGGAACCGAGAAGTTCAACCAGACCCCGGTCGATAAGATCCGCGAGCTTTGCAACAAGTTCGCCGTCGAGAACATCGACCTGCAGCGCGAGGGCTTCAAGCGCTTGGGCGTGCTGGGCGATTGGGATAACCCCTACCTCACCCTCTACCATCAGCACGACGCCGCGGACATCGAGGTCTTCAAGGAGATGTTCGATGCCGGTATGATCTATCGCGGCCACAAGCCCGTTCACTGGTGCAAGCACTGCCACACCGCATTGGCCGAAGCCGAGATCGAGTACGGCGATGAGACCAGCCCCTCCATCTACGTCCGCTTCGAGCTGACCTCCAAGCCCGCCGGCCTTGAGAACTTCGACGGCCCCGTGGACTTCGTCATCTGGACCACCACCCCGTGGACCATCCCGTCCGACCAGGCGGTCTCGCTCAAGCCCGAGGCCATCTACGTCGCCGTGGAGCACGAGGGACGCGCCGAGATCATGATGAAGTCCTTGGCCGAGCAGGTCTGCGAGATCGCCGGCTGGGAATACACCCCGGTCATGGTCGACGGCAAGCCTTATGAGGTTCCCGCCGAGACTTTCGATCACCTGCATTACAAGCAACCCGTCTTCGACGGCGTCGAAGGCGTCGCTCTTCTTGCTGACTACGTCGGCACCGAAGACGGTACCGGTATCGTCCACAACTCGCCCGGTCACGGCGTGGACGACTATTACGTTTGCCTCAAGGAGGGCATGGACATCTGCATGCCCGTCGACGACGACGGTCGCTTCTACGTGGGCGAGGACTTCGGTACCGGCGGCCCGTTCAGCGGCATGGACACCGACGAGGCCAACCCGCATATCATTGAGTTCTTGCGCGAGCGCGGTACCCTGGTGGCAGAAAAGAAGATCACCCACAGCTACCCGCATTGCTGGCGCTGCAAGAATCCCGTGCTTTTCCGCGCTACCGACCAGTGGTTCGTCTCCATGGACAAGACGGGCCTGCGCGAGACCGCTTTGGACCAGGTGAAGAACCACGTCGCTTGGTATCCCGAGCACGCTTCCAACCGCATCGGCGCCATGGTTGAGCAGCGTCCCGACTGGTGCATCTCTCGCCAGCGCAACTGGGGCGTCCCCATTCCCAGCTACACCTGTGCGGACTGCGGCGAGAAGATTATGAATGACGACACGCTCGACGCGGTCATCAGGCTCTTCCATGAGAAGGGTTCCGACGCCTGGTTCACGGATACGCCCGAAAGCTATCTTGGCGGCGCTTGCGTTTGCCCCAAGTGCGGCGGCCATCACCTCAAGGCCGATCGCGACATCTTGGACGTGTGGTGGGATTCCGGCGTCTCCTGGAAGGCCGTCTGCGAGTTCCGCCCCGAGCTCAAGTACCCGGCTGATGTCTACCTGGAGGGCTCCGACCAGCATCGCGGCTGGTTCCAGAGCTCGCTTCTGACTAGCGTGGGCGCAAACGGCGTCGCTCCGTACAAGGCTGTCATCTCCCAGGGCTTCACCCTGGACGGCCAGGGCCGCAAGATGTCCAAGTCTCTGGGTAACGTCATCGACCCCAACAAGATCTGCGACGAGATGGGCGCCGACATCGTGCGCCTGTGGGTCTCCAGCGTGGATACGTCCACGGACGTCGCCTGCGACCATGAGATTCTCGCCCGCACCTCCGACGCGTACCGTCGTTTCCGCAACACCCTGCGCTTCCTGCTCTCCGTTCTGGGGGACGATTTCGAGCCCGAGCGCGACGCGGTCGCCATCGCCGATCTTATGCCGCTCGACAAGCTCATGCTCGCCCGCTTGACCCAGGTGCAGGCAGAAGTCGATGCCGCTTACGAGCGCTATGAGTTCAACCGCGTCTACCGCGTGCTCTATGACTTTGTGGTGACCGAGCTCTCCAACGTCTACCTGGATGCTCTGAAGGATCGTCTGTATTGCGACGGCGTCGACTCCGTGTCCCGCCGCAGCGCTCAGACCGTTCTGGCAGAGCTCCTCTCCATGCTCATGCGCGACTTGCAGCCCATCTTGTCCTACACCGTGGACGAGGCCATGGCGTTCGCTCCCAAGAGTCTGGTGGACAATCAGACCTACGCCGCCATGCTCGACTGGTACCGCTCCCCGCTGTCCATGGACGAGGCTTCTGACCTGCTTCCCGTTCTCGAGGCGGCTATCGAGCTTCGCGGTGTGGTCACCAAGGCGCTTGAGGACGCTCGCGCCGACGGCTCGTTCACCAAGAGCCAGGAGGTTCGCGTGAAGGCTACCGTCCCTGCCGAGGCCTACGCGCTTCTCACCGGCGAGCATGCCTGCGATCTTGCGGAGTTCTACATTGTTTCCGAGGTCGATCTGGAGCAGGGCGAGGACTTCTCCGCCACCGTCGAGGCGGCACACGGTGAGAAGTGCGATCGCTGCTGGAACTTCCGCGAGTCCACCGGCGCCCACGGAGAGCATGAGCATATCTGCGATCGCTGCGCTGCGGCCCTGGGTTTGTAATCTCATAGTCGATGCGGCGAATCGTTAGGGCTATTCTCCAAGATTCGTACGTGTTTTGCGCGGCGTCTCCGTGCTCCTCTTCTGGGGTTTCGGGGGCGCCGCTTTTTGCACCGTTTTATTCGGGTACCCTATAGTCCAGTTCGCGGTTATAAGGAAAGAGGCAGATGGAATCTACCCGTTCTAACAATAGAGGCTTTTCTAGCAAAGGCGCGCTTGTTCCCTCCATGGTATGGCGCCTGCTTGTCTCCGGGGCCATGGCATTGGTGTTCCTGGTGGTTGATCAGGTTTCCAAGATGATTGTTCGCCGCGCCGTCATGACGGGCTTTTTCAGCGTGGAGGTCATTCCCGGTGTGCTCGGCCTGGAGTTTGTCGCCAACCGAGGCGCCGCTTTTGGCCTGGGCGAGGGCATGGGTTGGGTGTTCGTTCTGCTCGCCGTGGGCGTTACTGCTTTTGTTCTCGTTTACCTTCTTCGCGCGCCTGAGATCTCACGGCTCGAGGTGCTAGGTATGGGCATGGTTGTGGGCGGAGCCATCGGCAACGCAATGGACCGCTTGGTCTTTGGCTTTGTGACGGATTTCTTTGCGACCCGCTTTATCGATTTTCCCGTTTTCAATGTGGCGGATATCGGTATCACGTGCGGCGTGGCGATTGCGTTCATCGGCTTTATGTTCTTCTCGCCCGCCGCGCGCGAGCACAACGATAACAACATGCAGGCTGGTGCTGAAGACGGGAGTGATCGCTAATGGCAATGGATGCCCACTACCTTGTTGATGCTTCCGATGCAGGCTGTCGTCTGGATGCCTATCTGGGGTCACAAGACGGTATGCCCTCGCGCAGCGCGTGCGCGCGGCTGATTGAAGGCGGATCGGTGGCACTTAATGGTGAAACGGTCCTGTCTAAAAAAGAGTCTGTTCAGGCGGGTGACAGAATTTCCGTCGAACTTCCGGACGAGCCGGAGCCTGGAGTTGTTGCAGGCGAGCCCATTCCGTTGGATATCCGCTATGAGGACGATTATCTCATCGTCCTTTCAAAACAGCGCGGCCTGGTGTGCCATCCGGCTCACGGGCATGACTCGGGCACGCTCGCAAACGCTTTGGTCTACCACTGCGGCATCGAGCATTTGGGCACCTTGCAGGGCGAGGACCGTCCCGGCATAGTGCATAGGCTCGACCGCGACACGTCCGGTCTCATGCTTGCCGCCAAGGACGATGATACCCAGCGCGCCCTGCAGGACCTTATTCGCCTGCGTACGCTCGACCGCCGCTATATCGCTTTGTGCCATGGCTACATCGCGCATGATGCGGGCACCATCAATACCGGCATCGCGCGTTCAACGCGTGACCGCGTCAAGATGGCCGTGACGGACGACCCCTTTGCACGTCAGGCAATCACCACGTTCAAGGTACTCGAGCGCTTTGAGGCCACGCGCGGCAACGATGGCTACACCCTTGTTGAATGCCATCTCTATACGGGGCGTACGCACCAGATTCGCGTGCATATGCGTCATATCGCGCATCCGCTTGTGGGTGACCCGCTCTACGGAAAGGGCAACGACCGCGCCAACTACGGCCTGCAGCGCCAGTTCCTCCATTCCTGGCGCGTCAAGTTCGCCCATCCGGTTACGGGAGAAGAGATCGAGCGCTTCGATGAGCTTCCTTGGGATTTGGCGGCGGTCTTGGACGAGCTCGCTCCCACCAGCCTTGGGCGGACCGAGGCGGGTGAGCGTATAGTCCCCATGCTTGGCTTGCTTGAAGATTAATAATTTGCATCCTTTGCATGTTGGCTTGCTCTGCGAGCGCAGCTCACGCGGCCTTGCAGTACACTGAAATGAATGTATCGATTTACCTAGATGATCGGGAGAGACCTTTGGCGCCCATCGTTGTTTTCAATTTTGTGATCGGTGTCCTGTTCACCGTCTGCTTCCTCTACCAGGTCATCTATATGCTTGTCGGGCTGTTTCACGGCGAGGTCAAGGTGCCCAAGGCTGCAAAGCAGCATCGCTATGCGTTCTTTATCGCGGCCCACAATGAAGAGCCCGTGATCGCCAACCTAGTTCAATCGATCAAGGACCAGGATTACCCTGCAGAGCTGATTGATATCTTTGTGGTCGCTGACGCCTGCACGGATAACACCGCTCAGGCCGCGCGAGACGCCGGTGCCATTGTCTATGAGCGCAACGACCTCGCTCGAAAGGGAAAGAGCTGGGTTATGGATTATGGTTTTGACCGTATCTTGCGTGAATACCCCGGCAAGCACGAAGCGTTCTTCATCTTTGATGCGGATAACTTGTTGTCGCGCGACTACGTATCGATTATGAACGATGCGTTCGACCAGGGTTATCTCGCACTTACCAGCTACCGCAATTCCAAGAACTTTGGCAGCTCGTGGATTTCGTCCGCTTACGCGACCTGGTTTTTACGCGAGGCCCGTTATCTCAACAACGCCCGCATGATCTTGGGCACCTCATGCGCGGTATCCGGTTCCGGCTACCTTGTTTCTTCCAAGATTATCGAGGGAATGCACGGCTGGGACTTCCATACGCTTACCGAGGATATCCAGTTCTCTACGTTTTGCGCCGTGCACGGCGTTCGCATCGGCTATGCCCCCGCTGAATTCTATGATGAGCAACCGCTGACGCTTTCCGCTTCCTGGAAACAGCGCATGCGTTGGACTAAAGGCTTTTATCAGGTGTTCTTTACGTATGGCAGGCACCTGCTCAAAGCTATTAGCAAGTTCCGTCGCTTCGCGGCCTATGACCTGCTTATGACTATCGCCCCCGGCATGCTCTTGACGTTGATCTCCCTGCTTGCAAACGGCACCTTTATCATCGTCGGCATGATGTCGCATGGGTTCTTGGCTACAGATGCCGAGATTGAAATGTGCATAGGCTCGCTTTTGCTTACGCTTGGCTTTATGTACGTCACGTTTTTCGCCATGGGTCTGCTCACAACCATCACTGAGTTCAGGCATATCCATTGCCCTGCGAAATGGAGGATCGTGGCTAACTTGTTCACGTTCCCGCTCTTTATGTTTACGTATATTCCGTTGACGGTTGCAGCCTTGTTCCTCAAGGTCGACTGGGTTCCCACGCCGCATGATGTCTCCGTCACGCTTGATGAGGTCATCCAGGGGGCACGGTAACTCTGGTGTCGCAGAGGCGGTCGGCCTTGGTCGCGCTGCTTTGTCGCCAAAGCTGATGGTTTGCATACTGTGTTTTAATTAGCTGCGGATTCGTGGTGTGTTATACATCGATTATGCAAGGTGAAGAACCGTCCCCGTTCGCCATGGCAGCTTAGTGCCACGAAGTGGGTAAGGCTGGATTTCGTGCGAGCTTATTTCAACGGAACGGGCCCCTCGGTTGGGCTCATTTTGGTCTTTTCAGGCTTGGGTGTGCGCTGTCGAGAGGTTTTCGAGCGTACTTTCGGACATGTTCAGCAACTTGTTCTGCCATACTCAGGTAAATAGTTGCTTAAATAGCATCTGTAATGCATGGTGAACCATACTGCGGGGCTCGTTGAGCACCTGATTGGAGCTGCATAATCCTAAGATCCCCGCCTGGAGGGGTTCAGCTGCCATCGGAATCGGATACGCCTTCATTTTGGGCGTTTGCCTAGGCATCAAACCTCGCGGATCGGGCCATTCCTTACAAATTCATGGCGGTATCGCTCATGAAGCCATAGCCATCGTCGAAGTCGAAGTCATCCTCGTCCCATTGCGGACCCCATGCGTCATGGTCATCCTCTTCATAGAGGTAGCTGGGCACGTCCGTCGAGAAATAATAAGTCGAAAACGCGGTGTAGAGAAGCAGCGTGATCGCGAGCGCCAACAGGGTGATAAGGCCCAGCACGGAAGCCGTGAGGATGTAGGCGAAGCGTGAAGAATTGGTCTGGGGCAGGGTAGAAGCGCTGGCGCTTTCCACTGGACGCTGCGTTGTGATGGTTTGATTTGGGTGCTCGGTTGCGTTCACGGCGCTTTGCCCCTTTCGCGATGCTTGGTCTGAATGGATACTCGACTATTATAGGCACTCTTAATTTGGGTAACGATACATTTAAATTCGGCATGTGCGTGGCGAGAGGGGGGGGAGCCATGGAGGGCGCGCGCGGTATCGTTATCTTTGGTTTGGCGGGGGTGTTTGCGGCATCCATGGCCGCTGCAGTGGTGATTGATGCGCGCTCGTGTAGGCTCCCCAACAGTCTTGCCGCCTTCATGGCGCTTGTCGCCGTGGTCCTGGCGCGCTCGCTGTATCCTGCGCAGACTTTCTTCGCACACGTCTTTTGTGGCATCGTTCTTTTTAATGCGCTCATGTTGTTTGAATTCATTTGGCGACGGGTGTCTGGATGCTCGGGCTTGGGAATGGGAGACGTTAAGGCGTTGGCGATATTAGCGTTGATATCGCCAATGGCGGCTTTGATCTCGTTTTGCATCTCCATGGTGCTGCTGGCGGTCATCTGCCTGGCTCGAAGGCTGAAGTCACTGCCGTTGCTTCCCCTGCTTTTGCCCACGTTTGCCGTCGTTCTAGCTGTTTGCCCCTCCGTTTGGTCACGTTTGGATGGCAGCATGGTGTTTTAGGCCCCCGTTGTCCGCGCTTTGTGCGATTATGGGCAAAAGAGCTTACGAGAGGACTAAGGATCATGACTCTGGTAGACAACTCCCTGCGTGCCGGGCTTGATGGCATGCCCTCCTCCCTTTCCGACGCGCTAGTCCAACGCATGGTTGACGACCGCCGTCGCGGTTGGACCAACCCCTGCAAAACGCAAGACGCCGATGCCATAAGGCGCGTCGACCGCGTCCAGGACCACGGTAGCCTGTGGCGCCCCGCCTTTGTCCGAGATACCGAGAAGATCCTGCACCTGCCAGCCTATAACCGCTACGCCGGCAAAACGCAGGTGTTCAGCTTTAGGAGCAACGATGATCTCTCGCGTCGAGGCCTGCATGTCCAGCTGGTCGCGCGCATCGCAAGGGATATCGGCTACGCTCTGGGCCTCAACTGCGATCTTATCGAAGCGATAGGGTTGGGACACGATCTGGGGCACACCCCGTTTGGTCACGCTGGCGAGCGTTTCCTTAACGACGTGTATCGCGATCGAACCGGCAAGTGGTTTTTCCATAACGTTCATTCCGTTCGCGTGATGGATCGCCTGTATGGACGAAACCTCACGCTTCAGACGCTTGACGGCGCGCTATGCCACAACGGCGAGTACGAACAACGGGTTTTCGAGCTGTCGGGTCTTTCTTCTTTTGATGAGCTCGATCAAGCGGTCGAGAATTGTTGCGAGCTTGGTGGCGCCGCTATCGGCCATCTTCGTCCCATGACGCTCGAGGGGTGCGTGGTCCGCATCTCCGACATCATCGCTTACGTTGGGCGAGACCGGCAAGATGCTATCGAGGCGGGGCTTTTGGACGAGGACGCATTCGATGACGGCCTTGGTGGCAAATATAATTCCTGGATTTTGACGCATGCGTCAGTTGACATCATTGAGAACAGCTATGGCAAGGATCGCATCGAGATGAGCGAGGCGATGTTCAAGGAGATTCGCCGTGCAAAAGCTGAAAATTACAAGAAGATTTATCGCTCAAGCGGTATCGAGGGGGAGCGCGAGGAGGTGCTGGGTCGTGCGTTTGCGCTTATGTACGACTATTTCTTGCGCGATGTTTTGGACGAGGATCGCACGAGCTTCATCTTCCGTCACCATATCGACCGCATCGAGCGCACGCTCGCCCATTACGGTAAAACCTATCGGTGGCGAGAGGATCCCCATCAAACCGTGGTGGACTACATCGCAAGCATGACTGACGGCTATTTTGCCGAGCTCGCATCCAAACTCTTCCCTGATTTAAAGTTCCCTCGCAGGACGTACATCAACGAAGTCTGCTAGGGTGTAGTGTCTCTTGTTGGGGGCGTATGTTCGATCACCCCTTTGTGAAGAATGGTTTGCATGGATACTTTGTTTTCTGAACATGAGCGCGCCACCCAGCTGCGCAACGCGCCACTCGCCGTACGCATGAGGCCCACCAGCCTTGATGATTACGTCGGTCAGGAGAAGGCCGTCGGCCCGGGGTCGTGGCTGCGCTCCGCCATCGAGCACGACGTTATGTCGAGCGTGATCTTGTACGGTCCGGCGGGTACGGGCAAGACCACGCTCGCCCATATCATAGCCGCGCATACGCGCAGCGAGTTTGTCGAGGTATCTGCCGTGACCGGTACGGTAAAGGACCTGCGCCGCGAGATCGATGAGGCTAAGCGACGCCTGATGTCCTTTGACCGCCGTACCATATTGTTTATCGACGAGATCCACCGTTTTTCGCGCTCTCAGCAAGATGCCCTGCTCCACGCGGTGGAGAACCGCACGGTCGTCATGATCGGAGCTACCACGGAGAATCCGTACTTTGAGGTGAATTCTGCTCTGCTGTCGCGTAGTCGCGTGGTGGAGCTAGAGCATCTGCGCAACGATGACGTCGAGAAGCTCATCCGGCGCGCGTTGCAAGATCCGCGGGGGCTTGCGGGCCGGTTCACCATGGACGACGAGGTGGTGAACGCCGTCTGCATGCTGGCGGCGGGGGATGCTCGAAGTGCGCTGACCACGTTGGAGCTTGCCAGCGAGATTGCGATTACCGGGGGAGACGGCGATGGCGGCGCCATTACGCTAGAGGATGTCCGTGTCGCCAATCCCCGCCGAGGTTTGTCCTATGACAAGTCCGGGGATATGCATTACGACATTATCTCCGCCTTTATCAAGTCGATGCGCGGTAGCGATCCGGACGCCGCCGTATACTGGCTAGCTCGCATGATCGATGCGGGTGAGGATCCCAAGTTCATCGCCCGTCGCATCCTTATCGCCGCTTCCGAGGACATAGGCAACGCTGATCCCCAGGCTATTCTGGTGGCCGAAGCTGCCTTTAAGTCCGCCGAGGTCATTGGGTATCCGGAGTGCAGGATCAATTTGGCGCAAGCCGCTATTTATAACGCGCTCGCGCCCAAGTCGAATGCGTGCGAAGCCGCGATAGATGCCGCGCTGGCGGATGTGCGCTCGAGCGGTCAGCGCGAGGTTCCGGTGCATCTGCGCGACCGGCATCGTCCCGGTTCCGATGAATACGGTCCTTACCTGTATCCCCATGACTATCCAGAAGGATGGGTGGAACAGCGCTACCTTCCAGAGGGGCTCGAACGCGGGGCGTTTTGGAAGCCCGCCGGCAGGGGCTGGGAAGAATGGCGGGTGGAGCAGTCTGCCCGCGACCGTAGCGGACGCGCGCCGAAAGTCGACTAAGGACTGTTCTCCGCCGCCCGCGTTGCCGGGATCGCGGTCTTGGTCCTTCCCGTGGAGCTGGTATTGGGGTTAGGTTAGCCTGCCCTTGCATGGGGTACCATACACAGCGTATGTCGCTTGGCGGTATGCACCTGAGTATCAACCGTAACTACTTGGAGGCAACATGGAGCCTATCCAAATCGTCCTGATTGTACTTGTCGCCGCAGGTATCTGGGCCGTGGTCGAACTCGCACTGACCATTCGCCGCGCCCGCACCACCGTCGACACTCTCGACAAGACCATGAACGAGGTTAACGAGGCCATTGGCGAGGCACGCCCCGTCATCGCCAAGCTTGACGGCGTCGTCGATGATTTGCAGCCCGCGTTGTCCCAGGTGGAGCCTTTGCTCAAGCAGGGGAGCGTCGCTATCGAAGCGCTGTCTGCGGACTTGATTGAGATTAACGGCGTGCTTCGCGATGTCTCGCAGGTAACCTGTACGGTTTCTACTGCGTCGGACGCCGTCTCCGGGATCGCCGACGCCGCGACCGAGAAGGTCCAGCGGCTTCTGGGCAAGAAGCATCGCACGGCCTCTGCCAAGCGCGCGCTTTCTGAGTCTGCAGAACCTAAGGACGCCGACGCTTCCGATGCGCTCGCCGCAGAGGATGCGGACACTCGCGCGGATGCCGAGCCCGCTCCTATCGAGGCTCCCGCTAACCGTTACTTCACCTATTCCGATGGCACCGCCGGGGAGGACTCCAATGACTAATTCGTGTCCAGTATGCTTGACCGTTCAGGCCGACCCCTCTTTTGCACGCCTGGTGCGTATGACCGCCTCTAACGTCGCTATGCTCTCGTCCATGTCCGTGGACCGCATCGAGGACATTCGCATGGCTGCCGAGGAAGCGTTCATCTACGCCTGCTCCACCGAGCCCGGTGCGGACCTTTCGATTTCCTTTGATGTTGATTCCGAACACGTGGGCATGACCTTTGAGCTTGGCGACGTTGCGTTTGCAGAGCCCTCTGAAGAGGATCCCACGTCAGCGTACGTCGACCTGATCCTTGGTGCCGTTTGCGACTCCTATGAGAAGCGGGAGGACCCCGCAACTCTAGTGCTTATGCTGAAGGCTGATGTGTAATGGCAGATACCCAACGCGCAACAAAGTCTGGAAAGGCGGCGTGGGACAAGGAAAAGACCCACGAGCTCTTCCGACGCTATAAAGAGGAGGGCGATGTCGAGGCACGCGAAAAGCTCGTGATGTCCCACATGAACCTCGTCCGCTTCCTTGCAAACAAGTTTAAGAACCGCGGCGAGCCGCTCGACGACCTTATCCAGGTGGGTTATCTTGGCCTGCTCAAGGCGATCGACCGTTTTGATCCTAGCCGTGGCCTTGAATTCACCACGTACGCAACGCCCACCATCATGGGCGAGATCAAGCGACATTTTCGCGATAAGGGTTGGAGCGTTCGAGTCCCCAGGCGCCTTCAAGAGCTTTCCGCAAAGGTAAACCAGGCTACGGACGTGCTTACAACCGAGCTTCAGCGATCGCCCAAGATCGAGGAGATCGCCGAGTATCTGGATGCGTCCGTGGACGAGGTTCTCGAGGCGATGGAGTCTTCCTCTGCCTATAGCTCCGTACCGCTCGAGGGCACCGGCAACAACGATAACGACGACGCGCCCAGCGTTCTCGATCGCTATGCTACCGAGGATTCCGCTCTGAACTTTACTGATGACCGCTTGATTATCGAGGAAGCTCTCAAGGGGTTCTCCCCGCGCGAGCGCGAGGTCATCGACCTGAGGTTCTTGCAGGGAATGACGCAGATAGAGATCGCCGAGCAGCTTGGTATCTCCCAAGTCCAGGTGTCTCGCCTGTTGCGCCGTACTCTCAAGAAGATTCAAGATAAGATCGACCCCGAAGGGGTTATGAGCAAGTAGCGCGGTTGTTCGCGCGTTTGGAGATACATGGTTCGCACACCGTCGCGCGATGACCGCGACCGCTCTCTCAAGTCCGCATTTCTCAACGTGTGGACCGTCATCGGCTGCGTCATCATCTTCCTTATCGTATTGAACTTGTTGGGCTTGCTGAGCGGTACGCTTTTGTTCCTGGCAGTCGGGTGCATCTCGGCGTTCATCGCCTCGCCCCTGGTCAACTGGCTCGAGCGACATCGCGTGCCCCGCGGCGCCGGCGCCCTGTTGGGCATCCTGGTCGTTATCGTGGCGGTCCTGTTGCTGTTCGTCATCGTTATCCCGTTGATGGCGAGCCAGCTTCTTGAGCTGCTCAGCCATTCGTCCTCCTGGCTATCCGCCTTGGGGCGATGGTTTGTCGACCTGGAGCAGCAATATGCCGTTTTCGAGCACTTCTTTGACACCGTCAAGCTCGATTCGCTCATGAGCTCTTTGGGCGACTTGTTCAACCGGCTCGCCTCCGGTCTGCTCGCATCTATCAAAGATGGAATCGTCCCCATTGTGAACAATATCGCTTCCACTACGTTTACCGTGTTTTTGGGTCTGGTGCTGGCGTACTGGCTGGCGCTCGATTACCCCAAGATCAACGAGGAGATCTGCGGTCTTCTGGGCGAGGATCGCGCGCTTGATTACCGTCTTATGGTGGCCGTGGTATCCAGCTCCGTGGGCGGCTACCTGCGTTCCACGCTCATCAACTCCCTTATTCAGGGCTTCTTGGCGTTTCTCGGCTTCGCCCTTGTGGGCCATCCGTATGCTGCGGCGATGGGCGTTCTTTCCGGCGTGCTCAATATCATCCCGGTGGTCGGCCCCAGCATCTCCGCTATCATCGCGTCGCTCATCGCGTTGTTCTATAGCCCTATGATGGCGGTATGGACCATGGTTATGGCCATGCTGTCCCAAAACGTCACGGACAACGTTATCGCGCCCAAGATCAATCAGTCCACTATGCAGGTTCATCCCGTGCTGTCGCTGACCGCGTTGGTCATTGGCTCCACTCTTGGCGGCACGGTTGGCATGATCATCGCGCTGCCCATAGCCGCCGTTCTGAAGAGCCTGTTTATCTTCTATTACGAGAGCCGCACCAACCGCCAACTTGTGTCCTATGCGGGCGCGCTGTTTCGCGGAACCCCCTTCCTGGATGAGAAGGGCGATCCCGTGCCCGCTTTCGACGCGCTGGGTAACGATACCTTTGTCGCTGACTCACAGATCATCGATGACGAATCGGTGCCCAAGGCGGAGGCGGTGCCCAAGCCCCATCTTGATAACCCTTGGTCTACCTTAAATATGTTTGAGAACATGGGTGCCACCGGCGTTTTCAAGAACCCCTTTGCATCTATGGATGAGAAGTCCAGGAAGCATAGCGATGCCGCCGCGGACGAGGATGACGGTAAGTAGACCGCCCTTCCCTTCCCAGCGCCCTTTCGTATTTTAGTTCCCTCTCAAAATGGGCCCCTCATCGATTTCATGCGGGCTACTGCTGAAAACGCGGTCCAGTTGGACTTGGCGCTCAGCTGAAAACAGGCTCCAGTTTACCTCTAACGCTAAAAACGGCCTCCGGTTGGAGTTGGCGCCACCGGAGGCCGGATACGCTAGCTCCTTATCCAGCGCTTTTTCTCGCGGCCTTTCGGAACCCTCCGGGCTCAAGTTCAACTGGACCGCGTTTTTAGCGTCTCCAAGTCCAACTGGATCCAAAAAGTAGATGGCGGGTGCAAACGGAGGCTGTTTTCAGCAGAGACCCCAAGTCCAACCGGAGGCCAAAAACAGCGCGTAGTCAATTCGTGCGGTTTGGTGTCCACCTTCTCCATATTCCATATGATTGGTGCCTTGGTGCGCAACGTGTTGAGCGCGCGGACGGTATTGTTGCCGCCCGCGCGCTTGTTGTTATTCTCTGACTAGCTCGATTGCCTTGTGACGCGCAGCGTAACTATAGGTATACTTATCTAGTTTGAGAAATACTGCACTACCACAGGAGACGCATCTCATGACTGCTGATTATCCGACTATGACAACCGCCGAGATCCGCTCGGCGTACCTTTCCTTCTTTGAGGAGCGCGGCAACAAGCTGTACCCCAGCTCCTCGCTGGTCCCCGATGATCCCTCCCTGCTGCTCGCCAATGCTGGCATGAATCAGTTTAAGGAGTACTACCAGGGCAAGAAGACCATGAAGGAGATCGGTGCCTGCTCGTGCCAGAAGTGCGTGCGCACCAACGATATCGACATCATCGGCGCCGACGGCCGCCATGCTTCCTTCTTCGAGATGCTCGGCAACTTCGCCTTCGGCGGCGTCACCAAGCAGCAGGCATGCGCATGGGCCTACGAGCTCATCACCGAGGTCTTTAAGCTTCCCAAGGAGCGCCTGCACTTCACCGTCTTCACGGATGATGATGAGACTTATGACGTGTGGCGCGAGCTTGGCGTTCCCGCCGACCACATCACGCGTCTGGGCGAGGACGACAACTTCTGGGCAGCCGGACCCACCGGCCCGTGCGGCCCGTGCTCCGAGATCTATTTCGATCTGGGTGAAGAGGTTGGCTGCGGTCGCCCGGATTGCGCCCCCGGCTGCGATTGCGACCGTTTCCTCGAGTTCTGGAACCTGGTCTTTACCCAGTTCGACCGCCAGGAGGACGGCTCCATGCCCGAGCTGCCCCATCGCAATCTGGATACCGGCATGGGCCTGGAGCGCATGGCTGCCATCATGCAGCATAAGAGCTCCTTCTTCGATGGCGACGTTATGCAGAGCCTCATCAAGCTGGGTGAAGACATCTCTGGCAAGACCTACGTGGACAACGACTATACCGGGGCTTCCCGCTCCTTGCGCATCATCGCCGACCACGCTCGTTCGGTCGACTTCTTGATCTCCGACGGAGTGCTTCCCGGTAACGAGGGTCGCGGCTACGTCCTGCGCCGCCTGCTCCGCCGCGCCGTCTTCCATGGTCGCCTGCTGGGTATCGAGGACGCGTTCCTGGGTCGCTTCATCGATGCCGTCAACGATGTTATGGGAGAGGCATATCCCAACCTTATCGAGAACGCCGACCTGGTCAAGGGTATTGTGAACGCGGAGGAGGAGCGTTTCTCCACCACGCTCAACAACGGTCGCGTTTACCTTGACGAGCAGCTTGCTGCCCTGAGTGAGGGAGGCGTGCTTCCCGGCAAGGCCGCGTTCATGCTCCATGACACCTTTGGTTTCCCCATCGACCTCACCGTCGAGATTGCGGAAGGCTCCGGCCATGCCGTAGACATCGAGGGCTTCAATGCCGAGATGGCCGAGCAGAAGGCCCGTGCCCGCGCCGCCGCCAAGGGCGATGCCTGGGGTTCTTTCAACGACGTGTGGACCGAGCTCTCTGACGAGCTTCCTGCTACCGAGTTCGTTGGCTATGACAACGAGAGCATCGAGGGCGCTCGCGTTCTCGCCATCGTGGTTGATGGCGAGCGCGTCTCCCAGGCTTCCAACGCGGAGAAGGTTCAGGTTGTTCTCGACCGCACCCCGTTCTACGCCGAGATGGGCGGCCAGATGGGCGATCGCGGCCTCATCGACACCGATAAGGCACAGCTGTTTGTAAACGCCACCGTCTCCAAGGGTGGCCTGTACGTGCACGAGGGCACCCTCAACGGCTTGCTCTCCGAGGGCGATGTTGTCTTTGCGGGCTACGATCTTGAGTGGCGCTCCCTGCTGCGTCGCAACCACACCGCGACCCATCTGCTCGATGCTGCCCTGAAGAGTGTTCTGGGTGATCACGTCAACCAGGCAGGCTCCTTGGTTGCCCATGATTACCTGCGTTTTGACTTCACCCACTTCGAGGCCCTGAGTTCCGAGCAGATCTCTCAGATCGAGAGCCTGGTCAACGCTCAGATCTTCGCCGCCAAACCGGTCGTCACCCGCGTGATGGGCATCGAGGATGCTAAGGCCTCCGGCGCCGTCGCGCTGTTTGGTGAGAAGTACGGTGACGTGGTTCGCGTTGTGTCCGTGGGTGAAGAGGACCAGCCGTTCTCCCGCGAGCTCTGTGGAGGCACCCACGTTTCCAATACCGCCGAGATTGGCCTGTTCAAGATCGTTTCCGAGTCCTCGACCGGTTCGAACATCCGCCGTATCGAAGCCGTGACCAGTACCGGTGCCATTGAGTGGCTCGAGGGTCGCGCTCAGATCGCTCTCGATGCGTCCGCTGCGCTCAAGTGCCGCCTCGAAGAGGTTCCCGCCCGCATCGCCAACCTTCAGTCCGAGCTTCGCGAGGCGAACCAGAAGCTGAAGGCCGCGCTCACCGGCGGTTCTTCCGATGCCATCTCCAGCGCTATCGAAAACGCTGTCGATTGCGGTTCCTACAAGCTCGTGATCGCTCAGCTCGAGGGCCTTGAGGCTGCCGACCTACGAAACGTATGGGATACCGTTCGCCAGAAGGGCGGATCCGCTGTTGCTTGCGTCATTGCGACCGTGACCTCTAAGGGTCAGCCTGCCCTTCTTGCCGCGGCTACCGATGAAGCTGTCGCGGCGGGCTTCAAGTCCGGTGACGTCATCAAGAAGATCGCCCCCATGGTTGGCGGCGGCGGTGGCGGCCGTCCGCAGATGGCTCAGGCAGGCGGTAAGGACGCCTCCGGTATCCCGGCCGCGCTCGAGGCCGCTCGCGAAATGGCTACCGCGTAACGAATATGGTTGTACTCGCGCTTGATATCGGCGAGACCAGGATCGGCATCGCCGCTTCCGACCGCTCCGGTCGCGTGGCGATGCCCGTTAAGGTCATGAATGCGGACGAGGTCATCAACCTCGCCCGTCCCTTCCGCATGCTCCTTGAAGATTACGAGCCCGAGCTTTTGGTCTGCGGACTCCCTCAAACCATGGCGGGAGAGGAGGGTCCTCAGGCTGAGCGCATCAAGGGCGTTGCTCAAAAGCTTTCCGATGCCACTGGACTGCCCGTAGCATTTGCGGACGAGCGTTTAAGCTCGCGTGAGGCGAAGAGGATCTTGCGCGAGGAGGGTCTCAGCGAGCGGCAGATGCGCGGCAAAGTCGACATGATCGCCGCATCCCTGTTCCTTCAGGCTTGGCTTGATGGACACGATAGAAAGGAATCTCGTGGCTAACGACCGACGCGACATCCGAGGCGCTAACGGCGCCCAGCCTTCATCGCGCCCCGCGGGAAAGCGCTTTAAATCCGGGGCCCCCGTGGCATCTGGAGTCCAGCGTTCCGCTTCGTCCTCGCAGGCCCGTCGGTCAGCCGTGCGCCCCCAGCCCGTTCGTCCCGCTAGAAATGATTCCGGTCGAGGCGCGGCTCGCCCCTCGCGATCTCCGTACAACTCGCCCCGACGCGGACCCTCGCCGCTTATCGTCGTTATCGCGATCGTTGCCGTTGTCGCCGCCGTTGCCGGCGTGCTTCTGTTCGTGGTTCCCGCGGTATCCAACTTCATCTCGCCCTCTACCTCGTCTGTTCCTGCTGGACAGGAGGTGCAGGTGACCATCCCCGAGGGTGCTTCCGGCGATGTGATAGCCAGTCGCTTGTCCGAGGCCCATATCATCGATGATCCCAAGAGGTACTACGCTGCCGTCGAGAAGCTCGACGCCGCCATGTCGCTCAAGCCCGGTGACTACGTTCTCTACACGGGTATGGATCCGGAGGACGTTGTTCGCCAGCTTGTAGAGGGGCCCAATGTCGAGGGCGTGAAGCTCGTCATCCAGGAGGGCCTCACGGTTCAGCAGACCGCTGCCAACGTCGAGGCCGCCTACGGTATTTCCGTGGACGAGTTCCTCGCCCAGGCGAAGGCGTCGAATTACGTTGCAGACTATCCGTTCCTTGAGGGCACCTACGACGACTCGCTAGAGGGATACCTCTATCCCAAGACGTACTCGCTGGGAGACGACCCCACTGCCGATGATGTTATCCGCGCCCTCCTGAATCAATTTGTTGCCGAAACCGCCGATATCGATTATTCGGCGACCTACAACGGCCTTACGTTCCAGCAGATCATGTGCATGGCCTCCTTGATCGAGCGCGAGACCGCCGTGGAAGACGAGCGCCCCCTTGTGGCGAGCGTTATCTACAATCGCCTTGATGCCGACATGCCTTTGCAGATCGATGCCGCCATCGTCTACGCCCGCGGCGGCGGCAGCCAGGGCGTGACCTACTCCGACCTCGAGATCGATTCGACCTACAACGTGTATAAGAACAAGGGCCTTACCCCTGGTCCCATCTGCTCGCCCAGCATCTCGTCCATCAAGGCCGCGATCGAACCCGCGGATACCGATTACCTGTATTATGTGGCTTCTTCTGCTATGGATGGCACGCATAAGTTCAGCAGCGATTACGACCAGTTCCTCAAGGACCGTGAGGAGTACTCGGGGTCCGCGTCATGACGTTCCTCGCCCCTAAGCGATACGTGGCCTCGGTCGATTGCATTGATTTGGACGAGCTCTATCGATCCGGTAAGCGCGCGTTGCTGGTGGATCGAGACAACACGCTCGTTCCCCGCGACGCCGCCTGCGCCCCTCCCGAGGCTCGCGATTGGCTTGACCGGGCGCGCCGACTTGGTTTTCGCGTCTGTCTTGTGTCTAACAACTGGTACCGCAGCCAGGTTGAGGCTTCTGCCCGCGAGCTTGGTATAGACCATGTTATCTGGTGCGCTATGAAGCCGGCGCCCTTTGCTTTGTGGGCGGGGCTGCATAAGCTCTCGGCAACGCGCTCGGAGTCCCTTCTTGTGGGCGATCAGCTCTATACGGATGTGTTCGCTTCGCGCTTGGCGGGCATTGATTCCATTTTGGTGAAACCGCAGACGCATGTTGATATGTGGTACACCTACGCGTTCCGCTTTTTCGAGCGTCGTGCGCTTCGCGACCTTCCATGCGAGGAAGGGGGCGATGGCCTACGATGACCAAGGTTGAGAAACGAGGGTGCGACCACGTCTTCTTTATCGGTTTTCTGGGCGCTGGCAAGTCGACTCTTGCCCGCAACCTCGGCGGCATGTTCAATCGTAGGTTCGTCGATACTGATCGCATGGTCGAGCGCAAGATGCGCATGAGCGTCACCAAGATCTTCGAGACGCTTGGCGAGAAGGAGTTCCGCGCGCTGGAAACTCAAGCGCTCCAATCGCTCTCGCGCGACAAGAGCCTTTTGGTATCCTGCGGCGGCGGGGTCATAGAGACTCCCGACAATATCGAGATCATGCACCGCCTTGGATATTGCGTGTACCTTGATGGCGACATCGATGATTCCCTGCGGCAGATCCGCCGTAGTGACACCAGGCCGGATTTTCGCTCTGCCGAGCATGCGACAGCGCTTCTCGAGCACCGTCGTCCCCTTTATAAGCAGGCGGCCGATTTCACCGTCGATATCCGCGGCAGGTCTTTTACCGATGTATCCTATTCCGTAGCCGAGCTTCTTTTGGAGTGTGGTCTTCTATGATTCGTCGTCAGCTTATCAACTTCGGTTCGCGCAGCACCGACTTCCGCGTTGGCGAAGGCGTTGTCGAGCAGCTTGGTAAGATGGTAAAATGCCTGGTCGCTACCCCCAAGCGTGCCGTTATCGTTACAGAATCCTCCCTTGCGGAGAGCTACGGTCTAGAGGTCTCGCGCGCCTTGATCGATGCCGGTTTCACGGTGAGCGACCTGTCGCTTCCAACAGGGGAGAACGTGGCGACGATGGCCTATGCCGTCCAGCTATTCGATGCTCTCGACTCTTGCGACATCACGCGCGACGACGTAATCGTTGGCCTTGGCGGCATGGGCGTGTGCTCGCTGGTTAGCTTTTGCGCCCATGCTTGGTGCGGGGAGACTCCGTTCGCCCTGGTGCCCACCACGCTCGATGCGATGACCTCGTGTGCTACAAGTATGCGACCGCTGGATACCCGTTCCTCGTCTCAAATGATATCCGTCGAGCCGCGTGCCGCTTTGGTCGCTTGCGACCTCGACTTGGTGCCCCTGTGTCCGCATGACGAGCGCATGAGCGGCTACGTGATGCTTTGCGCCTCGGCCTTTATCGACAGCAGGCGTCAGTGGGACCGTTTTGGGGAGCTGGTCGAGGGCGTCCTCGATAACGCCGAAGTTCCCATGGTAGATGCTCTCTGCATGGCTCAGACCGCCCGATCCTCCGTAATCAAGGCGGCCAATCCCTCAGCTCGCAACGCTTTGGAGTTCGGCGTCACCACCGCCGGCGCCCTTCGGTCGTGCCTCGGAGATTCGATTCCCGCCTATCAACTCCTCGCCGAGGGCATGCGCTTTGAAGCCAGGCTTGCGGTCGATGCGTTTGGCTTTGATTTCGACGATGTCTTTTCGCTGGATGACAGGCTCGATGACCTTGGGGTGGAGGAGCTTCCCTTCGAGCTTGAGTTCGATAGGTTCTTGACCGCCCTCAAGGAGACCCGCTTCAAGCGTTCGAACCGCTTCATGTTCTCGTTGCCCCGCCACGTTGGCACCGTTCGCTATGCCACGGTGGAGGACGATGTGCTCGAGCGACATGCTCGCGCCTACCTCGCTTCGCGCGCGGAGCTTATGGACGAGCCCGCGTAAGGACTACTCTAGCCTGCCGCGGTAGGGTTACTATCGTTATCGGTACGCACACGCATAGGAAGGACTACTTACATGTCTACAGAGATTTCTGGACCCGCAGCGCGCATCGCCCGCGTTCGCGAGATGATGGCTCAGCGCGGATATGATGCCGTGGTTGTTCGCGATGAGGCCAATCTGCGCTGGCTCACCGGCGCTATGGGCGTATTTGATTACACCTTCGAGTTCCCGCACGTTGCCTTTATCTCGCGCGACCGTTGCTTTCTGCACACGGATTCTCGTTATTTCAACTCTTTTGAGGAGAACCTTCCTGCGGGCAATCCCTGGGAGCTCGATATGGACCAGATCGCTATGCCTCGCTGGGTGGCCGATCGCGCCCTTGAGACTAAAAGCTCTGTCATCGCAGTCGAGGACGACATGCAGATCTCTTTCTACTTTGGTATCCAACGAGGTCTAGAGGACGTCTCTATCTGCGCCAGCTTGCCCCAGATGCACGGCGATATCCAGCGCATGCGCGCGGTCAAGGACGCCGAAGAGATTGAGTTGATGCGTCACGCCCAGTCGATTACCGACGCCGCCTTTGCCCACATGTGCGAGTTTATCCGTCCCGGCCTTACCGAGAAGCAGATTCGCACCGAGCTCGAGACGTTCATGTTCAACAACGGAGCGGACTCCCTTGCGTTTTCATCCATTGTGGCCTCTGGTCCCAACACGGCCAATCCTCACGCTATCCCAAGCGACCGCATGGTCGAGAAGGGCGACTTCGTCCTTATGGATTATGGCGCGGGGTACCGCGACTATCGCAGCGATATGACCCGCACCGTCTGCGTCGGCCAGCCGTCTGAAAAGCAGCTCGAGCTCTACGCCCTGGTCCGTCGCACCCATGAGGAGTGCGCGGCGGCCATCCACGCGGGCGCCGATGGCCATGAGATCCACATGCTCTCGAAGAAGATCATCGGCGATGCGGGCTATGGCGACTATTATGGCCACGGCTTGGGGCATGGTGTGGGCATCGATATTCATGAGCTACCCAACCTTGGTCGCACCAGCAACGTGCTCGAGGAAGGCTCTGTGGTCACCGTTGAGCCCGGTGTCTACCTTCCCGGCGTTGGCGGCGTGCGCCTAGAGGACTACGGTATCGTGACCAAGGATGGCTTCGAGCCCTTCACCAAGTCCAGCCACGATCTGGTAGTCATCGACTGCTAAGTAGGTTTTCTGTAGCGCTCATAGCGTTATGGGTCGAAAGAGTATAATTAACTATCTGTATATGTATGTTTGGGTGGCGTCTATTTGACGTCGCATGAGGAAAGGTTTTCAATGGCAACCATCTCCACCGCTGACTTCAAGAACGGCATCGGCCTGCGCATTAAGGACAAGGTCTGCACTCTCGTCGAGTTCCAGCACGTCAAGCCCGGCAAGGGCGGCGCTTTTGTCCGCTACAAGACCAAGGACATCAAGACCGGTCGCGTAGTCGAGCAGACTTGCAACGCCGGCTCCAAGTTCGAGAGCGTCCAGCTGTTCACCAAGGAGATGCAGTATCTCTACAACGACGGCGCCGACTACATCTTCATGGACAATGAGACCTACGAGCAGGTTTCCGTTCCTGCCGACTTTGTGGGTGACAACTCCAAGTGGCTTCGCGAGAACGATACCTGCCAGCTGCTCTACGCCGAGGAGGAGCTCATGGGCGTAAACCCGCCGATGTTCATCATCGCCGAGGTCACCGAGACCGTTCCGGGCGCTAAGGGCGATACCGTCCAGGGTGCCTACAAGCCCGCGACCATCGATACCGGTGCCGTTGTCCAGGTCCCTATGTACCTCAACGAGGGCGAGAGCATCAAGATCGATACCCGCACCGGCGAGTTCGTTTCCCGCGCTTAGCCCCAAACCGTTACAGTCCGCATTTTCGTAGTAGGGGAGAAGACCATGACCGAAGAGATCAAGATTGCCGGTATAGGCATCGCACCCGAGGTCCTATCCGCCATCGTTTCTCGCGCTGTCGAGGAGGTCGAGGGTATCGCAACCGTTGGTGTGCGCGATATCGCCACCAACCTCGTTTCCATGCTGAGCTCCAAGAACGTTCCCGCGGGTCCCGCTGTCGAGTGCTCGGTAGTCGATGAGAAACTTGCGATTACCGTTCACGTCGCCGTGTTCTTCGGCTATCCCTTCAAGAAGCTCGCCGAGTCCATTCGCGAGGCTACTGCCAAGGCTATCGATGCACAGGTCGGCGTCGAAGTCGAGTCTGTGGACGTTTGCATCGACGGCCTCGTATTTCCCAAGGAGTAGCGCGTGAGCTTAAAGGTTGAACGCGGACGCACCCTCGCCCGTAGCCAGGCCCTGCAGATTCTGTTCCAGGCGGAGGCGCTCGATCTTTCGGTCGATACCGTTCTCGCTGGCGATTATCTGATTTCCAAGGGCCCGCTTGACGCCTATGCCGTTGAGTTGGCTCGTGGCTGCCACGACAATATCGATCGCATCGACTATGCGCTCAAGAGCGTTTCCATGAACTGGAGCCTCTATCGCATGCCCGGCACTGATCGCAACCTGCTTCGCCTCGCTGTGTACGAGATGCGATTCCTTACCGGTGACGCCGCCATCGATGATGCGGTCATCATCAACGAGGCCGTCGAGATCGCTAAGGCTTATGGCACAGATGAGTCTTCTCGGTTTGTCAACGGTGTGTTGGGTCGCATCTCCCGCATGGAGACGCTTCCCGAGCCTCCGGTCGAGCAGGGTGAGGACCAAGTTGAGTCCGAGGACGAGGCGCAGATTGTTTCATCTGAGGTGGCATTCGATATCGAAGCCCATACGGAGTCCGATGTCGAGACGGAGTCCGACGCCGATGTCGAGGAGTCGATAGACACCGTCCTCGGTTCCGATGACGTGGATGGCGAGTAGCCATGGCCGATACCACCATCAAGACGTTCGATGACATCACCGATCGTCTCGATGAGATCGTTGCCGCGGTTCGCTCTAAAGACACCTCACTTGAGCGTAGCCTCGATTTATTCGATGAGGCTATCAAGCTCGGTAGTCGCGCCGTCGATATGGTAGACCAGTTCGACCTGTCTCCGCGCGAAGCCGATCTTCTCGATTCGGACCAACCCGTCAGCAGCGCAGCGAGCGCTGAAGACGGCCAAGCGAAAGGTGTTACCGGCGAGGGTATTTAATCCTCGTCCGCCAAAGCGTAGATTGGCAGCGATATGAAACGTGTCCGTCTTGATGACGAGCTGATTTCTCAGGGCATCTGCGATAATCGCGCGGATGCCCTGCGCACATTGATGGCAGGTCTAGTCTCTTCCGGCGGTGAGCGCTTGACCTCGCCCGGTCTTAAGGTACGGCCAGGAATCGAGCTTCATGTTAAAGGTCGTATTCCCTATGTTGGGCGCGGCGGCCTTAAACTCGCCGGTGCGCTCGATCACTTCAACGTTGATCCCAGTGGGCTATCTTGCGTCGATGTTGGTTGCTCGACGGGTGGATTTACAGATTGCCTTCTCAAGCGCGGCGCTGCTCATGTGATCTCCGTCGACGTTGGTCGAGCCCAATTCGACTGGTCCTTGCGCCAGGATGAACGCGTTGTGCTTCTAGAGCGCACCAATATGGTTGATTTACCGTCGTTGGGGTATGAATCTTGCTGCGACTTGGCCGTTTGCGATGTCTCGTTCACCAGCATCGCGACCGTTTTGCCTTCAGTGCTGTCTGTTCTCACGCCTTGCGGGCGTTTTCTTACCTTGGTAAAGCCGCAGTTTGAAGCACCTTCCCATTTGGTGGGCGAGGGCGGAGTCGTAAGGGACCCTTCTGTTCATCAAGATGTTCTCGCATGGGCTATCCGCCTTTTTGCAGATTCTGGTTTGTATCCTGTTGATGTGTGCGCTTCTCCCATAACTGGAGCTAAGGGTAACAAGGAGTTTTTCCTGCTTGGCGATCGCAGCCTCTTTGCGCGCGCCGATGATTTGGACCTTGCCAACCAAGTTGACATGCTCGTTAGAAAGACGGTGGAACTATGAAGGTCTTTCTTGTCCCTAACTATTACAAGACGGAAGCCGTTCAAAGCGGGCTTACCCTTGAGTTATGGCTGAATCGCCAGGGCTATGATGTTGCATGGGCGGCTGACCAGCGATCGAGTCTGAACGTGCCCGCAGATATCGAGGGCAGCGATCTTGTCATCTCGCTTGGGGGCGACGGCACCCTGTTGCGCGCCGTTCGCATCGTTGGGGATCGGCAGATTCCCATCTTGGGTTTATCCTACGGTCATCTGGGCTTTCTCACTGCCGCGAGTCCGGAGGATGTCGATATCCTATCTGTGGTTACGGATGCGCTTGCGGGCGAGATGCACGTAAGTCGCCGCGCTATGTTGCGGGCCCGCGTGTATTCCATTCTTGAGGATGGTTCGGAGGCGGTTTTGGAGCACTTCGGCCTTAACGATATGGCGCTTACCCGCGGTCCGCTTTCCGATATGGTGGAGTTTGATATGACCGTATCGGGACATCACATCGACAGGCTTCGTGGCGACGGCGTGGTTGTTTCTACAGCTACCGGTTCTACGGGTTACGCGCTTTCTGCCGGCGGCCCCATTGTGAACCCTGACTTCCCAGGTTTAATCTGCGTTCCCATCGCACCCCATACCATACAGGCGCGTGCGTTCATGACGTCTCCTTCTGATGTTGTAGAGGTATCGATATCCAAAAATCGCCCCAGCATTCCCGCTATCGCGGTCGATGGTCAATTCCTGGCGCCTGAAGGCGAAATCGAGCGCGTCGAGGTATCACGTGCTCCGTTTGATACGCTGCTGCTCGATTACGGTCCGGAGAGCTTCTACGCTTCCGTTTCCCGCGTGTTTTACGGAGTGAGGCGTCATGATTGATGAGATTCGCGTAGAGAACCTCGCCCTTATTCGAGAGGCGAGCCTTGTCCCCTGCAGCGGTCTTACCGTTTTGACCGGCGAGACCGGTGCCGGCAAGACCGCGCTGCTCTCCGCTTTGAAGCTTCTTATGGGAGAACGTGCGGACGCGTCGAGCGTGCGCGAGGGCGAGGCGGGCCTTGTAGTGGAAGGGCGATTTTTCAAGGGCGTGGATGATCCCGAGGGATTCGGTGTTGTCCGTAGCGTTTCTGCTGATGGCCGTAGCCGAGTCAAAATTGATGGTTCCATCTCGAGCGTCCGCGAGCTCGCGACGCGCGTTGGCTCCATGATCGACCTGTGCGGCCAGCATGAACATCAAAGCTTGCTTGATTCTGCCAATCATGTTCGCATGGTCGACTCCTGGGCAGCAGATACCATTGCCCCCATATTGGACGATTACCGTGCGAAGCTTCATGCGGCTCGAGCCGCTGCCGCCGAACTTGCCCGCGTTACCGAGGCCTCCCGTTCAAAGGGTGCATTGCTGGACGAGGCGCGTTTCACTGTCGAGCGCATTTCCGAGGTCGATCCCCATCTTGGAGAATATGAGGAGCTAGAGGAGTCGCTTCCCCGTGCTGAGCACGCCGAGGCGCTTGCCTGCGCTGCCAATGATGCCCAGTCGCTGCTGTCTGAAGAGAATGCCGCGCTCGACTCGCTCAATGCCGCCATCGCAGAGCTGCAACGCATGGCGGGCGTTGATAAGAAACTTTCCGAGTTTGTCGATAGTTTGGCCGAAGCGTCGATTCTTATTGAGGATGCCGCTGCGGACCTTCGTCGATATCGCGATAGCGTTGACTTTGATCCTGAGGAGCTTGCACGCCAGCAAGACCGCTTTGCCCAGCTTAAAGGGCTGTTGCGACAGCACGGTCCCACTATGGACGATGTCTTTGCTCGTCTTGAGTCTTCAAAAGAGCTGCTGAGCCTGGTTGACGATGCTGAAGAGCGAGTAAAGCGTGCCCGGCTAGAGCTTGATGCGGCTGAGAGCGATCTTGTCCAAGCGGCTCGTGCATTGATGAAGGCGCGTTCGGTTGCCGGACCGCGGTTTTGTCGCGAGGTCGTAAGGCAGATGGCGCGCCTTGAGATGGGCGGAGCCGAAGTGCTGTGGGACGAGCGCGAGCTGCCTCGTGAGCGTTGGACCGACTCCGGACCATCTATTTGCGAGCTTCTATATAGAAGCGGGTCGGGGCTCACCCCTCGTCCCCTTAAGCGCATCGCTTCCGGTGGCGAGCTGTCGCGCGTGTTGCTTTCGGCTAAAGTGGTAATGGGTTCTGCAGACCATGCGGGCACGCTTGTGTTTGACGAGGTCGATGCGGGCGTTGGCGGTGCAACCGCCCGTTCACTCGCGACGGTCCTTGCAGATTTAGCCAAGACGCACCAGGTTATCGTTGTCACGCATTTGGCGCAGGTGGCCGTTGTTGCGGATGCGCATTACGTTGTACGAAAGGCGGATACGGGCAGCGGTATTCCCGAAACATCGCTTGTTCCCGTTGAGGGGGATAAGCGCGTGGCTGAGATTGCCCGTATGCTATCAGGCGATAGCTCGCCTGAATCCCTCGCCCATGCGCGCGCGATGCTTGAATCTTTGTAGGAAAATGCCCCGTACGACTTTTTCTGGTCGCGCGGGGCATTTTGCAATTATAGGCAAATCGCAGGGTTTTCGAGCTAGGCCTCGCTTGAGAGACGATGGGCGAGGATGCGAATCGCGTGGGCGTATCCCTCAAGACCCTCTCCGGTGACACGCTCGAAGCAAGCCATGCCGGCGTAGGATATCTGGCGAAAATCCTCGCGATCTTCCACGGCGGAGATATGGATCTCTACTGCAGGAAGGGCCACGGCCTTGAGGGCATCGAGGATGGCGACGCTGGTATGCGTATAGGCAGCCGGATTGATGACGATGCCGTCAAAAGAGCCGTATGCCTGCTGGATCTTATCGACGATCTCGCCTTCATGATTTGATTGGAAGCATTCCACACGCGTAAAACCGCATGCGCTTGCCGCTTCCTCGCAGATGGCGACAAGTGCTTCGTAATTCTGCGTGCCGTAGATGCCGGGCTCGCGAATGCCGAGCATATTGATGTTGGGTCCGTTGATGACGAGTACATTCATAGGATGCTGTCCAATCGTGTAGGCGTTTAGAGTGCCTGAGGCTCGCCGAGACGGTGGGCGACCTCGCGCGCCGTCGCTTCAGCGCAATCAAGGGAATCGACCACTGTATCTGCCCAGGCACGGTACAGCGGCATGCGCTGCTGCGCGAGCTTGTCGACGCCGTCGCGCGCGGTGATGGGTCTGCCCTTATGGGCCAGCTCGTCGATATTCCTATTGAGCATGACGATGCGACTGTTTTGATGGAGGAGGCCGTAGTTTTCCTCGCGTGTGACCACGCCGCCCCCGCAAGAGATAACAAGTCCGCTGCGAGCGGCAACATCGGCGAGGACCTTGGTCTCCTGCTCGCGGAACGCATCTTCGCCGCGTTCAAGGATAAATTCTGCGCAGGGAGCGCCGACCATCTGCTCAAAAGCGTGGTCGAGGTCGATATGCTCTCGACCTGTGATTTGCGCCAAGCTCTCGCCAACGCGCGTCTTTCCAGATCCGGGCATTCCAATGAGGGCGATGTTTTGCTCGGTGAGCGACAGGGCCTTGGTGACTTCCACGATGCGGTCGCGTGATACGGTTTCGCCTGTGTAGCGCTCTACTGCTTGAGCCGCTTGGGCTACCAGCATGAGCAAGCCGCCTACGTATGGGATGTCGCGTTCTTCAGCTTGCAACATAAGGCCCGTGCGCGCGGGGTTGTAAACGATATCGACCACAGCCTCAAGTTGAGTGAGCTCATCAAGGCTGCAGACGCTTGCGGGGCAATTGGGGAACATGCCCACGGGCGTGCAGTTGACCACCAGCGCGGCGTGGCTCCATTGGGCAAGATCGCTGTAGGTAATCTCCCCCTGTCGGCTCACTACATGGGCTTCGACGCCTAAATCTTCAAGTACTTTCATACAAGTGGATCCGGCTCCTCCGTCTCCGCCAAAGACCAGGGCCACTTTGCCTGCCAGCGGTACGTCCACGCTTTCAACCAGCACTTTGAAGCCGTAATAGTCGGTATTGTCGCCACGGAGCCTGCCGTCTGCAAGGCGTGTGATGGTGTTGACGTTGCCCAGGCGTTCGGCGACGTCTGAGAGCTCGTCCAAATAGGACATGACGTCGCGCTTATATGGGATGGTCACGTTGACGCCCTCCCATTCGTCCCCTTTAAGGAAACTCTCGATGTCTTGGGGCTCGCGCTCGAACTTTCGGTAGTCGAGACCGGCGAGAGCGTGGTAGATGACGGGGGTATAGCTATGACCCAATACTCGTCCAAGAACCCCGTACGGACGCTTAGCTTCCATTTAGAGCACCTCCTGATAGCTGCCAAAATACGTGTACTGCTCGCAGACATCGTCCAAAGAATCCAGCAAGGTCATAAACGGCTGCGAACCCACCGGGCAGATGAGATCGAAATAGAACATGAAATCGAAGTCATGTCCGGGGATGGGACGGCTTTCCAGCTTGACAAGGTTGATATCCAGGGCGTAGAAGCGTTCGAGGACGCGATAGAGCGATCCGGGCTGATGGGGGAGCGTGAGCATAAACGAGGTGCGGTCCGCCCCCGGATAGATGACGACATCTTTGGTGATGACGACGAAGCGGGTGTAGTTGTTGTCGGAATCCTGTACATCTTCTTGCAGGATTTCGAGGTTATAAAGGGCTTTGCAACTGCGGGAGCAAAGTGCTGCGATGTCGCTGCGCTCAGATGATGCGACGAACTCTGCAGCCTGCGCGGTATTGCTGGCCGTTGTCGCTTTGAAGCCCATAGATTCAATGAATTCGGCGCATTGGGCAAGCGCTTGCTCGTGCGAGATGACCTCGCGGATATCTTCACGACGCGTACCGGGCTTGGCGACCAGGTTATGGTCGATTTTAAGGCGCAGCGAGCGGACGATGGAGAACCTGTACTGCGCCAACAGGTCATAGACGGCGTTGACCGAGCCCGCGGTGGAATTCTCAATGGGTAGCACACCGTAGTCGCACAGGCCGTCGCGTACCGCCCTGAACACGCCCTCGAATGTATCGAAAAACGTGATGGAAGGTACCTTGAAGAGCTTGGAGGCGGCGAGCTGGCTATAGGCGCCCTCGACCCCTTGGCACGCAACGGATGCGGTGACGGGGAACTGGGCGTCTGCGGGCAGTAGCGTGTTGATGGCGCGCCTGGATTGGGGCTTTTGATCAAGCGATGCCAGGTAGCGGTTCTGCTCGATCTTGTTCATATTCATTAGAAGCGAGAAGAGCGAGATGAGCTGCGCCTGCCTGTCTTGAGGGGCCGCCTGAGCGATACCGGCGAGTTTATCGCGCTCGCGGCTGGGGTCGAAAATGGGCTTGCCCATTTCGAGCTTCGCGTTGACAACGTGGGGGGCGAGGTCGAGTCGCTCGTTGAACAGCTCGATAAGCTGGGCGTCGATGCGATCGATATGCTCACGTACTTCTTCTAGATTCATATGCTGGGCTCCTGGGCGGGATTGGGTTTAGCGAAAGCGGGCATCGGCTTGGCAAGGCAGGACGAAAGCACCGTCTTCGAGCATGGCATCGAGCAATGCGACCGCGCAAACGGCTTCTGCTACGGGGACTGCTCGCGGAACGATGCAGGGATCGTGGCGACCGTGGATCTTGAGTTCCGCGTTCTCATGTGCTTCAAGATCCACGCTGTCTTGCTGCTGTCCGATCGACGGCGTGGGTTTTACCGCCATGTGCCAGATAACGGGCATACCGGTGGTGATACCGCCGACGATACCGCCCGCATTGTTGGTTTGAGGTAGTACTTGGCCATCCCGCATTCGGTACGAGTCGTTGTTCTGGCTTCCCATCAGACGGGCCGAGGAGAACCCGGCGCCAAAGTCCACGCCCTTGATTGCGGGAATGCCGAAGGCGAGGCGGGCGATGCGGTTCTCGATGCCGTCGAACATTGGGTCGCCGATGCCGGCGGGAACGCCATACGCGACGCATTCGATCACGCCGCCCACCGAGTCCATATGAGACTTTGCATCGACTATGCATTCGCGCATAGAGGCCGCCGCGTGCGCGCTTACGCAGGGGAGCGGGTTAGTGGATATGGCTTTGAGCTGAACTTGGTTTGGCTTCATGGGGTCGAGCGGCGTATCGCGAATATCTTGCGGACCCAGTGCGGCGATGTGGGCGGCAATGCGGATGCCCTGGGTCTCGAGGGCCTGTAGCGCGATGCCGCCAGCGATGCACAGGGGTGCGGTGAGGCGACCGGAGAAGTGACCGCCGCCCGCGACATCATGGTTGTTCTTGTATTTGATATACGCTGCATAATCAGCATGACCGGGGCGAGGGATTCTGCGCAGGTTGGAGTAGTCTTGCGAGCGCGTGTCGGCATTTTTGATAATGCCGGATATGGGTGCCCCGCAGGTGAGGCCGTCGACTATGCCGGAGATGATATGTGCGGTATCGGTCTCCTTGCGTGCGGTCGCGGTCTCATCGCGGCCCGGCGCGCGTCTATCGAGAAAGAGCTGGAGTCGCTCTAAGTCAATGGAAACGCCGGCCGGGATGCCATCGAGCGAGCAGCCGATGGCAGGCGAGTGGGACTGACCGAATATGCTGAGTTTGAGGACGTTGCCGGTGAAAGAAGACATGCAGACAGCCCCTATTCTTGCGTGAGCTCGACCATGCCGCCAAGCTCTTGATAATGATCGAAGAACAGCGGGTAGGACTTGTTTACGGCTTCCGCGCCCTTGATGTAGACATCGTTTTCGCAGCGGGAGGCGGCGATGGCAGCCATCATGGCGATGCGATGGTCGTTGTGGGAATCGACCGTGCCGCCGATCAGTTGGGGGACGCCGTCGATGATGAGCGCGTCGCGTTTGATCTGGATCTGCGCTCCCAGGTTGCTAAGTTCTTTGGCGACGGTGGCGAGCCTATCGGATTCTTTGATGCGCAGGCGAGCGCAGTCGGTGATCACCGTGCGGCCCTCTGCAACGGAGGCGACCGCGGCGATAATGGGGACCAAATCCGGGATGTCCTTGGCGCTCATCTCGAAACCGCAGAGTTTGTCTGGACGAGAAATGGCGGCGTCGGTGGAGCGGCCTATGCGGGCACCAAAGCGCGACAGGGCTGCGAGAACGTTGCGATCGCCCTGGGCGGAAGAAAGCGAGAGCCCGTCGACCTTGATGGGCAGCCTGCCCAGAGCGCCTGCGCACAGCCAGAAGGCCGCATTGGACCAGTCGCCCTCTACGGTCGCCTCATGCGGGGTGCGGTAGGTGTCGTCCTCGGTGGTGAAGACGGTGACCTCTGTACCATCGCCCTGGGTCCTGCGATCAACGTAGACGTCGACACCGAAGGTTTGCATGGCCTGTATGGTGAGGTTGATATAGGGCCGGCTCTCGATGCGCCCGTTCACAACGATCTCGCTGGGGTGGTCGAGCAGCGGCGCTGCGAGCAGAAGGCCGGTAATGTACTGAGAACTCACATCGCCGGGAAGCTCGAATCGTCCAGGGCGAATTCGACCAGATGTCTTGAGTGGGAAGCCGCCGAGACCCTCGAGTTCGCATCCGGCGGCGATTAGCTCCTCGGAAAGCGGGGAGAGGGGCCTTTCGCCCAAACGACCGCTTCCAATAAAAGTCGCCTCTGCACCCAGCGCGCATGCGACGGGGAGCATGAAGCGAAGCGTCGAGCCGGATTCGCCGCAGTCGAGGGTGGCATGATGCAGCGCCCTCAGCAGGCCGAAGGCGACGCTTTTAGGCATAGGCTTTACTATGAAGCCATCGTCGACCGCATCTATCTTGGCGCCAAGCGCCGTAAGGCAGCGGATGGTGGCGTCGATGTCGGCGCACGTGGTGTTGCACTTGATGTGGGTGTCGCCATTAGCGAGCGCGGCGACGATGATGAGGCGATGTGCAACCGACTTCGAGGCGATGGCCGGAATGGTTCCGGAAAGCAGGGTCGGATGAATATGGGCAATCATACATGCTCCCTTGATGCTGCGAAATGTATGTGCTGGTTACTCGTCTTCTATGTCCCCGGCGTAGGCGTGCACGCAGGCAAGGCCCACCTCAAGGATCTTTTTGAACTCATCGAGCGGTGTGGGTGCTATCGAGGCCGCCCCGATCGCGCGCGGAACCACCAGATCGATCGAATTGCCGGCGCGCTTCTTGTCGTGCAGGGCTTCGTTATAGATGTTCTGTGCGTCGGCTTGGAAATGAAGTGAAAGCCCGTGGTTGCGTAGGAGCGCGGCAATTCGATCGGGAACATCGGGTTCGCACACTTCTGCGGTGACAGAGGCGCTGGCGATGGCCACCATGCCGATACCGACGCATGTTCCGTGGCCCAGGCAGTAGGATTCCGCCGCTTCGACGCCATGACCGATGCTGTGACCAAAGTTGAGGAGCTTGCGCATGTTGGACTCGCGCTCGTCCGCCTCGACAACGGCTCGCTTAATATCGATGTTACGGGCGATGAGGTAGGCGACGCGAGAAAGATCCTGCTTGAGGAGCTCGGGCGTAAGCGGCGTCTTCTCGAGCTCTTCGAACAGCTCGCTGTCCGCGATAACGGCATGCTTGATTACCTCTCCACACCCGTCGGCGAATTGCTCGTCCGTTAGCGTGCCCAGGCAGCCCACATCGGCGAGAACCGCACGCGGCTGCCAGAATGCACCGGCTAGGTTCTTTCCCGCCTCAAGGTCGATAGCGGTTTTTCCGCCAACGGAGGAGTCGACCATGGCCAGCAGCGTGGTGGGAATCTGGATGAAGTCGATGCCTCGCATGTAGGTCGCCGAGACAAAGCCCGCGACGTCTCCCACCACGCCGCCGCCAAGGGCGATGATGAGGTCAGAGCGCGTCATCTCAAAGGACGCGGCCTTCTCGAGGAGGCCGACGTATGTCTCCGCGCGCTTGTGCTCTTCACCGGCGCTGAATACGGCGAGCTCGCAGGTGTAGCCGGCAGCCTGCAAACCGGACTTCACGGGTTCCGCATAGAGCGGAGCGACATTGGAGTCGCTGATGATGAGGGCGCGCCGTCCTGCGTTGAGCGAACGCGCGATCTCACCTGCGCGTTCAAGCAAAAAGGTGTCGATCAGCACCTGGTAGGGCTTAGACGCCTGGATATCAAGAGAGTACATGGTCCTGCCTTTCGCAGATCTTAACGCGGTATGTCATCGAGTGCGCGCTTGATCTGGTCGCCCTCTGCAAGGAGTTCGCGAAGCCCTACCCGATCGCGGTTGATGAGGGCGACGCGGTATTTATCGAGCGCGTTGATGATGATCTCGATTTCATCGGCCAGGTAGTCGGCGTCTTGGATCATCAGCTCGCTCCACATATCGGGGTTGAGGTGCGCCACCCTTGTGAGGTCCTTGTAGCTGCCTGCGGAGAAGCCATGATGGGCCTGGGCCGTGGGGCTCTTCACATACGCGTTGGAGACCACGTGGGCCAGCTGGCTGGTAAAGGCGATGACGCGGTCATGGTCGGCCGGCGTGGTGACGCTAAAGCGCCCGAAGCGGCAGGGGGAGAGCAGCGTATGGGCTCTGTCGAGAAGCTCAAGGCGGGCGACATCGTCCAGCTGGGGCGGGACGAGAACCATGGGAGCGCCGACAAACATATCCGCGCTACCGTAGGCGTATCCGGAGTGCTCGGTACCTGCCATGGGGTGCGCGCCGCAAAAGGTAAATCCATAGGTACTCGCCAGGTCGAACGCGCGGTTGCACAGCGCGCCCTTGACGCCGGCGCTATCGATGACCAAAGGACCTTCCGCGCCCAGCTCGCCCAGCGTTTGGGCGCGGGACTGAAGCCATGCGATGCAGGCCTCGGGGTATGCGGAGAGAATCACAAGGTCGCAGTCTGCGAGCGAGGCATCGTCCAAGACCGTATCAACCGTGTCGATCATGGCTATGGCAAGCGTATCAGCATCGGTATCGAATGCGGCGACGCGCCAGCCGGCAGCGTGGTAGGCGCGGGCGAAACTGCCGCCGATAAGGCCCAGGCCCAAGATGCCTACGGTGGGATTGTTTGAAGTTGCTTCTGCAGGGGTAGAGGTGTTGTCCATGGTTCCTTACGCCTCGCAGCTCTCAGTGTCGCAGATGACGGAGCGGATCTGGCGGATGCGCTCCATGGTCTGGTCGAACATATCGGGAGTTAGGGCCTGAGCGCCGTCGGACCAGGCGCGGCTGGGGTCGTCGTGAACCTCGATCTCAAGGCCGTCGGCACCCGCTGCGGTGGCGGCAAGCGCCATGGGCTCGACGTAGCGCGTGTAGCCGGTGGCGTGGCTGGGGTCTGCGACCACGGGAAGGTGGCTTAGGTAGTGCAGGACGGGCACGGCGTTGAGGTCGAAGGTGTTGCGGGTACGCGTCTCGAACGTGCGGATGCCGCGCTCGCACAGGATGACGTTTTCGTTGCCCTCGCTCATGATGTACTCGGCCGCCATCAGCAGCTCGTCGATGGTACCCGCCATGCCGCGTTTGAGCAGGATGGGGGCCTTGGTCTTACCCACCTCTTTCAGCAGTGGGAAGTTTTGGGCGTTACGTGCGCCGATCTGCCAGACCTCGATGTTCTTATCGAGGAACGTTTGGACGTCGCGCTGGTCCATTATCTCGGTGACGATGGGCATATCGAGCTCGTCGGCAGCTTCGCGCAGCAGGTCGAGACCCTCGGGGCCCATGCCCTGGTATGCGTACGGGGAGGTGCGGGGCTTGTATGCGCCGCCGCGCAGCATGGTGGCGCCGGCAGCTTTAACACGCCTGGCGATGTTGATGAGGTTCTTGCCTTCGACTGAGCAGGGTCCGGCGATCACCTGGAAGTGCCCGCCGCCGATCTTGACGCCGTGTCCGCAATCGACGACGGTGTCCTCGGGATGGAACTTGCGGTTGGCCTTCTTGAAGGGCTCGGAGACGCGCTGTACGCGTTCAACGATGTCCATCGACTCAAGCAGGAAGGGATCGATCTTGGTGGTGTCTCCCACCAGGCCGATGACGGTCTCGTTCTCGCCCTTACTATAGTTAGTTTGAAGGCCCTTCTTTTCGATCCAGCTGAGTAGATGCTCAACGGCCTCGGGCGAGGCGTCCTTGCGCAGGATTGCGATCATGTGGTCCTCCAAAAGTAACTCATGCGCGTGCAAATGTATAAGTTACAGAAGTGTATACCATCCTTATTAATATCGAGGGCCATAACTCATGTCGTTACAAATGCGATAGAGGGTTTGCCCTTAACTGACGATCGTCTTTTCCTGCATGTGCAAGTTCGTTGCCCGCTATTAGCTCACAGCTAATGAATTGGTAGATAGCCGTGCCTAGAATCAAGCTACTGGTGCTGTCCATTGACGTATGGAGGGAAAATGAAAAAGGAGAAAAAGCCTGTAGTTCGCCGCTGGTGGTTCATCGCGCTGGTTGTCATCTTGGCGATATCGGCGTTGGCATCCTGCGCGAATTCGAGCTCGGGCAAGAGCGGTTCTGCGGATGATGCGCCTGCTTCCGAGCAAACAGATGGCGACGATACTTCTACGGTTGATGAAAATGTTCCTACGGAATATTCCTCAGCGCTTAAGAAGGCTGAGTCCTACAGCAAGATGATGCATATGTCTAAGCAAGGTATCTATGATCAGCTCACATCGGAGTACGGTGAGCAATTCTCTGCGGAGGCGGCTCAATATGCAATTGACAATATGAAGGCCGACTGGAATGACAATGCTCTCAAGAAGGCTGAAAACTATAGCGACACAATGCATATGTCCAAACAGGGCATTTACGATCAGCTTGTATCTGAGGCTGGTGAGAAGTTCACTGCGGAGGAGGCCCAGTACGCTGTTGATACAATCGAGGCCGATTGGAATGAAAACGCTCTTGCAAAGGCAAAAAACTACCAGGAAACTATGGCTATGTCGCCCGAGGCAATTCGAGATCAACTTGTCTCTGAATATGGAGAGAAGTTCACGCAGGAAGAGGCCGATTACGCCATCGCTAACCTTTCCTAGCATTTAAGTGTCGCGTCTATAATGATTCTGGAGCTTGAGATCCAATGAGCGAGCGTTTGACTGAAGAACTATTGAACGACCTTTTAGATTCTTCCGACCTTGAGGGATATCTCAACGACCTTTCTTCAGCTGATACGTCGCTCGCTTCCTATCTTCAGCAGCTTTTGGACGAGAAGCATTTGAAGCGCGTCCAGGTGGTGCGCATGGCGGACCTCAACGAGACCTTTGGATACCAGATCTTTACGGGTGCTCGCCATCCCAGTAGGGATAAGGTGCTGCAGATATGCTTCGCGATGGCCCTTTCGCTGAGGGAGGCCAATAGGGCGTTGGGCTATGCCGACGCCGGCAGGCTCGACTGCAGGAGCAGGCGCGATGCCATCATTATCTACTGCCTCGACAAGGGTTGTTCTCTTCAGAAGGTGAACGAAGAGCTCTATCGATTTGGAGAGCGCACTATTTGCTAGGCCTTAGAATCCTTGTTCCCGCGTTCCGCCCGGATACCGTTGTTGTGTCCGGGCGGTTTGCTATAGTTTGGAGCTATGGATACAGATGAATTGACAGACCAGCTTGAATCGATGCTAGCCATCCGTGAGGCGGGCTTGGATTATCGTGTCGAGCGCGTCTTAAAGGATGGCTCGCGCGAGTGCACGCAGGTGGTATATCTGCTTGGCGCGGGTGGGGGAGAATACGGTCCGTTTGTCCACAAGGTTATCGCGGCGGACCGCGGCTTGGGCACCGTATATCGCACGCTTCATGACGCCTGGTTATCAGGACGAAGGTTCGCCCACCTTCCTGAGATTATGAACGTTAGCAGTCAGGGCGATGAGCTTGATGTGCTTATGGAATACGTAGAAGGCCCTACGCTCGAGGTGTACCTCACGGCAGCCGGCTTTGATCGGGGTGTTGCTCTTCATGCTTTTGAGGACGTGTGCCGCGCTTGTATTGAGCTGCATGCCTCTTTCGCGCCGCCCATCATCCACCGCGACCTTAAGCCCTCAAATATCATCATGGCTCAAAGTAGGTTCTCGTCCCAACTCACCGCTGTGCTCATCGATTTTGGCATCGCCAGGCAATGGCGCGAGGGAGAGTCGTCTGATACGGTTCATTTTGGGACCAGGGAGTTTGCTCCACCAGAGCAATACGGTTTTTCTCAAACCACGGTTAGAAGCGACGTGTATGCGCTGGGCATGTTGCTCGCGTACTGCCTTATCGGCTCGACCGTGCCTTGTGAGCAGCTTGTCTCTTCGCTGACGGGCGCGCACGCGAGCGCGGGGCTTATCCGCGTGGTCGAGCGCGCTTGCGCATTCGATCCAGCCGATCGCTATGATTCCGTGCAAGCGCTGCTGGATGCGTTTTCTGCTGCGGTGGGCGCTGGCGACCTTCCTTCCAGCAGGCAGCGTGGGGATGCATTGAGTGGCAAAGCCGTCAAAGACTCCCTCTTTATGGCGCCTTCTTCTACCCTGACGCCGCAGCGTCCCCAGGCGCCGCGTGCCGTTCACGCGCGCTTTATCGATAATCCGATCGTACGCATACCTTGGAACATAACGGTCCTTTTCGTTGCCGTCGTTTGCGTGCAGGCGACTTTAGAGCTGGTCGCTCATCCCACTGAATCCATGAGAGATGCTTCGATTCCCGCGCTTGTCGTCATTGCTTACTTTATGGTGCTGCCGATATTTCTATTTGGCTGTTGGCTGCTTTACAATAAATCCTGGCTAAGAAAGAGATTCGCTTTCGTGGATCGGGCCATATCGATCGGCTTGCCGAGGCTTATTGCTCGTTTTGTTGCCTTGGAAGCTGCTGCTTTGGTTGCCGCGCTGCTGCTGTGGTCCGTTTAGCAGATGGCTTTGCGCGTGCCGCGGTTTATTTGATTAAGAATGAGCGGGGGAGGACTTCTTCTTGAATAGCGACGGTGGGCTTGAATCAGCTTGTTTTACAGGTCAAATTCCGCTTCGCGCTACGTTTATTGGCGGAAATCTTGATGCGGCTAACGCGTTCTCCCTGTGGGGCATGCGGTGGGCGGAGCACCTTGGCGTCCATGAAGACAGAGGCAGGCTACCTGCTCCCAGGCCCGTGATCGAGCTCTTTGTATATTGTCCGGAGGAAAGCGTGGAGCTTGCTTACGCCGTTGCGTATCTATGTGAGTGCACCTGGGCTGATTACGGCTTTGCCGGCATGGCGCATGTTGCGACCGATCACATCGATGCCCTTCGCGACTCTCAGGTGATTGTCGATAGCACTTCCGCGCCGTCCCATTCCAAGAGCGTCTTCAGTCTCGAGGCATATCGTTCTTCTTCGCGTATGGATGCGATGATGTTTGCGCCTCAGGCAGATCTGTATTTCATCGATGAGGGATCGGACCCTTGGATCGCTTTGCCACGCTACGATTGATTTTCGTCCTTTTTAATCCCTTTTCGCTATTCGCTTCAGTCCGCAAACGGTATAAATTCATCTGTGAACGGTATTTGAAAACAAATACTTACAAATTCGCCATTGTTAGGCTATGCTTTCAGCCATAGCAAGGTTGTTACTCCTCGGGAGGCATCACTTGTCGATACGGATGTTTCCCGTAAAAGGGGACCGTCCGATTCGATCAATGAGATGCTTAGGGGAGTTTTTTCATGATCATAGTTAAGAAGATCAACAACAACGTTGCCATGGCGCGCGATGATCGCGGCAACGAGTTGGTCGTTTTCGGTAAGGGGATCGGTTTTCACGAGACCCCGTATTATCTCGAAGACGAGTCGACGCTCCAAGCAGTCTTTTCAAATATCAACAACGGTATTCTCTCCATGGTTCGCACCGTGCCGTCCGAGGTTATCGATGCCGCCCTGCAGATCATCGATATGGCAAAAGGCGAGCTCGACTGCGAGTTGAATCCCAACGTTGTTCTTACCTTGGCCGATCACCTTCAGTTTGCGGTCGAGCGCCTTAAGGATGGCTGCGTTATCGAGAACCCGCTTTCGGATACGGTCGAGTTTGTCTATCCGGTCGAGCATGGTCTGGGCCTTCGCGCTCTCGCGATCCTTAAGAAGGAGACCGGGGTTTCTATGCCGCGGACCGAGGCTTGCTCCATCGCCATGCACCTAGTGAATTCCGAGCGCGCGGATGGTCGGGTTGACGATATGGACGAGGTTATGCGTACGCTTTCCTCAATTGACGAAGTTACAAATATCGTGGAGCGCGAGTTTGGCATCACCGTGGACCGCGCATCATATAACTACGCCCGCTTCACCACCCATCTTCGCTATCTCATCAAGAGGCTTAAGGCGGACAGGGCATCTTCCGATTCCAATGCCGATCTGTTCGCTCGAATCTCTCATGATTTTCCCGATGTCAGCGCTTGCGCCGACGCGATTGCCTCCTATTTGGAGGACCGCTTTGGCCGCGCGTGCTCCGAGGAAGAACGCCTCTATCTCATGATGTACATCAATCGGTTCCTCGCGAGCCGCTGATGGGATCTCTCGTCCAGGCGCCGGACGGGACATCCGAACAATAGGTATTAATGAAACTATGCGGAAGGAATGATCATGGCTCAGAAAAACTATGACGAGCTGTCCCAGAGCATTCTCGACAACATCGGTGGCAAGGACAACATCAAATCCCTTGCTCACTGCATCACCCGCCTGCGCTTTAAGCTCAAGGACGTTTCCAAGGCCAATACCGAGGCCATCGAAGCGCTTCCCGGCGTCATCAAGGTTCTCGACGCCAATGGTCAGTACCACGTCGTCGTGGGTAACAAGGTTGAGGAGGTCTACGACAACTTCTTGAAAGTATCCGGTCTACACGGTGGCGGCGAGGTCGCGGCTGATGATGACGATTCCAACGAGAAGAAGACCCCTGCCGCTATCCTCATCGACTTGATCTCCGGCATCTTCGCCCCCATGCTGGGCACCTTTGCCGCCGCAGGTATCATGAAGGGCCTGCTCGCCGCCGCGACGCAGTTCTTCCCTGAGTTCGCTACCGATGGCGCCTATACGCTGCTCTACACGGTCGCCGACGGCATGTTCTACTTCCTTCCTGTTGTGCTTGCTTACAACGCCGCTAAGAAGTTCCGCATGAGCGAGTTCAACGCCATGGCCATCGCGTTTGCTCTTGTGTATCCCACCATGGTCGCGCTGACCTCCGGTGAGGTCCTTGGTTCTGTTGACCTTGGCTTTGCGGGCACGTTCTCCTGGTACGCCACGTTCTTCGGCATCCCCATCATCATGCCCGCTTCCGGCTACACCAGCTCCGTTATTCCTATCGTGCTCATGATTGCCCTCGCTGCCTGGCTTGAGCACAAGGTTAAAAAGGTTATGCCGGCTTCCGTCAAGATGTTCTTCACCCCGCTGGTCGTCGTCACCGTCACCGTTGTTCTCGGCTATCTGGTCATCGGCCCCGTCGCTACGCTGATCACCAACCTGCTCGGCCTGCTCTTCCAGACCCTGTTCGGTCTTCCCGTCGTGGGTTCCATCCTCGGCTGCACCGTCGTCGGCGCTTTCTGGATGTGCCTGGTCATCTTTGGTTTCCATTGGTCGCTCGTCCCTATCGCGCTTGTTAACCTCACCACCCTTGGCCATGACTACATCCTCGGCGCCGTTATCGCCCACTCCTTCTCCCTGGGAGCCGTCCTGTTCGCCATGTACCTCAAGAATAAGGATCAGGATTTCCGCGGCATCTGCTTGCCCACTATCATCTCGTCTTTCTTCTTCGGCGTTACCGAGCCTGCTATCTACGGTGTCGCCCTGCCCGATAAGAAGGCGTTCGTGATCGCCTCTATCGGTTCAGCCGTCGGCGGCCTCATAATCGGCATCACCGGCGCTGTGGTCTACATCTCCGGTGGCCTGGGCGTCTTCAACTGGCTGTCCTTCCTTCCCCCCGCGGGTGTCGAGGGAGCTAGCTTCATCGTCCCTGCCGTCATCGCCTCCCTGGTGGGCGCCGTCGTGGGCTTCGTCCTCGAGTACGTCACCTATAAGCCTGAGCAGAAGCTTGCTAAGTAGTAATCGCGTCAGCTCTTAATAAGGGCTGCGCAAAATATGGGGCGCGCGGCCCGGAGCATCTCGCTTCGGCCCCGCGCCCTTTTGTTCCCTTCGTTTTCCTTCTTTGCGAAAGGATTCCCACTATGTCTTTCCCTAAGAACTTCCTATGGGGTGGCGCAACCGCAGCCAACCAATTCGAGGGCGGCTGGAACCTTGGCGGCAAGGGTCCTAGCGACGCAGATATGATGACCAACGGCACCCATACCACGCCGCGCCAGATCACCCGTACGTGGGAAGAGGGCCTGTGCTATCCCAACCACTTCGCAAGCGACTTTTATCATCGCCATGCCGAGGACGCCGCGCTTATGGGCGAGATGGGCTTCAAGGTGTTCCGCATGTCCATCAACTGGAGCCGCATCTTCCCCAACGGAGATGATCTGGTGCCCAACGAGGAGGGCCTGGCGTTCTACGGCCAGGTCTTCGATGAGCTACACGAGCAGGGTATCGAGCCTTTGGTAACCATCAGCCATTACGAGTTGCCCTGGCATCTCACCGAGAAATACAACGGTTGGGCATCTCGCGACCTTATCGATTTCTATGTTCGTTACTGCGAGACCATCTTCACTCGCTATCGCGATAAGGTGAAGTATTGGCTCACCTTTAACGAAATCAATTGCGGTACCATGCCTCTGGGCGGCTATCTGGGCCTGGGCATCCTCAACGAGGGAACGCGTGACTTCCTCAACCAGGTGGATGACCCGCAGCTTCGTTTCCAGGGTTTACACCATCAGTTTGTGGCGAGCGCCCGCGCGGTCAAGCTCGCCCATCAGATCAACCCTGATTTCAAGATCGGTTGCATGATCGCCTATATGGCCAATTATCCGTATAGCTGCAACCCGGCTGACGTCATCGCATGCCAGCAGAAGATGGACGAGGGTAATTATTATTGCGGCGACGTTCAGGTTCGCGGCGAGTATCCTCACTTTGCCCAGAGGGTCTGGGATAAATATGGCGTTAAGCTCGATGTTGCTGAAGGGGATCTGGAGGACCTCGCAAGCGGTACCGTCGATTTCTACAGCTTCAGCTATTACATGAGCAATGCTGTGTCTACCGACCCCGCTCTCGCTTCGACTGGCGGGAACCTTATGGGCGGCGCTAAGAATCCGTATCTCAAGGCAAGCGATTGGGGTTGGCAGATCGACCCCGATGGCCTGCGTTGGACGCTCAACGAGCTGTACGGGCGCTACCGTATCCCGCTGATGGTTGTAGAGAACGGTCTCGGCGCGTTCGATACGGTTGAGGACGACGGAGCTATTCACGATAGCTATCGCATCGATTACTTGCGTATGCATATCGAAGCCATGAAGAAGGCCGTTGAGGTCGACGGGGTTGACCTTATGGGCTATACGCCGTGGGGTTGCATAGATTTGGTCTCCGCTTCAACCGGTGAGATGGGCAAGCGCTACGGCTTTGTGTACGTCGATGCGGACGACGAGGGTAACGGCACCTTCGACCGCAGTCGCAAGGATAGTTTCTTCTGGTATAAGAAGGTTATCGAGTCTAACGGCGAGGACCTGGCATAGGCCATCGAACGCGTTGGCGCTCATGTGCGAATGGCTGTGCGACGCGTGCTGCTTGCGTGCTCTTTGCGTGGTATTATTATGGTGTTACCTGCTGGTATGGCAGGTAACGTTCACTCATGAAGTGTTGTGTAAATCCTCACGCCTTATGAGGTGGTGCGATGTTTGAATGGGGGATCCAATGGGATTTTTTGACAGGTTTAAGAAAGCGGCGGAGCCCGAGAAGCCCGCGGTGCCCGCATCCGTAACGGCTCAGGTTTCTGCTGATACGCTGTGCGCTCCCGTAAAGGGCCGCGTTTGCAAGATGGCTGATATCCCCGATCCGGTCTTTAGCTCCGAGGTCCTCGGCAAGGGTTGCGGCGTTTGGCCCGAGGGCGACGTCGTTTATGCTCCCGTTACCGGCACGGTGACCGTTACCATGGGCCATGCCGTTGGCATCCAGGGCGATGACGGCGTCGAGGTTCTGGTGCATGTGGGCGTTGACACCGTTAACATGCAGGGAGAGGGCTTTACCGGCTATGTTGCCCAGGGTGATCACGTAGTTGCCGGTCAGGCGATTCTGGGCATCGATCGCGGTAAGATCGCCTCTGCTGGTTATAAGGACGTTGTTGTGCTGGCTGTTTCCAACAGCGCTGAGTTCGCTTCTGTAGAGCTGTGCGCGGACGAGGATTCCGCTGTTTCTGCAGGCGAGGCCGTTCTTAAGGTTGCTCGCTAGCCTGCTTTTCGCTTATATGCGTGTAAGCCGCGTGCCCATTGGTGCGCGGCTTTTGTTTAGAGTCCGAGCGTGAAGCAAAAACGACGACGTCCCCTTGGAGACGTCGTCGTTTAAATTGGTGAGTTGAAGCTCTCTGTAAGCTATATCTTCTGCATCTCGGAAAGCGTGTTGTGGTACCAATGGTACCAATTGGGCGGGCAGTACTTCTTAGCCGCTTGAACGCTAATCGTGTAGCCATAGCCGCGGGCAAGTCCGCGCACATGGGTATCGATGGCTTCTTCCCAACTTGAGAAGTCGATTGCTCCCCAGCCCCAGGCGTTATGCTCGCGGAAGCAATAGGCTCCCTTTGAGCTTTCGGTGTTGGAGATCGCGGGGGACCAGCGGGGGTCGACACCGTATTTCCAGGCAGCGGCTGCAAAGGTCGCGCCGTAGCCTTCGAGAGGGGAGCCTGCAAGGTAGGCATCGATGCGTGCAGACCACTCGGCAACAAAGCTGGCCTCGTCGGTGTTCCAGTTGACACCGGACGTGTCGGGCAGGACCACTGATGAGCTCTCTTCGGTGCCGCCAGCAAGCTCACTGGATGCTTGCTGAAGCGCTGCAAGCTCGGAAGCGGCCTCCTCGTCTGCTTTCTTTTGAGCGGCCTCACGGAGTTTCTGAGCCTCGGCAAGAGCGTCGGAGGCCGCCTTGGCCTCTGTGTCTGCCTGGGCCTTTGCCTGCTCGAGCTCTACCTTCGTCTGTTCAAGCTGCTTTTGGGTTTCATTGAGCTCTTCGAGCGCGCTGGTGTTGGAATCTTTGATCTGGTTCATGTAAGCCATCTGGGTGAAGAACTCGTCGAAGGACTGGGAGTTCAGGATGAAACTCATGAACGGATTGGATGCCTTTTCATACTTGTACATATCGCGCATGACCTGGCTGGCCTTGCGCTGCTGCTCGGGGAGCTTGGCCTCGAGCTCGGCGATAAGCGCATTGTTCTCATCAATCTGGGCCTGGAGCTTCGCGACATTCTCTGTTGCCTTGTCATAGGCGGCGGCGGAATCCTCAAGCTTTTTCTGGGTCTCGGTCAGCTGTGCCTCAGTCTCCTGGGTAACGGCCAGAGCGGTTGTAGGGCACAGCGCGGTACCCGAAAGCGCGAACGCCAACGCAGCGCCGATAACGAGAGCCTTGTGAGTATGTCCATAATTGCGCATGTACGTATCCTTCGATAGCAGACAACGTGCGAAATCTTTTGCAGGCCATAGTATATACCTGACTTCGAGTTGAACTTGAACCTTAGACTTCTTTAAGGGTCAAGTTGAAGGTTTAGGATAGTCAGCTACCTGCAAGTTTGATGAATTGTGAAGCAACTATAGAGTTTCAAGTTCACGTTTAAGGTTAGGCTCTTAGGTAGATTCTACCCTTGAGAGCGCTACAAAACCATGCGACAACCAGCGGATATCGTACATATGTCGCGCCTTGGCTTCATCCTAAATCGATACGCGCTGATACCATTGTTTAAGTGCGTGCAGCTTGGATGCAAGCGCGTGAGGATTGCGCTGCCTTCGCGGGCGAGGCTTAGTTGAAAGACAGGCGCGTGGATACCTTTTGAGATATCCACGCGCCTGAATGCGTCCTTGAGGATGCCCGGCTTATTCGAAGCCAAATGAGGTGTGGCTTGGTGATGGCCACGATGCCGGGGATTGTTATTAGTTGTTGCTGAGAAACTTCTTGCGTGAGAAGAAGTTGTACCACGTCACCAAAAACGTCGAGATGAGTTTCATTGCCTGGTAACCAATATTGAGCATGGTAACCCCGACAAACATATACAGGTCGTTCAGGCCAAGTCCCACAGCCGAAAGGATCGCGAAGATTGTGAACTCGCGCTTGCGGCTCATGCCCTCGCGATGGTCGAAAACGTATTTCATGCTCAGGACATAGTTGATTATCACGGAAACGATAAACGATACCGTGGTGCTGAAGAACAGGTCTGCCTCGCACGCTTCTACTAAAAACATGAGGAGCGCGTAGTCGACAGCCAGTGACGTTAGTCCAACAATGGCGAATTTGCCGAATTGCTTTGTATTTTCTTGAGTCAATGCAGCTCGCACCAAAACCCCTTACAACAGAGTGTATGTCAAGAACTATAAATATATTGTCAGCAAAAGGTAAGCTGCTCTCGGTGAAACTACAGGCGCACCACATATCGCCGCGGTGCGCCTGTAGGGTTTAGGGTGAATCTGTTGTTGCGGGATTATGAGGCTTACTGTTTTTGTGCATCTCCTCCGGCATCTCCGCCGTCGAGGAAGATCTTCCTGGTAATGAAGTTCCATACCATCACGATTGCCGTTGCCGCGATCTTGACAATTCGGTAATCGATGGATGCGATCTCGGTGCCCGCCCACATGATTGCATCATTTATAAGCAAGCCTGCGACTGAGAGGGCGATGAAGATTGCAAACTCGCGCTTTCGACTCATATCGCTCTTGTGGCTGAAGACATACTTCATGCTCGCGAGGTAGTTGAAAACAACGGAAACGATAAACGAGACCGTGGCAGAGGCGACGGGGGGTATGCTGAATACCTCAGCAAGCAGCACCATGACCCCATAATCGATGACGAAAGCGATAGCGCCGACGACTCCGAATTTCATGATTTGCGTGATCAAATTCCTCATGAGTTGCTCCAAGCTTTGTAACAAGAATGGTTCAGTGATGTTAGGTGAACTCATGCTTTTACTAAGCGGGCGATGCCTGGCAAAAGCTCGATTTATATAAAAACAGCATGTCACATGTTCAACAGCCGTAGATTTATTGAACCGCTTTCTGCAAAATATCGCTGTGCTACCATGTTTTGCGTATTTGACTGCATTTGCTCTTTGTAAGGGGTTCAATCGTGTCAACAAAGGCCAAGCTCGGAAAGAGCCACGCATCGAGCGCGCTTGCCAAAGACATCTTTATTCTCAAGCAGCTTGTAAGCAAGGATTTTAAGCTTAAATATCGACGCAGCGTCTTGGGCGTTGTCTGGAGCGTTCTCAACCCGTTGCTCATGATGGTTGTCATGAGTATTGTTTTCTCGTACATGTTTGGTGGGTCTGTAGAGAATTTCCCCCTGTACCTCATTGTCGGTAACGTTACGTTTTCCCTTATGAGCGACTCAACCAACGCCGCTCTTTGGTCGATTATCGATGCGGCTCCGCTTCTTAAGAAGGTTAAGGTCGATCGCTTTGTCTTTCCGGTGCAGAAGGTTCTCTTTGCGCTGGTCAACTTTGCGTTCTCGTTGATTGCGGTTGCGTTCGTTATGCTGTGGTTCAGGGTTGTTCCCACCTGGCATCTCGTCATGCTTCCCGTGGTTCTCGTCCTCCTCATGCTCTTCTGCATCGGTATCGGTCTCGCCATCGGTTCCCTTGCGGTTTTCTTCAGGGACATTATTCACCTTTGGGGAGTCATCATTTTGGCTTGGACGTATCTGACCCCTATCTTCTGGGATCTTCAGCTTTTGATCGATAAAGCCGCGCCCGCTTGGATCATCACGCTTGTTAAGGTGAATCCCATGTACAACTACATCACGTTCATGCGCGATATCTTCCTTTGGCAGCAGGTTCCCTCAGCTACCGTTTTTGGTCTTTGTTGTTTTTGGGCCGTTCTCGCCCTGGTTATTGGTTTGCTCATCTTCCGTAAGACCGAGCACAAATTCATTCTTTACGTTTAGGCGAGGTTTGCGCTCATGACAACTTCAATTCAAGACAATGACTACGCTATCGAGGTGAAGGATGTCTCTATGGTCTTCAATATGGCCAGCGAGCAGCTTAATAGCCTCAAGGAATATTTCATCAAGATCGCCAAGCGCGAACTATTCTTCAAAGAGTTCCGTGCTCTTGACCATATTTCCTTTAATGTGCCCAAGGGCGAGGTCGTGGGCCTTATGGGCACCAACGGCTCCGGTAAATCCACCATGCTTAAAATCATCGCTGGCGTTCTGGAGCCCACTGAGGGCGAGGTTGTTGTTCGCGGAAACATCGCCCCTCTCATTGAACTTGGTGCAGGTTTCGATCTCGAGTTGACCGCACGTGAGAACATCTACCTCAACGGTTCGCTTCTGGGCTATACCCATGAGTTTATCGACCAGCATCTGGACGATATCATTGAATTTGCCGAGCTTCGCGATTTTATGGACATGCCCTTGAAGAATTATTCAAGCGGCATGGTTGCGCGCATCGCTTTCGCTATCGCTACCGTCACGGAACCGGACGTTCTCATTGTTGATGAGACTCTGTCCGTTGGCGACGTCTTCTTCCAGGAGAAGTGCGAGCGACGCATTCAGAGCTTCATCGATTCCGGCAACGTCACCGTCTTGTTCGTCAGCCACAGCATCGACCAGGTCGAGCGCCTCTGCAAGAGCTGCGTGTGGATTGAGAAGGGCAAGCAGCGCATGGTCGGTCCGGTGGAGGAAGTCTGCAAGGCTTACCGCAACCAGTTCAACTAGCACGGCATTACAATGGATACCCTAATAAGGGCGGGCGCGCCGCGCGTGTGCCGCAATGATCCCAATGCCGCCGCTACGACGTCCGTCGCGCCTTTTTTCTCCATCATCATGCCAAGCTATGGGGTGGAGCGCTATATCGAGGCGGCTTTGGACGATGTCCAGGCGCAAACGTTCGGTGATTGGGAGCTGATCGTGGTGGACGATGGCTCGCCGGACAACGCCGCCCAGCTAGTCCGCGAGCGCATGGCCGCTGATTGCCGCATTCGCTTGGTCCAGCACGATGCTAACCGCGGGTTATCCGCCGCACGCAACACCGGGCTTTCGCATGCCCGCGGTGCCTATGTGTGGATTCCCGATCCCGATGACAGGTATGACCGCACGCTGCTCGCTCGCGTTCACGCTGTCCTCACCGACACTGCTGCAGATGCGGTTGTCTTTGGCTGCACAGAGGAGTACTTCGACGCCAAGGGCAACCTCACCGGGTCGCGAAGCGTCATGCCCCCGGTTTCCGGCGTCGCGTCCGGCGATGCGTTGCATCGCTGCATTCTCGACCTTGAAGAGGCGACGCTTTACGGCTACGCCTGGAACAAGGTCTACAGGCGCTCTGAGCTCTCACGCCTTGCGTTTGAAACCGTCCCGCTTATCGAGGATATCCTGTTCAACATCGCGTTCTTCCAAAACGCCAGCGTTTGCGCGTTTTTGGACGATGCTCCCTATCGCTACGCCAAACGGCTTAACGCCAACCTCACCAATAAGTTTGTGCCTGAGTACTATCAGGTTCACAGGCGCCGCATCGAGGCCCTTTTTAACCAGCAGCGCGCGTGGGGGCTCGATAACCAAGAGGTGCGCAGCCGCCTGGGGTCGCTCTACGGTCGCTTTATCATGAGCGCCCTGGAGAGAAATTGCGATTCGCGCGCGCATCTTGACCGTGCGGGCCGCATCGCCTGGTGCCGCTCGCTTTTTGCGGACCCGCTGTTTTTGACCCTTATTCCCGGCGCCACCTCACGGGGTGGAAAAGTTCTTAGCTTGGGGCTTGCCGTATTGAAGATGCGCTCTGCCCTTGCTTGCTGCGCGCTCGGCAGGCTTATCCATCTGGTTCGCGGTTCTGGCTCCCGTATGTACGCGCAATTGAAGATGCAGAGGTGATGACGATGTCTTGTACGCAAACGGATGGATCCAAAGGTTACTCCAAGGTCCTTACCATCGCCATCCCTTCCTATAACGTCGAGCGCTACCTTGAGCGCGGCCTTGCAAGCTACTGCTCGCCCAAGCTGGAAAGCGGGTTGGAGGTCATCGTCGTTGACGACGGTTCCACCGACGCCACCGCCCTCATCGCCGAGTCCTTTGTCAAGCGCTCGCCGTCGATCTTCAAGGTCATCTCTAAGGAGAATGGAGGCCACGGATCTACCATCAATGCGGCGTTGCAGCAGGCTCGCGGCAAGTACTTCCGCGTGGTCGATGGCGATGACTGGGTGTGCACCCAGGGACTTATCGATCTGGTTGAACGTCTTGGCAGCCTTGACTGCGATCTGGTGATCGACAAGAAGCGCGAGGTCCACATGGTGACGGGGGAGAGCACGCTGTTCGAGCTTCCCGATGGCATCACGCCCGGGGACGTCCTTTCCTTTTCCTCGGTGTGCGGGGCCCATCAGGCCGCGTCGCAGATTATGATCCATACGCTCACCGCCAAGACCTCCTATCTGCGCTCTACCGGCCTTCAACTGTTGGAGCACACGTTTTACGAGGACTACGAGTACATTCTCAAGGCGAGCGCTCCCGCGCGCGATATCGTCTTTTACGATATCGAGGTCTACCAATACCTGGTGGGCAACGCCCAGCAAAGCGTTAGTTTTGAAAACTACGTCAAGCGCTGGGGCGACCATACGCGCGTGGTGGATGAGGTGCTGGCTTACCTCGAGCGTTGCGAGAATGGAGAGGTCCTTGCATCCGGTGCGGATGGTCCGTTGGGGACGCAGGCACTCGATTACGTACGCCACAAGGCGCATCTCATCATAGATACGCACTACAACATCGCGCTTTTGTTTGACGAGGACAGGGCCAGGGGCCGTGCTCGCGCCGCGGCGTTTAGGCAAGACCTCAAAAATCGCAATCCGGCGCAGTGGAAGTTGGGGGAGAAACGGTATAGGGTTGCATTGCTCCTCAATCGATTGGGTATCTCGTATACTCGCATGAGTAACATTCTCGGGCGCTAGGCGCGCAGGTGACATCGAAGGGACCATCATGGCTTCAAAGGGACGCATAGCGATCTTCAGCATCGACGCCAAGCTTGGCCGCGAGGTTAAGGGCGCTACTCGTTATGTCTACCTTGCCGAGCTTCTGCAGCGGTCGGGCTTTGAAGTTGATTTCATCACTTCTCGTTTTCAACACTGGGAGAAGCGCCAGCGCGATCTCGACGCGTTCGATTACTCCGCGCACTCCTTCAACATCAAGTTCATCGAGGAACCCTTCTATCCCAAGAACATGTGCCCTCAGCGTATCTGGGCCCATCATGTCATGGCGGGCCGCGTCGCCGAGTATTTCGAGAGCGACCACGCCTACGATCTCATCTATTCGCAGATTCCGCCTAACGACATCACGTTGGCCATCGGCCGGGTTGCTAAGAAATACAACATTCCCTTTGTCATCGACGTGAACGATTTGTGGCCCGAGGCGTTTCGCATCGCTCTGGACGTCCCCGTCCTCTCCGACATTGCGTTTTTTCCCTTCTACCGCCAGGCCAAGGCGGCATATAACCTCGCCGACGCGATCGTGGGCACCTCTGATGAATACGCCTCGCGCGGATTTAAGGACCGTGCTCAGGATATCCCCAAGGTTGTTGTGTACGTAGGCAACGACGTGGACGATTTCGACGCTGGCGTCGCCGCCAATGCTGACGAGGTCAATAAAGCGGACGATGAGGTGTGGGTGGCATACGCCGGCACCTTGAGTGCATGCTATGACCTTGGGACGCTTATTCGCTCCGTGGCGCGGATTCAGCGCGATAGGCCTTGGGTTAAGCTCAAGTTGCTGGGCGATGGCGTGGTTCGCGAAGATCTTGAGGCCGTGGCCCGCGAGGTTTCTTGCGATGTCGAGTTCTTGGGGTATCGCCCCCACGATGTGATGGCGGCCTATCTTTCTAAGTCTGACATCCTCATCAATTCCTTGGTCGGAAACGCTCCGCAAAGCATCCCCACCAAGATCGGCGACTATCTTGCCGCCGGCAAGCCCATGGTCAATACGTCTTTGAGTCCGGAGTTCTCGTCCAAAGTGGCTGCAGACGGTTTTGGCGTAAACGTTCAGCCTGAGAACGTGGATGCGCTCACGGGCGCGCTCGTCGACCTGATCGACGACAGGTCCGTTATGGAGTCGATGGGCCAGAGGGCTCGCGCCGTGGCCCAAGAGCAATTCAATCGCAGGCGTTCCTATTTAAAGATTGTCGAGCTTATCGAACAGCTGATGAGATAAGGGCATTCCAAATCGGCAGATCATCGACCGATTTGGGCATATCTGACCAAAGAGATAGTAAAATGTTTTCAAGTGTTCGAATTGGTTTTCTGCTATCGACAGGGGGATGCCCATGAGTAGACGTGCTCGGGGCCTGCTGCTATCGACCTTCGCAGTGCTTATTGCGTTAGTGTGCGGGCCCGTATTTATCGCCGCTGGAGAAGATGTCGTTGACGGTGCGGTCATCGCATCGACTGACGAGCCTTCTGCTCTTGCTGTAGAAGGGGAGGGCTCGGCTGAGGCTACCGAAGATTCGGCAGAAGCGTCGAATGCCGTCTCGTCCAGCGAGGACGTTGCTTACTCCTGGCGCTATGAAGCCGGTGAGCTCGAGACCCAGGTCGGCGATTCCGATGTCATGCTTCTTTCTCGTCCAACGCTTCCCGAGGGCGCGGCCGAATGGGGCGTTGACGTAAGCTTTGCTCAAGGCGATATCGACTGGGCCAAGGCGAAGGCCGATGGCGTTGATTTCGCCATCCTGAGGCTTGGATACGGCGTTGGCGGTTCTGACAGGCGTTTTGTTGCAAACGTCCAGGGTTGCAAGGCTAACGGCATCAAGTTTGGCGTCTACCTCTACAGCTATGCCTGGAATGCCTCCACCGCGACCTCTGAGGCCGAGTGGACTTTGACCGTTCTGCGCAATGCCGGCGTTTCGCCAAGTGATCTTGGTCTGCCTGTTTATTATGACCTTGAGAATCAGAATCCCGCCACGGGCCGTCCCGCGGGCGTTGATGACAAGAATCAATACCATGAGATCGAGGGCGGCTCCGCAACGTTTGCCGCTATGGGCAAGGCATTTTGCTCTAAGATCGCTGCTGCCGGCTACACCCCGGGCGTCTACGCCAATCTTCGCTGGTGGAACAACTACCTTACCGATAGCGTCTTCGATAATTGGGACCGCTGGGTTGCCCAATACAACTCTACCTGTGATTACGAAGGCAACTACACGCTGTGGCAGTATAGCTCTTCCGCCTCCGTGGACGGTATTTCCGGCCGCGTGGACGTGAACTATCTTTACGATCCCGAGGGTACGCCGCAGTACATGGACAAGCTTGCCATAGCAAATAAGGGCCTTGTCCAGGACGGCTCTTATGTAGTTGCCTTGGCTGCGGGCAATCGCCAGGTACTCGATGTTTCCGGCGGCTCGCTCTATGCGGGCGCTAACGTTCAATCGTATGGTGCCAACGCGTCCGCGGCTCAAACGTGGGTTGTGCAAACCGTCGACGGCGGATACCTCAAGATCTCCAACCTCGCCAGCGGAAAGGCGCTGTCCGTCACCCCGTTCTCTTCGCAGGCGGGAGCCAACGTTCAGCAAGAGGATTGGAGCGATACCCGTTCTCAAAAGTGGGTTGCTACCAAGCAGGGCGATGGTATCGTCCTTCGCTCGGCATTGGGTAAGCACCTTGTTCTTGATATTCCCCAGGGCGCCCATAACGGGGCGAACGCTGTGGTTGGCGAAGACGCCTCGTCCTCTTCTCAAACCTTCGTCCTCTATAGCGCCGATGGCGTCTCCACTCAAAGCAGAACCCTGCCGGATGGAACGTATTCCTTTACCTTGAACGGCCTTTCGCTCGACATCGCCGGCGCCAGCACGGCTAACGGCGCTGCCCTGCAGCTGTACACGTCCAACGGGACGGCGGCCCAGCTGTTCTCTGTAAGCTTCCACGAGATTTCCGGCGGCAAGGGCTACTACACCATCAGGCCGGCCCATTCGCAGAAGCTTCTGGATGCCGATAACGGAGCATGCTATCCCGGGGCCAGCGTTGCCCAATGGGGCGACACGGCAGGGGCTAAGCAGCGCTACTGGGTCATCGAGAAGAATAGCGACGGCACCGTCTCGATCATCAATGCCGCGAACGGCTATGCGTTGGCCGCGTCCTCTCGCGCTGCTGGTGCGCAGGTGGTCACGCTTCCCAAAACCGATAGCGGAGCCCTTGCGTTTACGTATAAGCGCTCCATTCTTCCTATCTCGCACGACGATATCGACGCCCTTGCCAAAGAGCACATCGACGAGCTGCCAGAAGGAACGTATGCGTTTGGCTTTGGTACGTCGTCCAGGCTCGTCTTTGATGTAAGCGGTGGCTCGACGGGTAACGGTGCGAATATCCAAATCTATTCGTCCAATAGGTCCGCTGCCCAGCAGTGGTCGGTCGAGCGTGTCTACAAATCCAACGGCTACGTTCGCATAGTCAACGTGGGCTCCGGCAAGGTGCTGGATATTCAATCCGGTTCCAATACGCCCGGTGCGAACGTGCAGCAATATAGCTGGAACGGCAGCAGGGCACAGCTGTGGCTCCCCATTAAGCAGGCCGACGGCTCCTACGTGTTCTATTCCGCCGTCGCGAACGCGCTGGTCCTGGATGTCTCGGGCGCTGGCGCCTACAACGGCGCGAACATCGACGTGTACACTTCTAACGGAACCATCGCGCAGTCGTTTACGGCGTACAACCTTAATCCCAACGTGCCCAGCCAGGGCCGCGTTGTCGATGACGGCGTTTACACCATTGTATCCTCGTCCAATTCAAACAGTGCCGTAGCCCTTGGCGAGCCGCTTGATGCCAATGGAACGCTGTTGGGCATCGCGGGCGCAAATGGCAGCTCCACCTCCCAGCAGTTCATGCTCACGTACGGCGATGACGGGTATTACAGGATTCGTTCCGTCTCCTCCCAAAAGGGCCTTGATCTAAAAGACGGCGATTTCCTTGCGGGCGCCAAGATCCAGCAGTGGGATTATTCCTCTGTCAACAAGAACCAGAAGTGGGTTGTCTCCAAGAACAGCGACGGCACTTATTCGGTGGTGTCTGCTTCCACCGGTCTTGCGTGGGATCTGTCCGGGAGTTCGCTGGTGTGCAATCCTGTCAGCTCCTCTTCGAGCCAGCGCTGGTCGCTGAATAAGTACGTTCCCGTTATCGAGACCGGCGCGTACATCTTGAAGTCGGGCGTGGGCGATAACGTGCTAGACGTTGCCAGCGGAAGCGTTCAGGACGGCGCCAACGTTCGCATGTGGACCAACAACGGCTCCCTTGCCCAGCGCTGGTACGTCCGTAAGGTATCCGATGGCGTGTATCGCTTCCAAAATGTGCTCTCCGGGAAATATCTTTCTGCTGACAGCTCTGATAACGTCGTTCAGTCTTCGTTGACCTCACGTTGCGATTGGACCACCGAGGCTTCCCTGTTCGGCGTCGTCCTTAAGAACGTGGCGACGGGTAAGGTGCTCGACGTTTCCAGTGGCAGCAGCAAGGTTGGTGCGAACGTCCAGGTCTACTCGTCCAACGGCTCCAAGGCCCAGGCGTGGACGCTGCAGGCGAAAGAGCTTGTGAGCGAAGGCTTCTATCAGATAGCTTCCTCGATTAACTCCTCGTTTGTCTTGGACGTCTCCCAGGGATCAAGCGCTAACGGCGCCAATGTTCAGATCTACATGAACAACAGCACGTCCTCGCAGAAGTGGATGGTCAAGAGCGCCGGCAACGGGTGGTATAGCATCATCGCTGCCTGTTCTGCCAAGGCGCTCGATGTTGCCGGTGGATCTGCTTCCCCCGAAACCAACGTGGACCAATATGACCAAAACGGTACCGCCGCTCAAAAATGGACGTTCAGGATGGGGGAGAATGGCGTGGAGATCGTCTCCATGCTTGGTACCGTCCTGGATGTAAAGGGCGGCGAGGCGTACAACGGGTCAAATGTTCAGACTTATACGTCGAACAACAGTCGCTCCCAGCAGTGGCACCTTACGTCTATTGAGGCTCCCGGCAAAATCGGCTATCAAAATCCGTCTCAGTTCTTCCAGGTAAGCAGCAAGAATGTTCGGTTGGTGGACGCAGCGTACTCCACGCCGTATTGCTACGTGACACCTTCGAGGATCGATGTCGATGCCACGAGGGAGGAGTGCGTTGAGGCGTTTATTGCCCGTGCATTCGAGTATATCAATGCCCCCTATGTGTGGAACTACTCGCTTTCCCCCCAAAAGGGCGTGGATTGCGCTGGCCTTGTAATGCAGGCGGCGTACGCGTGCGGTATGGATTTGGGCGAGTACAACCCTTACGCCCATTGGTATGATCCCTGGCACAGCCACGATGCAAACAACATGAGCGTTGACCCGCGCTTCATGCATGTCAAGCTTGCCGACCGCAAGCGCGGAGACCTGGTCTTCTACCCCGGTCACGTTGCGATCTATCTTGGTAACGACCAGATTATCGAGGCGACCCCTCCGCGCGTAAGGACTGCGAGCGTCTTTTGGCTTGGAGCGCCCACTGCGGTGGCCCGCCCCTTTGTATAGGGACTGATTACCCTAGCGCCCGGCTGCTTCCACAGTCGGGCGCACTTGTAGTTACTGTGCTATTAGGCCCCTTGCATGGCTCATTGTATAGAATTAACTCTGTTCAACATCTGCCCGTCGCACACGCTGCGGTTGTATGCAACGTTAGGAAGGATCACCATCCCGATGACCGATACCCCGTCGATTTCACTTCTTGTACCAATCTGTAACGTCGAGCGTTACCTGCGCGAATGCCTGGACAGCGCTCAGGGGCAGACGCTTACCGATATCGAGATCATCTGCATCAACGATGGCTCCACCGACTCCTCGCTTGAAATCATTAATGAGTATGCCTCTCGCGACGATCGCTTCATCGTTATTGATAAGCCTAATTCCGGTTACGGCGACTCCATGAACAAGGGCCTCTCCATCGCTAAGGGAGAGTACGTGGGAATCCTCGAGTCTGATGACTTCTTCGAACCCGATGCCCTCGAGCTTATGCATAAGGCTGCTAAGTCGGTTGACGCCCAGGTGGTTAAGGCGGACTTCTTCCTGTTCTGGTCTACGCCGGACGTAAGAAACGACCGCTTCATGTGGGTCGACTCGCGCATCGCCGGCCACATCAACCCCCAGGTTGAGCGCGAGGTCTTTTATCGCAAGCCTTCGATCTGGTCGGCTATCTATAAGCGTGAGTTCCTCATCGAGAACGATGTGACCTTCCTTCCTTCTCCCGGTGCCTCGTATCAGGATGCGGGCTTCAATTTCAAGGTGTGGTCTTCCTGCACTAATGCCGTGCTTATCGACAAACCCATCCTTCATTATCGTCAGGATAATGAGAAGTCTTCCGTCAACTCTCCGGGCAAGGTCTTTTGCGTTTGCGACGAGTATCAGGAGATGAATAAGTATCTCGATACCCACCATCTTGACAGGCCGTATCTTCGTGCCATCCTTTCCAGGATGAAGTTCGACACGTACGAGTGGAACTTTGACCGTCTTGTTCCCGAGCTGCGTGAAGAATTTGTTCCTCGCATGGTTGAGGATTTGAAGCATGATGAGGAGCTTGGACGCGTCGATCTTTCTATCTTCGATCCTGGTAAGAGGATCAATCGCGCCCTGTTGCTTTATGATCCCAAACTGTACGCCATCAAACGCGCGTCCGATGGAGTCCAGTCTCGTTCTGACCGCTTCAAAAGCTTGGTAAAGCACGGCGGTGTTCTTGCTGCGTTTAAGATTGCGCTCTTCCGCCTGACTCATTAACGATTGGTTATTGATGATTAAAGTAAGTATTGTAGTTCCCGTATACAACGTTGAGCGATATCTCGCTCCCTGCCTCGATTCCATTCGCAACCAGTCGTATTCGAATATTGAAATCGTTTGCGTCAACGATGGGTCCCGTGATCGCTCTCGCGACATCCTTGCTATGTATCAGTCGGTCGACGCCCGTATTAAGGTTGTTGATAAAGAAAACGGCGGTCTTTCATCTGCCCGCAATGCCGGCATCGCCGCCGCTACTGGTGACGTGGTGTGTTTTGTCGATTCTGATGATATGATTACCCGTGATGCTGCCGCGGTTATAGCTTCCATCTTTGAATCCACTTCCGCCGACGTTGTAACCTTTGGAGGCTCTGCGTATCCTTCGTTTAAGTCCTATCCTTGGCTTAACCGAGTCCTGAGCCCTCGCGATGTCGTTTACGATTCGTTCACTCCCGATATCTTTGAAAAGGAGGCATGCGATCCCTTTGCCTGGCGAACCGCCTGCCGTAGGGATTTCCTGCTTGCCCATGGGGTTGCGTTTGACGAAGAGCTTCGATTTGGCGAGGACAAGCTATTCCTGTACTCCATCTATCCGCGCTCCTCAAAGACCGTCTTCGTTTCCAACAAGCTGTATCTCTACCGGCTTGACCGCGAGGGATCTCTTATGAGCTCGCGCGCGGAAGACCGTCATCTCAGGCTCTATGATCACCTGAGGATCTTCCACGCCATTGTAAAAGACTGGTCGGATGCTGGTTTCATCGAGTCGTATGGGTCCGAGCTGCTGCATCTTGGGTGCGAATTCCTTATCGTCGACTTGCTGAGTGCTCCCAAGACTATTCGCGTGGACCTGCTCAATTTCCTTGCTGCCATTTGGACCGTGTATTTCTCTCGCGAGCAAATCGACGGCCTGCTTTCGGATCCCCAATACGGTTCCCTGGTCGATGCCGTTCTGGTAAATCGCAAGCGTGCATATGGCGTCTCTCACAAGATGATGTTCTATGCATACAGTCTGCATAGCGATCCTCGAGATTTTTTCTCCAGGGTATGGCAGCGCGTTAAGACTACCGGAATCATCGGTCGTTTCGGGCGCTCCGTCTCTTCCAGGTTGCCGCTATCCAGGCGCGCTGCTGCGGGACTTTTGGAGTCTGTTGTATTCGAACAACAAGATGCTTCGATGTGCTCACAGGCTCTCAAGATGATTCAGTTGGAATCATCTCAGGCGAATTATCGGTCTTAACAACTATCGGACTTTCACCAACCTTTGGGTGAAAGTCCGATTTCTTTTGATCGCAGCGGATTTACGGAAGCATCGATAAACTAGTGACGAAGCGCGTCGACCACTTTTCGATACGGCGTCGCAATCGATGTTCCAAATCGATACGCCTTCGAGTTAAGTATCGTTTCTATTTCCTCCTCAGCGCGCTGCAGCTTTCCCTCCACGTCTTTACGCGCTTCGGTTTCATTGTGAAGCTTTTCCTCAAGAATGGGTATCTGCGGAGCTAGCAGCGTGTAGGCGTCGTAATACTTCCACCTTTCTCGTTCATTGGTACGGTTGGTTTTCCATGATAGGTCTCGCTGTGCGGTTACCTCTTGCAGCTGGGTAAAGATGAATTCATCAAGGCTCATGGCTATGGCGTTATTAATGTATGCCAGTTGGCTTGCGTTAAGGTATTCCGCCGTCTTAAGGCTTCCTAGTTCCAGCTCGGTGAAATAGCGTTCTGCAGATTCGAATACCTTAACAAAGGTTGCGAGTGTTTTTTGCGATGTGAGGTTGGCGTAGTACCCATCGATGGCATGGTTTACATAGCTTGTCTTAACGTTTTCAAAGAGGCCGAGCTTTTCCAGCTCTTCTTTAAGCGATCGAAAAGCTTCAAAGAACGCAAGCGGATCGACTTCGTTGGTCGAGGTGCTATTGGTGGTCAAGCTAATTCGGTAGTGCGGATAGGGGCGTTTGATCGTTGTAATCGAACGCGCCTTCACCAGCGCCAAGCAGGTAAAGAGAAGGTCGTCCGTTCTTTTTACCTGCTGATACCACAGCTGGTTTTCAACGATAAAGCTCCTTTTGTACATCTTGTTCCACGGTACGTTGGAGAACGTGTTGAAGATGGAGTCTTGCATGTCCCTATAGTTGAACACGTCTTTATCCGGGAGATTACCCGTCACAAAAGTCCAGTCGGTAAGATATTCCTCATGGGTGTCGTTTTCATAGGTATAGGACTGCGTAATAAGGACATCGGCGCCGGTGGCGTCGAGCTTATCCGCCGCATCCTTGATAAACGTCTCATCGAAAAAATCGTCCGCATCCAGGCAGATGAGATAAGTTCCCCTTGAAGCGCCTATACCAAGGTTTCTGGCGGCTCCCGCACCAAGACCCTCCCCTTGAAAAACCCGGTACCTAGTGTCTGATTGCGAGCGTCTCTCAAGGATTTCCGCCGTGCGGTCGGTCGACTTGTCGTTGACGCATATGATCTCGAGAGATTGCTCGGTTTGATTCTCGATGCTATCAAGGCATTCATCGAGATACGGGTCTGCATTGTAGATTGGGACGATAACGCTTACGCGCGGATCCGACATGAACTATCTCCTTGGAACAGCGTCTGGCAGCGATGAATCTGCTTGGGTTGGCATGGCGTACGGTAATTCTAGATGCGGAGATGCCGGCGGTCCGCTAAAAATCGATAACTGGCAGTCGGCATTCAGCAACATACGCTATATCAGCGTTTCAACGGCGTTTTTGACGACGTTGAAGAGCGTGGGACATTCGATATAGAGGGCTCCAAATCGGTCTGTCCCCAAAAACGTCCAGCAGTACAGGCCTATACCAACTATCGAAAGGAGCGCTATCGCCGGGTTGAGCTTCCCCTTTGGGCCATCGTTTGATGGCAGGCTCCAAAGAAGCAAGACGGTTGGGATGAGTAGCAGCCATGCGAAGTCTGCAAAATATCTCATATTGGTGCCGGACACATAGCTGGCAACAACGATGTCGAAAGAGGCGATGGCAAGGCAGGCTACAGACAACTTGAGACCTCCACGCTCCTTAAGGGCGCGGCGCGGCTTTTTTAACAGCAGTCCAAAGAGGCAGAGCGTAACAGGCGTGAGGAACATGAATCCAGCGTAAAAGGGCTCGTTGGTGAATAGCATGGGAAGCTTTTGCAGTAAGGGGGACGTATTGATGGTAGAGATGTAAGGGAAGGAGCCAATAAGCTGGAAGGGTAAAAAGAGGTATTCAAGGAATTGGATCATGATTTTCGCCGCGCTGAACGTGTACGAGGTCATGTCTCCGCCCGTGATGTTATATGAGGCTCCAAAGTTGGTCCAAGAGCCAAAGCGTGCCTGGTTGTACCATGCGATGGGGGCCAAAATGATGAGGAACGGCACGATGACAGCCAGTGTGTTCCAGATGCCGCGGACGGAGAAGAACTCACGTTGCTTAATCTCGTCAAAGAAGATGGGGAACGCCAACAAGCATGCAAGTACAAATTGCGGCCTGCAGCCCAGCGTGAGCGCTATAGAGAAGGAGCCTGCAACGAGATAGGCTTTGTTCCATGTTCGCGATTGGGCAAATTGGCGCTCCGCCTTGATCCAGAAGTAGAGGCCCATGTATGTAAAGAACAGCGCGGAGAGTATTGGGATGGGATAAATTCTAGGTAGAAAGGCCTGCTCCAATACACCGCAGCTCAGTCCAAGCAATATAAAGCCAATAAGATACTGTCCAAGAGATATATCTTTAGCATACTTTTTAGCGAGTTCGACAAGAAGCAGTGCCGAAGCGGCAAGCGTGAGGCACGCGAACGCAACGACAACGATATCTGTGCGCAAGTGCATGCCTGTAAACGCCTTGAAGGGCAGAAACATTAGCAGACACGGCACTACGCCGAAATAGCAGTAATAGCTTCCGTCGTAATATGCGTAGTCCCAATAGATGGGTTCGCGAGCTTCCTTATTGAGCTGTGCTCTAAGAGCCGGGTCGTAGGGGTTTTCCATACTATCCAAGATGGGTGAGGAAGGAAGATCAAGGCTGAGGCTTCCGCTGAGCAGCGCGTCGGCAAGGTGGTTATATTGGTTGCCGTCCTGGACGGCTTCGATTCCCTCATTGTAGACCGGGCCCTGTTCCAGCCATGCCGCTTGACCCGAAAGCTGGGAGAACGCACCCATACCCATACAGCTTATCGCGAACGCGATGCCAAGGGATACTTTTGCCCTAGCTCCCATGTCAAAAAACTTGATATTCCAGATGGCCGAGGAGGGTTTGAATATCTCGAACAGCACGTAGATAATCGCCATCACCGCAAGGCGGGCCTTAGAGATGAGAAACGGCCCGGGATTGCCAGAAATGATACCTGCCAGCGTAAGCCAATAGCGCCAATGGAATACGATGGCTTCGATTGCGAATATCGCTACGAGTGCCACTAGCACCTTCATGGCAAGCCTTGATGGAGAAGACTCGCATTTGGTCTTTATCGCCGGCATCGATTTCTTAGCGAAGTGATTGCCTGGTTTGTTCATACGATGATTCCTTTACGCCGTTCTCAAAAGTAGGACAAAGCCCGTGCAGTACATGATTCTCACAATGGATGCGATTCCGTTGCTAAATGGCATTCCGATCAAGAACGGAAGCGAGCTCCATGCTATCCACCAATCGAGCGCATGCATGCAGTATATGGCCATTCCTTCTCGTCCATAAAAAAGCAGGGGCTTTTTTATGGAATAGTTGATAGCCGGATGGGAAGCTTTTGAGAGGACGGCGGCAGCCAGGCAGACCGACAGCGTTCCCGCGATGGCGGCGATAAGCGCAAGCGCTACGTTGTGATAGGCGCGCGTTGCGAGCTCGAGCGAGCTGTTGCTTGAGGTAGCGAGCCAAAGAACGACGGATATCGGCAGAGCGAGCCATTTGCTCTTGATCTTGCTAAATAGGTCAAGCTGCTTCGCCGCATATCCTACGTACATGAAGAAGATCGCCACAAGTGCGATGTCGAAGCTAAAGGGCAGGTAGATGCCAAGTCGAGCGCCCAGCGAATAGCCAAGTGCAAGGCTGGTCAAGCTGAGGATGCCCAAGGTGGCCAGCGGCTTCTTGGAGCGTTGCGCCGCGGCCGCCGCGATGTTGAAGAGGATTCTGGCGACAAAGAGGACCACGAGGAACCATGCCATTCCAACGGCGACGACCTTGGGCGTTTCCAGGTCGATGCCGGAGGCGAAGGTGTAGGTGAGTGCAAGGGACAAGATGCTTTGGTCCGTTATGGGGCCAGATTTGAGCGCGAGCATTCCGTGCCAAAGCAGAAAGACTATCGTGTAGGGAAGCAGTAGCCTTTTTGCCGACGACGCCACAAGCGGCATCAGGGGTTTTGGTTTAAACGTGTACCCAGCCAAAATGAAAAATAGGGGCATATGAAACGAGAATATGTGTCGATAGAGCGCCGACTCCGGTGATATCGTGTGGCCGACTATTACAAGAAGGCACGCGAAGCCCTTGGCGATGTCTATCCATTCGAGCCTTTGTGAAGGATGCGGAGGCACGCTGGCCGGCGTTATTACAGGGCCCGTTGTCGATTTGCTCATATCTAGTCCTTAGCAATTGCGTTTACGGTTAATTGTACTTAGCTAAGGCTCTTCTGTCATTTCCCGTTTGAATCGCGTCGGTCGCTTTTTGACTGAAACGGGTGTTCTCGGTGTATCGGGGGACCGCGTGTTGGAGATTGGCCCCATCGCGCTACAATCATTTAACGTTCGTTACGGTACTGAGAGGAACATCATGTCTGAACTTGCTACAGTTGAAGACTCTCGCAATGTGATCGTTATCGGTGACCCCAATCTTGGTGTCCTGGCTCCTTCGTGGAGGCTTAAGGAGACGCTTGAGATTCTTGGATATGGAGTGTTCTACTTCTCAGCACATACATGGCCGCTGCTCTTTCAAGGCGGTGTGGTGCGCCTTGCGTTTTTAAGAAACCTCATCAACCGTTGGGGCGTTAAGGCCCTTGTTCTGGCAGATGGCGTTCAGGTCGATGCAGAGCAGTCGGATGTCCTGGATAATCTTAGCGTGGTTGTCTACGCCCTCGATCAGCAGCAGTGCCGTTGCTCCCTCGATTCACTGAACACGACTGCGGATCTTGTTATCTGTGCCTCTGATATGGAGCACGAGGGTCGGTTTTCCAGCAACTTGTTGCTTCCGTTAGCTCCGGACGCGAAGCTTCGCTCCACCGTTCTTGCAAACGACATTGCCCTTTCAAGGGGATATCTTTGTTTGCAGGATTTCACGCCCGAGCGCCTTGCGTGCCTTCAGGGGCTGGCGGACAGAAACGACACCGTTGTGCGTTGCTTGGGCGACTCTTGGCCCGAGGAGATCAAGATCCGTTCGGATTATTCTTCCCTTGCTTATGCGATGGGCTTCTCCAATCTCCTCATTTACTTTGATGAAGGCGATGGCGAGCCCGCGCCACTTCAGCGTTATTTGATGATGTGCGGGTCCATCATAGGCGATGCCTCCATTCTGGTCCTTTCGAGAGACGATATGGGCTATCGCATTGAATGCGGCGGCCCCATCTCCTACGGCGCTTTTCTGGAGCGGTATAAATGCGAGGTCGAGGATGCCGTGTTCGAGCAGTTTGTGGCTTCAGCGTTCGACATCCTGTTCGATGGGGAGGCTTCTTTTAACCACTGCCGCATCGCGACCCTGTTTGGTTATGTTGGCAAGGGCAATTTCGGCGATGAGTACATCTTGTCCACCATCGCCAAGCGCTTGAACCTAAGGTGCCCTGGAACGATTTTGCTCGCCGTGGGTGAGGATCCCTGGCATACGCTGGTGCATCGCGGCATCTACTCCATTGGACTTGAAGATTCGTTTGCGCTCGATCGGGCTCTCGAGGCCAGCTCGATTGCTCTTGTGATGGCTGGGTTGCTATTTGATCAAGGCGTTCGCTGGACCATGGGTAAGGGCGAGCTGGTTTCCACGCAGATGCATTCTGACTTGCCGGGTATCGCCTCTTTCTGTCAGGTCGCGCTGCTCAATGACACGCCGGTCTTCTTCTACGGAATCGGTGCGGGACCTCTCGATCTAAGGGACGGAAAGCTCCTGGTTCGCTATATGGGCTCGCTTGGCGCGAGGTTCCTTGCCCGTGACGAGATGACCGCGAAGGCGGTTCTCGCGGCAGGCGTGTCTCCAGATCAGGTAGCCAGGCGCGCTGACGTTGCGTTTACCGCGACCTCTGAGCCCAGTGCGTATGCTGATCAGTGGCTCATAGACCACGGTGTCGATTATCGAATGGAGAAGCTGATCGTGGTGTCGCTTCGCGATTACGAGAACGTGGTTCCCGGATTCGATAAAACCGTGGCTCGCGCTCTCGATTCCCTTGGCAAGCGATATCAAGATGCTCGTTTCTTGTTCTGCATTCTCGACCAGGACGATATCGTTCCGTCCCAAGCGGTGATCGATGCTATGGAGCTTTCCGATCGCGCCCTCATCTTTAATCCCGGCGACGACATCGATGCCATCGCGGGAATGCTCGTTCGTTGCTACGGCGGGTTGTCGATGCGCTATCACTGCTCGTTAATCTTGGCTCGAAGCGGCGTCCCCTGCGTTGGCTTGGGCTACCTACCCAAGGTTGTGTCGCTGTACCGCGAGTGCGGCCTTGGCAATCATATCCTTCGAATGGATGCTGATTCCGATGAGATCTTCAGGCATCTCGTCGATCTGTTCGAGGGGAGAGAGTTCCTTCTCTCGCGCATCGAGAAGGGCGTGGGCGCGCTTAGCGATCTTGCGAACGAGTCTGAGGATGAGGTCGTCGCGTGCTTGGAGGCCGGCACCTCGGCTGCTCGACTGCTTTCACATGGATCCGAGCTGTATCAGCGTAATATCACTGGAAACAGCGAGCAAATCGATTACCTGCGTTGGCGCGCATGGGTTCTCGAAACCGAGCTTCAGGAAACTACCTTGCAGCTTGAGGAGAAGAATCGATATCTGGAGAAAAAATCAAGCGAGGCAGATGCGCTTCGCGCTGAAGTGGACGAGTTGAGGAACTCCACGTCTTTCAAAATCGGCTCCAAGCTCACGTACCTTCCCGGCAAGCTTAAAGCGCTTATCCAGAAGTAGCGTCTACGAAAAAGGCCGCTCGTCTATCCGGGCGGCCTTTTTCGTTATGGTCTGTAGCTACGCGCGTTCGATAAGCTCTACGAGCTCGGAAATCGCATGGGCCTGCGAAGGTTCGTCGAGGATATAGTCTGCAATCGGTTTGGCGGTTTTCTTGCGTTCCGCCCGCCACCGCTTTATGCCTCTATACTCTTCGATCCTTTGGCGAAGGGTGGGTTTAACGCCGGAGTTCTTAATGGCTATCTCAGCGGCATCGCGCTTGCGCCGGGCCTCCTCGATCACGTAACCCGTCGTCCCACGCGCCGCATGCCATTCGATAAGCTTTCCGTATTCTTGAAACCTTATCCTGTCGACTCGCTCGGTGCCCCAGCTCTTGCTCTTGGTGGTTTGATGGGGGTTTTCTCTCCTCATCGCAAACCAGATCTTGTTTGTAAACAGGCAGTGCTTGGAGCAGAATGCGGCTTTGTGCCTAAAGATGCTCTCCATCTCAGCGGGCCTTGTGGTGCTGAATACTATGTGCTCCCGTTTAAGCATGGGAGTAAAGTACAAGAGGGTTGCGAACTCGTAGTCGATCCTCCATGAGGCGTCGCTTGCAGATTCAAACACCTCATCAAAGGGGACGTATTCCATATTCGCCTTCGTAAGATCGGGTGTGCAGCACAGCCTGCACGGAACAATGGTCTCGATCTCTTTTTCAATACAGTACTCAAGGAAGGACTTGAGCTGTTCCGTATAAAAATTGGGCAGAATCTGGTCGTCGCAATCAAGGAAGATGGTCCATTTGCCATTAAGGTCGGGGATAACCTCGTTTCGCGTTTGCCCCGGGCCAACGTTCTCGTGACTGACAACGCGAATCCTATCATCCTTATCTGCATATTGCCTTGCTATGGCAAGCGAGTTATCCGTTGATCCATCGTTGGCAACAATGATCTCAAGGTCCTTGCAGGGTTGGTTCAGAGCGGACTCGATGGCGGAACCCAGATAGCGCTCGCCATTATATACGGGAATGAGAACACTTAAAAAGGGCATGCGGATCCTTTCAACGCATTGGGTGCAGGTACATATGTGTGCGCAAATCGACTTTTATAGCTACCCGCATCGATTTAGTATACATGCACTTTTGATTCGGGGTTTGCTGTTCGTGCTATAGTAATTCGATATCAAATCAAGCATGTATTAGGCCTGGGTAAACAGATTGTCAGCCGTTTAGCCTCTCGGGTCGTTTTTATGGGGGTTACCGTGCAAATATTTGATCTGGTTATCGGGGTCTTGCTCGTCATCTGCTGCCACGCCTTCTTTCTCGTCCGTGATGGCTTTCCCGTCTCGCGCGATCGCGTTGTCGCCGCGTTGTGGGGCCTTCCCTTCGTCGCATTGTTATGCGGGTTCGTTTTCCTTGATGTCAAAGGATGGCTTGAATGCGAATGGTCTTTCACGCCTGCCATGGCTTCCCTCATCGTAGGTGGATGCCTTATGGCTTTTCGCCCGAATGTCACTCGATATCAGCGCGACCTTCCGGTATCGAGCGCCCTTGCATTCACTATTTTTAGAGATGTTCTGCTCGTACTTGGGGCTGCGGTTCTCTCCGTGGTGCTCATAGAGCTGCCTTGGAACGATGAATTCTACGCCCTGCCCGCCAATATGGTTCTCCTGAACTTCGCGATGATTGCCCTCGGTTTCGTGTGCCTTTATTTCCTTGGCTTGCGTTCGGGCTCGCTTGTCGCCTTGGGCATGTCGTTCCTCTTCTTCGTGGGTATCGCTCAGTACTTTATCTCCCAGTTTAAACAGTCTTCAATCCTGCCAAGCGACTTGATGGCTCTTGGCACCGCTATGGCAGTGAGCGATGGTTACGACTTTGTCTTTACCGATTCGATCGTCTCGCTCGTTCCGTGGTATTCCGCCGCCATCGTCCTGCTGTCCTTTATGGTCCCGGTTCGTCCTCGGATCTTCGGTAAGAGGCGCTATTCCATGTTCATCGAAGGCGCGCTTGGCTGTATTTTCTGCTTTGCTTTTGCACACGCGCTTGTGACCACTGACTTTGTGAACACCTTTGGGTGCACCAACAGTTATTGGGATCCTTTGGGAGTTTATAAGACTCAGGGCTTTCTCCCATCTTTTACGTCCCTTGCCCAGTCTTTGGCCATCAAGGAGCCGGAAGGGTATTCCGATCAAAAGGCGGACCAGCTAGAGAAGGGTTACGCCTCGCAATATGATGCCACCAGGGGCTCGAGCGAGGGTGTCCGCATGGCGCAAGAGCAGTTTGCAGGGCAAAAGCCCGCCATCGTTGCGATCATGAACGAGTCGTATGCCGACCTGTCCGTATTCAACGGTCTTGATGGCGGCTATGAGGGCGCTGCGTATCCCAGAACGCTGCAGGACGGCATCGTCGGGGGTAAAGTTCTCTCCTCTGTGTTTGGCGGCGGAACGTGCAACTCTGAATTCGAGTTCCTTACCGGTGTTTCGATGGCGCACGTTGGATTTGGCACCTACCCCTTCACGTCCTATAACCTTTCCAATATCGCCAGCCTACCCAAGCAATTGAGCTCTTACGGCTATAGTTCCACGGCAATCCATCCCTATATTGCGACCAATTGGAATCGCGACGTTATCTACGGGCAGATCGGTTTCGATGAGTTTATCGACAGGGATGATTTCGATGGGGGAGAGTGGTACCACGCCGGCCTGTCCGATGCGTGCAGCTACGCTAAGATCCTCGACATCCTTCGGGATGATTCCTCGCCCCAGTTCATCTTCGATGTGACCATTCAAAACCATGGCGGATACGACTGGGGCAATATCCCGGCAGACCAGCTTCCTTCCTATTCTCCCCAAGGTGTCTCGGATACCGTGAGGAACGCGTTGAACGAATATGTGGCCTGCATCAATAAGTCGGACGCCGACCTCGCATGGTTTTTAAACGAGCTAAGGGTGATTGGCAGGCCGGTTGTCGTTGTCTTCTTCGGTGATCATCAGCCGGCTTTCACCAACGAGCTCAACGATGCCGCATTTGGAGATACCGATAGCATCGCGGGGCAGGCAAGGATTTACGAAACCCCTTATTTCATGTGGGCCAACTACGACCTTCCCAGCAGCGACCAGGTTTCTCAGTACATGGATACCAACATCTGCAATCTTGCAGGGCTCCTTTTGGAGTACGTTGGCGTTCCGCTCACGGAGTATCAAAAGTCTTCTCTTGCGCTGCAAGAAACGCTTTCGTATCTCAATGCGTTTGGATATCGATCGCCTGACGGTCAGTGGTATTCCCTCGATGACGATGGATCCCCCTATATCGACCTGGTGAACGATAGGGCCGCTATCCAATATCGAAACTTTGCAGAGTTGATCTAGAAAAGAGCGGAACCCTTATATGAGGGCTCCGCTCTTTTGCAACGTGATCGCGAATCTTTATGCGCTATTTATCGTTCTCTGAGATCTTGTAGACTTCCAGCTCCCATTGCTTGCGCTCCGTCTTCGCAAGATTGTCCAGCACAAGGCCGGTTGCGAAGGACAGGCCGCATAAAAACATGAACGCTGTTGCCAGCAGAGCGGTTGGAAGCCTGGGCACCAAGCCTGTCTCAAAGAACTCGACAATGACGGGAATGCCTAAAAGCAGACCGATGACTGCAAGTACGAGGGCGGCTAGCGAGAAAAATTTTAGGGGACGATAATTTTTGAACAGGGATGCGATGGCGATCATCACCTTCATGCCATCACCAATGGTGTTCAGCTTGGAAACACTGCCTTCAGGGCGATCGCGATAGATAATGGGTACGTCCTTTATGCGCCAACGCCTATCCACAGCGTGTATGGATATCTCTGTTTCGATCTGGAAGCCCTCAGACATTACGGGGAACGTCTTTACAAAAGGACGGCAGAATGCGCGGTACCCGGTCATGACGTCATCAAAACTGTATCCATAGATCCATTTGATCATGGCGCGAACCAGGTCGTTTCCAAAACCGTGGAAAGCGCGCTTGTTTTCCTCGGCGTACGTTCCGTTTGAAAGTCGGTCGCCAACCGTCATATCGGCCTCGCCGTTCAGAATGGGCTCGCAAAGCTCTCTAGCGGATTCTGCGGGATACGTGTCGTCTCCATCTACCATGAGGTAGCAGTCGGCATCGATATCTCGGAACATCTGGCGAACCACATTGCCCTTGCCCTGACGAGGCTCGAACCTAACGATGGCGCCAGCGTCTTTTGCGAGCTTGGAGGTATCGTCGGACGAATTGTTGTCATAAACGTAGATATCAGCTTCGGGAAGCTCGCGCTTAAAATCGCTCACAACCTTATGAATGGTGACCTCTTCGTTGTAGCAGGGAATTAGAACTGCGATCTTATTGTTCCGGTGTTCTAGTGAGCTCATGTGTCTCCTCAACGACTTGATTCTTCCGCATGAAATCATAGTTCATCACAAGGGCCATGGTATACCTATTGGCCAGAACGGTCGGCTCGTTTATAATTTGTCTACATGCGCCATTAGCTCAGTTGGATAGAGCAGGGGACTTCTAATCCCAAGGTCGTAGGTTCGAATCCTATATGGCGCACCCCAGAGGTGTTTTGGCCGTGCTCCGCGCGGCCATTTTTTGTGCGAATTACTATCCTATTCCATAATTGGGTTAACGATTAGCATCCACGATATTCCACATTTAGAATCATATGTCTCCGTAATCATGTATTTACATCTACTAATTCATCTTTGTTGTGAATGGAATTTATTACATGATGCGTTAAACTAGATGCGTCTTATATCGTGCTTCTTGGCTTTTCGCCATGGCATGTTGAAAAGGAGTCAGTTATGGTTTCTGAGAAGGCTACCCTCGTTAATCCCCAGGGTCTCCACATGCGTCCTGCAGGCCTCTTCGCCTCCACCATGGGCAAGTTTGCATGCGACGTCACCGTCGTTACCCCCGACAAGGAAGTTAACGGCAAGAGCCCCATGGCTCTGATGGCCGCTGGCATCCCTTGCGGCACCGAGGTCGAGGTCAAGTGCGACGGCGCTGACGAGGCCGAGGCTCTCGCTGCAGCCATCGAGCTCATCAAGAGCGGTCTTGGCGAGTAGCTCGCCCGCGGGCTTAGCCTTGAACAATTGAGTTCATAGCAATGTCGCAGGCGTCTACACTTGTGTGGGCGCCTGCATTTTGTATGCTTGCAACTTGCAAGCTACGGAGAGAGGAATGGGAATGTACCAGGGAGTCAATGCGTCTGAGGGCATCGGTATCGGTACCGTCATGATCGCTGTGGATCCGGACCTTACGTTCGAGCCGCATGAGGTCGCCGACGCCGCTGCTGAAAAGGAGCGTTACCAGTCCGCGCTTGCGGTTTTCTGCGAGAAGACCCAGGCTCAGGCTGATCATATGAAGACCGCCGTGGGCGAGGCGGAGGCCGAGATCATGCTGGGGCACATCGTTCTTGCCCAGGACCCCGGCATGACTGATGCCATCTACGGCGCCATCGATGGCGGCACCTGCGCCGAGCAGGCGCTTGTCGACGCTAGCACCATGTTCGAGAACATGTTCCTGTCTATGGACGACGAGATGTTCCGTCTTCGTGCCGCCGACATCGCAGATATCCGCACCGGTATTCTCGCCGAGCTTCTGGGCGTTGAGGTCGTCGACCTTTCCGTCCTGCCCGAGAACACCGTCGTCGTCGTTCATGACCTTACCCCGTCCATGACGGCGACTATCGATAAGAAGAACGTTGCCGGTATCGTTACCGAAACCGGTGGCCGTACATCTCACTCCGCGATCATCGCTCGCGCACTCGAGATTCCCGCGGTTCTTTCCGTTGCCAACAGCTGCTCTGCGCTTCGCAACGGCATGACTGCAATCGTTGATGGCTCTGACGGCGTCGTTATTTCCGAGCCCGACGCAGACGTTCTTGCCAAGTACACCGCTATGGCTGAGGAGTTCGCTGCGGAGAAGGCCGCGCTCGAGGCTTTCCGCGGCAAAGAGACTGTTACCGCTGACGGCATCAAGAAGATTCTTGCTTGCAACATCGGCAGCCCCGACGATGTTGCCAACGCGCTCGACCACGATGCAGAGGCGATCGGTCTGTTCCGCTCCGAGTTCCTGTTTATGGATGCTACTGAGCTTCCGTCTGAGGAGGAGCAGTTCCAGGCATATCGTAAGGTTGCCACCGCTCTCAAGGGCGCTCCCGTCATCATCCGCACGCTTGATGTGGGCGGCGACAAAGAGATCCCCTATCTCCATATGGAGAAGGAGGAGAATCCCTTTATGGGCTATCGCGCCGTTCGCTACTGCCTTGATAACGCCGACCAGTACAAGGTGCAGCTTCGCGCTTTGTTGCGCGCCAGCGCCTTTGGTGACATCAAGATTATGATCCCGCTGGTAACTTGCGTCGAGGAGGTTCGCGCCGTCAAGGAGCTCGTCGAGGTCTGCAAGGCGGAGCTCGATCAGGAGGGATTCAAGTTCAATCCTGATACCGAGGTCGGCGTCATGATGGAGACCCCGGCCGCCTCCCTTATCGCTGATAAGCTCGCCGAGGAGGCTGACTTCTTCTCCATCGGCACCAACGACCTTATCGGTTACACCATGTGCGCCGATCGTGGCAACGATCGCATCTCCAACCTGTACAACGTGTACTATCCTGCGGTCCTGCGCTCGATTAAGAACATCATCGAATGCGGTGTCAAGGCGGGCATCATGGTCGGCATGTGCGGCGAGGCAGCTGCCGATCCGCTGCTCGAGCCGCTTCTGATTTCCTTCGGCTTGGAGGAGTTCTCCATGTCCGCGCCCAGCATCCTTCGCGCTCGCAAGACCATTTCCCAGTGGTCTAAGCAGGAGTGCGACGAGCTCGCCGAGCGCGCGCTTTCGCTTTCCACCTCCGCTGAGGTTAAGGCTCTTCTGGAGGAGGCCGCCCGCTAGGGCTTGCGACCGACTACGGTTTTGTAATCGAGGGGCCGCTTCGCAACGCGGCGAGGCGACCCCTCATTGAATAAAGGGGGCAATATGTTCTATACACTCACGGCTAATCCAGCTGTCGATATGACTGTTTCCTGCAACGGTCTTGTTCCTAACGAGAACGTCCGCTCTGGCTCCGCTAGCTATACGCCCAACGGTAAGGGCCTGGATGTTTCCTACGCCTTCAAGAAGTTCGGCGTCGATTCCGTAGCTCTTGGCTTTTTTGCCGGTTTTACCGGTAAGTTCATCGTCGAGGAGACCATGAACATGGGCTGCCTTTGCCGCCCCGTTTGGGTTGACGGCATCACCCGTATCTGCGCATACATCAACGATGGCGAGAACGAGTACGGCGTCCTTAATCCCGGCGCTCCTATCACCCCTCAGAACGAGCAAGAGCTCTACAAGATTCTGGACACCGCCGGCAACCTCGATTGTCTGGTCGTTTCCGGTTCCGTTCCTCCTCGCGCCTCCAAGGATTTTCTGGATAAGGTCGTCGACCATGCCCAGGCCCGCGGCGCCGATGTCGTCCTCGATCTCTCCAGCTCTAAGCTGAAGGATCTTGCAGCCAAGAAACCGCTGCTCATCAAGCCCAACCATCATGAGATGCGCGAGATCTTCGGCGTCCAGATCGATACCGATGATGATGCCCGTCGTGCCCTCGCCATGGCTCATGAGATCGGTATTCAGAACGTTCTCCTTACCATGGGTAGCCGTGGCTCCGCCTACTTCTCCAACGGCGAGGACATCTGGTACGCCCAGCGTCAGTTCAACATCAAGCTCGTTTCCTCCGTTTGTGCCGGCGATTCCACGCTCGCTGCCTTCCTGCATAAGTGGTATGACGACCGCGACAACGTCGAGGACGCCCTCAAGCTCGCCCTCGCAACGGGCGCTAACGTTGCCGAGAGCGTTGGCCTTGGTGACTTCGGTCACGTCGAGGAGTACAGCAAGCGCATCGCCGTTCGCAAGTTGCCTCGCTAATAATCGATGGTTACCGCTGTCTTTCGATGGCGACCAAGTTAATCGATTTGAGCCCCTCTTCAAGAGGGGCTTTTCGTTTTGGTTTGGTTGGACATGTCTGTGGGGGTTTTACAAGCTGGACCCGCTCACCCGAGCCTTCGAAGAAACCTCGCTGTGCCATTTCGGATCTTTAGGTACGGCCGCTTTATCAATCGCGAGTATACTATCCACACTATGAAAGGTGGAAGCTATGCCTCAGCTTGAAAACGCTAGCATCGATTCATATTTGGACGATTCGTATAAGGGCGCTTCGTTGTGCGGTGCGGTCCCATCGGACGCGTCCGTTCGCGTTGTTCGCGCGCTGGAGGATGCCGGTCTTGAAGCGTGGTTTGTTGGCGGATGGGTTCGCGACGCCTTGCTGGGAGCGCCTTCCCATGATGTAGATCTTTGTTGTTCCGGTACGTGGCGGCAAAGTGAAGATGCCTTGCTGTCCGCTGGAGTGGACGTTGTCCGTAGCGGCATTCGCTTCGGTGGCATCACCGCCATCGCGGACGGTGAGCGCATAGAGGTCACGGCGTATCGAAAAGACGGCTTTTATACCGATGGCAGGCATCCGGAAGATGTCGTTATGGCGTCTTCAATCCTGGATGACCTTGCTCGCAGGGATTTCACTATCAATGCCATGGCGTGGCATCCAGCGCGCGGTCTTCTTGATATGTACAACGGCGTCTCTGACCTTTCTCAGGGCCTTGTTCGCGCGGTTGGCGTAGCCCGCACTCGCTTCGAGGAAGACGCCCTTCGAATGCTGAGGGCCGTTCGTTTCGCTTGCCGTCTCGATTTTGCCATGGAGGCTCAGACCGCGTCGGCTCTTTCCGAGTGCGCGCATCTTCTTGATTCGGTTGCCCGGGAGCGCGTGGGGATCGAGCTTTCGGGCATTTTGGCTACAAGAAGGGGAGGGGACGCGATGGTCCGCTACCCCGATCTTATGTGCGCCGCCATTCCAGAGCTTCAGACGTGCCGCGGTTTTGACCAATGTACGCGTTACCATGCCTTTGATGTGTACGACCATATTGCTCGCGTCCTCACCGTTGCCGGCGAGCTGTCGGCATTTCGCATCGATGGCGGGGATCCATCTTGCGAGGTTTCCCCGACGCTTATGTGGTCGGCGTTGCTCCACGATATCGCCAAACCCGATTGCTTCACTGTTGATGAGGCGGGCCGTGGTCATTTCTATGGTCATCCCGAAGCCGGAGCAAAAAAGGCACGCGTAATCATGAGGCGGCTCGGACTATGCGACAACCTGGTCCGCGACGTCTGCCTCCTTATCTCCTATCACGATCTTCCCCTCTACCCTGAGCGGTCTAGCCTTCTTAAGGGCATGTCGCTTTTTGCAGGCGAGGGCAGGGACGTTCCCCGCCTTATCGGCGAGCTGTTCGACCTTAAGCGCGCGGATACATTGGGTAAGGCGACATGCTGCTTTAGCTACGTGGAAGAGATAGAGCGGATGCGCGAGATGGTTCGTGAGCTTGTGGCCAATGGCGATGCCTACAGCATAGCCACGCTCAACCTAACTGGTCGGGACCTTATTCAAGCCGGGGTCGAGCCCGGCCCCAGAATAGGGCAGTTGCTTGACAGGGCACTCGACGCCACTATCGCTGGGACGGCTCCCAATTCAAAGAATGACTTGCTCGCGTATCTTCGTCTTGCCTAGGCGGGCGTCTCGCTGCTATTAGTCCGGCGCTTCGCAACGTGGGGCACTACCAATCACTGCGTGTGTGTACAAATGTAATTGTCCCATCGTGTTATCTAGAGTAGGATTATTCACACTACTGGTAACACGATGTGATGACATCGTAACACTCATTGGGGTCAGCTCATGAATCACGCCGTTTCATCTCGTCCAATCAATAGAAGGACATTGGTTGGAGGGTCGCTTGCGTCTGCAATTTCACTTGCAGCATCTACTGGTCTTGCGGGCTGCTCCGGCTCTAGTAGCGTTGATCCCGCCGGGTCTTCCCCTGTCGATCGCGATCACACCGTCACCATTGCGATGAACGCCGGCAGCGAGCCTGCTGCGGGCTTCGACCCCTTGGTCGCGTGGGGGTGCGGCGAGCACGTGCATGAGCCCCTCATCCAATCCACGTTGGTCACAACCAACGACCAGATGGAGATCGTCGGCGACCTCGCGACGAATTATTATTGCTCGGAAGACGGGTTGGTGTGGACGTTTGAGCTGCGCGACGACGTCAAGTTTACGGACGGCGAGCCTCTGACGGCTCAAGATGTCGCCTTCACTATCAACTCGGTCGCCCAGGGCAATACGTCCGAAGCGGATCTGTCCATGGTCGATACCGCCGTCGCCACCGACGACCATGTCCTTGAGGTCCGCCTCAACAAACCCTACAACGCCCTTCTGTTCACCCTTGCGGTGCTTGGTATCGTCCCGGAGCACGCCTACGGGGAGGATTACGGGTCCGCCCCCATTGGATCGGGCCGCTACATGCTCGAGCAGTGGGATAAGGGCCAGCAGGTCATCTTTACCGCCAACCCGGATTACTACGGCGACAAGCCAAATATGGAGCGCGTGGTGGTTGTGTTTATGGCCGAGGACGCCGCTTTTGCCGCCGCCAAATCCGGTCAGGTCGATATCGCGTTCACCTATCCCACGTATTCGGACCAAACCATCGATGGCTTTGAGCTCGCGAACTACAAGACGGTGGACTCGCGCGGCATCTCGCTGCCAACCCTCGCCGCCGGCGCCACCAAGGTTCTCGAGGGCGACATCGCCTACAATGCAGGCAACGATGTCACCTGCGATATCGCGATCAGACGCGCCATCAACTGCGGAATCGACCGCTCCAGCATGGTTGAGCACGTGTTGAATGGATATGGGCACGTCGCATATAGCGTGGGGGACGGGATGCCTTGGTCCAGCGATGATATGGTTGTTGATTACAACCTTGATCGCGCCAAGCAGCTTTTGGACGAGGCGGGGTGGAGCGCGGGCTCTGACGGAATCCGCGAGCGCGATGGCGTTCGCGCCGCATTCGACGTTTGGTACTCTTCTGACGATTCGGCTCGCCAGGCCCTTGCAAACGAGTTTTGCAATCAAGTACTCGAGCTGGGTATCGAGGCCACGCCGCGAGGCGCTAGCTGGGATGAGATCTACCTGCATCAGTTTGAATCACCCGTGCTGTGGGGCTGGGGCTCCAATGCGCCGGTTGAGGTGTACGAGCTGCACTATTCCACGGGCTGGGGCAACTATCCCTGCTACGAGAGCGAGATGGTCGACGCTTATCTTGACCAGGCGCTGGCTCAAACCACCCTTGAGGAATCCTATCCGTTTTGGAAGAAGGCCATGTGGGATGGTGAAGAGGGTGTGGCCCCGCAGGGCGCCTCGACCTGGTGCTGGATCGCCAACGTGGACCATCTGTATTGGAAACGCAGCGGCCTGGATGTGGCGAAGCAAAAGCCGCACCCCCACGGCCACGGTTGGTCTTTGGTGAACAACGTCGACACCTGGTCTTGGTCCCGGTAGTCATTTCTCGTCCGCTTTGTCCATACGGCCCGCGCCCGCTCGTGGCGACGGGCCTTGTCCTTGTTGGGAAGTCTTTTGAGACCTCGTTCATCTGCGTTATCCCCGCGCGTCGACGGCTCAAAACTCCGTTGGCTGTTGGCAACGGGGGCCCGCTTCGCGCTGCTGCTTATCGCCGTGAGCTTCATTACATTTCTACTTGTTGGCATGTCGCCCATCGATCCCGTGCAGGCAAATGTCGGGCAAGCGGCATACCTTACCATGAGTGCTGAAAAGAGGGCTGCGCTCGCGGAGCGCTGGGGCGTTGGCCAAAGCGTTCTCGCGCGCTATACTGCATGGGTTTCCGACGCGCTGGCCGGAGACTTGGGGTACAGCCTTAGGTACAACGCTCCCGTTATACAGGTTGTTGCCGAAAAGCTTTCCTGTTCCATCGTTTTGCTCGCCGTCGCGTGGTGCATATCGGGCATTGCGGGCTTTTGCCTTGGGGTCGCCGCCGGTGCAAAGCGCGGGACCGCGGTCGATACCGTTATCAAGGGATACTGCTACGTGCTGTCGACGTCCCCTACGTTTTGGCTGGGCCTTATCGCCCTCATGGTGTTTTCCGTCCAGTTGGGCTGGTTTCCGCTGGGCTTCTCCATACCTATAGGTGAATCGTCCGCATCCGTGTCGCTTGCGACCAAGTTCTATCACGCGGCGCTGCCCGCGCTGGTCTTGTCGCTGACCGGCGTCGCCAGCATCGCCTTGCATACGCGCGAGAAGACCATCGACTTCCTTGCGTCTGATTACGCGCGGTTCGCTTCTTCGCGCGGCGGGTCGTCTTGGTCCGTCCTCATCCACCACGGGTTGAGGAATTTGGCCATGCCGGCCATTACGCTGCAGTTCGCGTCGATTGGCGAGATCATCGGTGGGTCGGTCTTGGTGGAGCAGGTCTTTTCCTACCCCGGGCTTGGGCAGGCGGCTGTCACCGCCGGTCTTGGTGGGGACGCACCCTTACTCGTTGGCATCGCGCTTGCCACGTCATGCATTGTCTTTGCGGGAAACCTCATCTCCAACCTCATTCAAGAGGTACTCGACCCCCGCGTGAAGGGGGGATTGTTCCATGCAGGACAACTGTAGCGCCTGGCCCGAGCGCTCGGGCCACCTTTTGCATGACGGCCGTCACGCAAGTGCGCTGACAGGGCGACGCGCATTGCTCGTCTCCATCATCTTATGTTGTGCCGCGCTCGTCATCATTGTGGCCCTAGGGCCCGTGCTGCACGACGAGGCGGTCCGCTCCGACTTCACGCTCAAGGGCATGGGGCCAAGCCTCGTCCATCTTTTCGGCACCGACTGGATGGGACGAGATATGCTTGCGCGAACCGTGTGCGGTCTTTCCACCTCTATCTACATCGGCCTTATCGCGGCGATGGCCTCCTCTGTCATAGCGTTTCTTCTAGCTTCGATCGCGGCGTTTGGCGGGCGCTTCGCGGACGCCGTGGTGTGCTGGTTTATCGACCTGGTTATGGGCATCCCCCATATCGTGCTTTTGGTTCTCATAAGCTACGCCCTGGGTCGCGGGGCGCTGGGCGTCTTCGTTGGTATCTCCGTCACGCACTGGCCCAGCCTTGCCCGCGTCCTGCGTGCAGAAATGCTGCAGGTGCGAAGCGAACCCCATATCCAGTGCGCGCGTTCCCTTGGTTCAAGCTGGCCCGCCATCGCGTTTCGCCACATCTTGCCCGCGGTGGTTCCGCAGTTTCTCGTTGGTCTGGTGCTGCTGTTTCCCCACGCCATCTTGCACGAGGCGTCCATCACGTTTCTGGGTTTCGGGCTTTCTCCGGAAGAACCGGCGATCGGCGTGATCCTATCCGAAGCCATGGGTTACCTGTCATCCGGCTCATGGTGGTTGGCGGTCTTCCCCGGGTTCGCGCTGCTGTTCACGGTGCTGTTGTTTGAGAAGGTGGGCTCGTCGCTTCGAACGCTGATTTCTAAGGAGGGGGTGCAGCTATGAACGAGGAAGCATTGAAGCATGGACCGCATCATGATAGCGAGTTCCACCATCACCATTCCCATGCTGCGACCTCAGCGCATCCCGGCGAACACCACCTATTAGCCATCGAAAACCTTTCGGTTGGTTTTGAGATGTACGATCCCGATGCGCCGTATTTCTCCGCTGGCAAAATTATCGCCCCGGTGGTTCATGATCTGAACCTGTCCGTGCATCAGGGCGAAGTTCTGGCGCTTGTGGGCGCTAGCGGGTCGGGCAAAACCGTGCTGGCCGACGCCATCATGGGCTTTTGGCAGCCAAATGAAATCGTATCTGGAACTATCTGGTTCGATGGCGAGCGCCTTGATGCGGGCCGTGTCCAAGCGCTTCGCGGCAACGGGCTCTCCATGGTTCCGCAAAGCGTTTCCAGCCTCGACCCTCTCATGCCCATAGGCCGTCAAGTGGTCGGGGCTGCGCGGGGCGCTTCTCGCAGCCAGCGACGCGCGTCGTTTGAAGCCAGGCGGTCTCGAATGAGGTCTCTATTCGCCCAATACGGGCTTGGAGCCGACGTAGAGCTCATGTATCCCCATGAGCTGTCCGGCGGCATGCTCAGGCGCGTCCTGTTGCTTTGCGCGCTTATGGACGAGCCCCGCCTCATTATTGCCGATGAGCCAACACCGGGATTAGATTTGGATTTGGCCCTGCGCGCCATCGACGATTTGCGCCGCTTTGCCGATGCGGGCGGGGGAGTGCTGCTGATCACGCATGATATCGAACTCGCGCTGCGGTGCGCTGACAGGGTCGCCATCTTCCACGACGGAACCGTTGTCGAGGAAACCTCGACCGCCTCGTTTGCCTCTCCCGATCTTCTTTCCCACCCGTTTTCGAAGGCGCTGTGGCATGCGCTTCCCGAGCATGACTTTTTCAGTTCGCCCGACATCAGAAGCAAAAGGGGGTGATGCTTGATGGCACTCATAGCATCAGGAATCGCATACCGGCACCCTTGCGGGGACATGCTGTTCTCTAACATCGACCTTACCGTGAACCCTGGCGAGCGGGTTGCCATTTCAGCCCCTTCCGGTACGGGCAAGACCACGCTCTGCCGCATTTTGGCCGGATATCTTAGGCCATCGCAGGGAACAGTTGAGATCGACGGCGCCAACATAGAAAGCTTCGCTGGGCGTCCCATGCCTGTGCAGCTGCTGTGGCAGCAACCAGAGCTCGCCTTCGATCCCCGTGCCAGGGTGTCCAGGTCGCTTGAGGATGCCGGGGCGGTGTCCAAGCAGTCCCTAGAGCGACTCCTTGACAGATTCGACGCGAAGGCATCCTGGCTCAATCGATATCCGCATGAGCTATCGGGCGGTGAGCTCATGCGCCTTAGCATGGTGCGGGCCCTTTTGGTCGATCCCGCCTACCTTATCGCCGATGAGGCTACGGCCATGCTCGATGCTGTGACTCAGGCGCAGCTAATGGGTGAGATGGTGCGGCTGACGGAGGAGGGCCTGGGTCTCATCTTCGTCTCGCACTCGCCTTCCTTGGTACGTCGTGTCTCCACCCGCGTGTTCAGCCTTATCGATACACCTCTCTGACCTGCGTACTCCATAAGGTGAACACAAATACGAACTTTTTTGAGGTTCACGCTTGCGTCTGGGGGAGACCTCCCGTATTATGTTTTCTCGCGCTGAGGGGCGCAGACAACAACCGATTGGGATGTCGTCTAATGGCAGGACAGCGGATTCTGGTTCCGTCAATGGGGGTTCGACTCCCTCCATCCCAGCCAAGTTGTTTGCTCCTTCTAGTTGGCCCGTTCGTCTAGCGGTTCA
>NZ_DCJT01000007.1:152175-154342 GCF_002320115.1 Collinsella sp. UBA1693
GTTCGAATCCGGTACGGGCTACCAACAGTTTACAGGCCGGTTACCCGGCCTGTTTTGTTATCTGAACTCGAATGCTCCGCTAGCGTTGGCATGTCGACAATTCCTTGATGGTTGCGGGGATGCTTTGAATTCGTTTTTGCGCTACAACCACACGCCTGTTGCGCATCATCAAACGTACAATAGGTATGTAACTCTCTAGGGACCTTGTAGGAGCACTATGGTTGATTCGACCAATACGGCAGCCCCAAAGCCTCGCGTTGACGCGCAACCCGCAGGCGGCGACGACCATAAGAGCGCGCGCCGCGGAGCCATCTTCATCGGCTTCGCGCTTCTCTGCTTTGTCGTGTATCTGGTTGCAACCGGCCAGGTTGCTCAGTTCATGGATGCTATGAAGAACGTTCAGGCTCCTTGGCTTATCGCTGCCTGCGTCTGCATGCTGCTCTATCTCATCTTCGGTATCGCCGCATATGCGATCGCCGTCTGGCTCGATCCCAATTCTCCCGTGGGTATTCGCGACCTTATCTCGGTCGAGGCCAGCGGTATCTTTTTTGGTAACCTGACGCCCATGATGATGGGTTCCACGCCCGCGCAGATCTACCGCCTCACCAAAGCCGGCCAAAACGTGGGTGAGGCAGGAGCGACGCAGTTCACGCGTTTCATCGTCTACCAATTCGGCTTGGTTGTCTGGGGAGCGATTCTGCTCGCCGCCCGCATGCCGTTCTTCTTGGAGCGCTATTCGGACGTTCAGGCGCTAACCATCCTGTGCTTCTTCAGCTTTGGCGGACATGTCATGATCCTGCTCATGATTTTCGCCATAGCCCTTATGCCCAAGACGGTTATTCGCGTGGCGCACTGGGGCCTTACCATCCTTGCCCGTGTCGGCGTGTCCACGGCCAAGGTGGAGCGTTGGCGCGCCTTTGTTGACGGCGAGGTGTACTCGTTCTCCGAAAAGTTTAAGCTCTCTGCCGGTCACTTCAGCTCGATGGCGCTCACGGTGGTTATCACCATGCTGCAGCTTGCTTTCTTCTACTTGGTCCCATATTTCATCATGCTCGCGTTTGGCAAGCACGATGTCGATTTCCTCTCCGTCATGGCGGCCTCGGCGTTTGTTCAGCTCTTGAGCTCCGCTGTCCCGCTTCCCGGCGGCACGGGCGGCGCCGAAGGTGGCTTTGCGCTGTTCTTGGGACACTTCTATGGCGAGGCGGCCACGGCCGGCTATCTGCTGTGGCGTCTGATCACCTTTATCGCGCCCACCATCCTGGCGGCGCCCCTTTTGGGTCTTAAGAGCGCGCATAATGAGAGCATCCACGCGCGTTGGGATCGGCTGGTCGGTAAGCCCAAGCAGAAGCGTTCGGGAAAAAAGGGTGCCTCTCACGGCGCTACTCCGCATCATCACGCAGACACGGTTTCCGTCGCCCTGCATGAGGTTGAAGGCGCCAGAGCTGCCCAAAACGCCGTGGAATCTCCCGCCGGCACTCCTGAGCCCAGCGCCAGCGCTGTAAAGCCTTCTAGGGCTTCTCACGCACGCGTCCACGTTCGCAGGACGTCTGAGGGCATCACCGTTTCTCCAACGATGATGAAGAAGAAGCGCGCCGCCAGCAAGCGCTAGGATTAGCTGGAACATAGATTGGAATCGCCCCGTCCACCTGAGCGCCCGTTGTTAGGGCTAGGTGGACGGGGCGTTTATTGGTTTCGCTATAAACGTGTTCGGTAAAAAACGGGAGCGCCCTAAACGCGCGTAAGCGCGCAAGGTGCTCCCGCCTCATGGTTGCTCTAGGGCAAGGTTACTGGTAGCGGAGGCATTCCACCGGATCGAGCTTTGCTGCGCGCCGCGCGGGATAGTAGCCAAAGATGAGGCCGATTCCCACCGAGAGACCAACGGCGAGCAAAATGGTCTGAGGGGCGATGAGGGGCGTGATGGCTCCCGAGGTGCCCATACTCGACGTAAGGTCCATCGAGCTTGCCACGGTGGCTAGCGCCCATGCGATCGCGAAGCCCGCGATGGTTCCAATGATGCCTCCGGTCACGCACAGCGCTGCCGATTCGGTAAGGAACTGGGCTGTGATATCTCGTCTGGTGGCACCAAGCGCGCGCCTGATGCCGATCTCGCGGATGCGCTCAGTTACGTTGGTGAGCATCATGTTCATGATGCCTATGCCGCCCACCA
>NZ_DCJT01000004.1:0-3327 GCF_002320115.1 Collinsella sp. UBA1693
TTCGATCAAGGGATGCACGGACATGGTATTCCTCCGTCTTATCAAACTGTTCAATTTGGAACAACATGGATTTTGAGAAAATAATCGAGCGTAGGCTCATGATCGGGGTCGCGGTGCATGATCAACCCAAAAACAACGTAATCAAGTACGAAGAACGCTGCCACAAAGGGCCCGCATGCAATCTTCAACACGCATTCCTGTGCGAACAGCTGGACCAAAGACCTAGGGCGTCGATCCCAACGCACAACTTTAAGGCGCAAAAGATGCTGGCCTATACTCGCGCCCGATTTCCACGGCACATACACCGATATCAGCAGGACCGTCAAAACCGCGCACAGAAGCATCAAGTTCCCCTGTTCACGCGTCGACTCCTCTAGGTAAAAGACATTCGCGCAAATATAGAAGATGCTCACGAAACCCGCACAGACCACGTAATCGACCAACCACGCGGCGAGCCTGCGCAGCGCTAAACCAAAACCAGAATCTGCGCGATTATGAGAGGGCTTCGATCCGTTCTCAACCTTAATCGAGCTCCCGCCCGTCCTGTCAACAGACATATAAACCCCTTCTCGTCAGTGGGGCGCCGATGCATCGACGCCCCACCACATCGCGCTCTTGCTACGCCTTCAAGGCTACTCGTCTATACCGAGTTCCTCAAGAACGGCAGTCTTGTACAAAATCGCCTTTGCGCCAAAGATGGCCTGGATGCCTCCGTCAACGTCGAGCACGCCGGCAGAGCCGAGCTTCTTGAACGCGTCGTGATCAACCTTGCTTACATCTTTCACTCCAACACGAAGGCGAGTGATGCAAGCATCCACATCCTCGATGTTATCGGCACCGCCCAGTGCCTGGATGATAACCTTCGCCTCATCGTTGAGGTCGTTCTTGGACGGAGCCTTGGGCTCCTCGATCGCGGCGGCGTCGTCATCACGGCCAGGGGTCTTGATGTCAAATTTGGTGATCAGGAAGCGGAACGTCACATAGTACAGGACAGCCCATGCGATGCCAAACGGGATCTCGAGGAGCCAGTTGGTCTTCGCGTTGCCCTGCATGATGCCAAACAGGAAGAAGTCGATGAAGCCGCCGGAGAACGTGTTACCGATCCTGATGTTCAGCAGGTCAGCGATAAGGAATGAGACGCCATCGAAGAATGCGTGCAGCACGTAAAGGGGCGGACAGACAAACAGGAACATGTACTCGAGCGGCTCGGTGATACCGGTCAGGAACGAGGTCATGGCGACGCCCAGGAAGAGGCCGGCGAACTTCTCGCGACGCTCTTTGGGAACGCAGTGATACATGGCCAGCGCTGCAGCGGGGAGACCGAACATCATGGTGGAGAAGCGGCCCGCGAAGAAACGGGTGCCCTCGGTGAACAGGCCCGTATGGGTAGGGTCGGCCAACTCGGCGAAGAAGATGTTCTGCGCGCCCACGACGGAGCTGCCGGCGACAACAGCGGTACCGCCCAGCTCGGTATACCAGAACATGGGATAGATCATGTGATGAAGGCCGATGGCACCGCACAGACGCATGAGGAAGCCGTAGAAGAAGGTTCCGATTACGCCAGCCGCGGAGATAGCTTCACCTGCGGCGACAAGCAGCTGCTGAAACGGAGGCCAGATGATGTAGAACATAGCGCCAACAAAGATGGCGGCAAGGCTTGTGACGATGGGTACGAAGCGAGATCCGCCAAAGAATCCCAGCACCTGCGGCAGCTGAATGTTCTGGTAGCGATTGTGTAGGTTAACGGCGACCAAACCGATAACGAGCGCGCCGATGACGCCGGTATCAATAGCAGAGCCATCGGGGTTGAAAATCGAAAGCAGCGTCGAGGAGGTCGCGGTCATGACCAGGTAGCCAACAACGCCGGCAAGCGCGGCGACGCCCTTATCGCGACAGGCGAGGCCGATGCACAAACCAATGCACAGCAGCATGGGAAGATTGCCGAACACGACGTTGCCCGCCGCGCTCATGACCTTGAAGACCGCCTGTAGCCAAGGCACATCAAGCATGGGGTACGCGGCAATTGTTGCGGCGCTACTGAAAGCACCGCCGATACCCAGCAGCAAGCCCGCTGCCGGAAGGATAGCAATCGGCAGCATGAACGCTTTGCCGACCTTCTGCAATTGCTTAAACATACTCTCCTTCTTTCTCGTATCTCACTGTCCACTATTTCGCAAGCGCGATATCTCTGCTTCTCGCCCCCTTTCACCGGCTAAGAAAAACCGGCGCCCTTCCTCACGCGCTCGATATGTAAAGCAAGGTATAGACGCTCATCATCGGGAACAGAGCAGCCATGGGCCCGCTCGGCACGCGAAGCGATCTCCTCCGCGCAATCGTACGCGTCTGGATACTCCCTTGCCACCGTCGCATAAAGCTGGCGATCGCGAGCGCCCACGGAGCCCCTCGGCATCTCTGACATAACGATGTGCTGAGCGAAGAACTTAAGATGAACCATAAACCGGTAGTAGGCGATCGACCCATCGTCCAATTTCATATCAAAGCGCTTTTGGACGATGTCGAGCGAATCGTGGATGATATTAGCCATGGTCGCAGCGGTCTGCATGCCCATGCCGCCGGTCTCTGCATTGACAAAATGCATGGCTATAAAGCCCGCCTCTTCTTGGGGAAGCGTGACGTTGAAAACGCGGTCGATGAATGCGATAGCAGTCTTGGCGCAGGCATATTCATCTGGATAGACCATTTTGATCTCGAAATTAAGCCTGTTGTCGAGCGCCTGCCCCTTGCGCGCCCGCTCGACTGCAAAATGAATGTGGTCTGTCAGCGCAAGGTATATGCCGTCATCGAGGTCCCTGCCCATTCGCAGTTTGGCATGCTCGACAATGGCCTGAGTCGCTTCAAAATACTCTTCTGGAATGGACTTCACCAGCTGGCCGAGCTTGCCCGACAGCTCATCGACATGCTGGGTAAACAGACGCTCAACATCGTTCTCATCAATGAGGTCGCCATGCTTGCGCCCAAATGCGACGCCTCGCCCCATGGCGATGCAATCGTTGCCACGAGAATCAACCACAATGGCGATATTGTTGTTGAGTACCTTAGCGACGCGCAGCATAAACAAGAGACCTTTCGATCGTTAATTAAAAAGGCGACACCGAAAGCGGCTATACGCCAACTTTCGGTGTCGCCTGCCAAACAGTCACGATCCTCATCAAGTTGATAAAATGGTACGTTGATAGAGGTGGTCCTGTCAACGCGTTCAGCCAAATCATTCGCCAAGTGGTAACACATAGGAAACGCTAGGTCTCATTCAATTAACGCTGCGGCCCCTACTCTTCCAGCGCAGCCTTGAACCAGCTGGTGAGGCTG
>NZ_DCJT01000010.1:0-8403 GCF_002320115.1 Collinsella sp. UBA1693
CAAGCTCTCCGGCGGCGTCGCCGTTATCAAGGTTGGTGCTGCTACCGAGACCGAGCTCAAGGAGATCAAGCATCGCGTCGAGGACGCCCTGCAGGCCACTCGCGCTGCAGTTGAGGAGGGCATTGTCGCCGGCGGCGGCGTCGCCTTCATGGACGCTCTGCCCGCGCTGAACAACATCGAGGTCTCCGACCCCGAGGAACAGATCGGTATCGACATCATCAAGAAGGCCCTGACCGCTCCTGTCGCCACCATCGCCAAGAACGCCGGCTACGAGGGCGCCGTCATTGTCGACAAGGTCTCCGAGCTGCCCGCTGGCGAGGGTCTCAACTCCGCTAACGGCGAGTGGGGCAACATGATCGAGATGGGCGTCCTTGACCCCGTCAAGGTCACCCGCACCACCCTGCAGAACGCCGCTTCCGTGGCNNGATCCTCATCACCGAGGCCACCGTTACCGATGTTCCCAAGAACACCCAGCTTGAGGACGCTATCGCGGCTGCTACCGCTGGCGCCCAGGGTGGCGGCATGTACTAATCTGCCGGCGCACGCTGACTTTTAAGGCCCCAGAGGGTTCCCTAAAGCGCTTGCTTTGGGAGTGCCCTCCGGGGCCTTTTTGCGTTTGGACTAGGTGTCGCTGAGCGGGTGCGTGGATGTTGCGCGGGCGATCCTCGTCCAAAGGCGCAAGGCCAAGTTGGTAGATGCAAGCGCGCTGAAGCAAGCGGGCTAAAGTCGGAAAATCATGAATGGAAATGTCGGAAAATCTATAACGAAACTATCGGAAAATCTATAATGGCGGACAAACATGCAGCTAGATTGGGTGTTCAGGGCACCGGGCACAGGATGTAACGTTATCTGAGAGGCGGCGGTAACTATGGGCGCTGCGTTCTGGTTACCGTTGAGTAGTTTGAGAAGAACTCAGGGCGCTCATGTGTTTCGGTGTACTCGAGCATGAGGCCTTCGGTATCGAAGGTATGGCTTCGCATGACGCCTACGGCGTTGAAGCCGTCTAGGTCGATATTGTCCCGATCTGCCTGGGTGGCCGCTTCCACGGTGATGATGCGCCTGCTTGTGGCGATGCCCAGCCCAAGCTCTCCCTCTAGGTACTTGTAGATGCCGCTTTCGACAAGTTCTGGCGTGAGGCCGGATGCAATTGATTCTGGAATATAGCTTTCATCGGTCGATACCACTCGATCGTCCGCGCGACGGGCGCGCAGCGCCCTCACGAGCTTGGTGTCGACGGGAAAACCCGTAAGCCTTGCCAGGTCCTCGTCTGCGGTTACGCGGTCCAGCGCAAGGCAGCAGGTGCTGGCGGTAAAGCCCAGGCGTGCCGCCATCTCCGCAAATGTCTCAAGACCATCGTAGCCGCGTGACACATCGAGAGAGGGGTCGCGGATTACGCGCACGCCCTTGCCCTGCTGCGATTGCACGTAGCCGTCTGCGGCAAGCTGTGCCAGCGCGCGGCGCACCGAGCTGCGCGAGCAGGAATACGAGGCGGTGAGTTCGTTTTCAGAGGGGAGAAACGCACCGTAGGCGATATCTCCGGCTTCGATGCGCTTTTTTAGGTCTAGGTAGATTTCCTGGTAGACGGACTTGGCCATGGTTCCTCGATCGAATGGTTTTGAAGCAGTTTGATTAATACAACGTATATACCAACTTGTACGAATATGCTAGCCCCTCGCGTCGTACGGATTAGATTGCCATGAGCGGCGGCGTAAAAAACGCTCACGGTTCAATTTCTACCGCTCACGAGAACTCGTCCTATGCTCGTTGACTTGTTCGTACAAGTATCTGATTATGTAGTCACTCACTTGTACGAACAAGTATGACCGCATGGCGCCGGCGGTGTTCGAAGGGTGGGGGCGGTAACTCCGCATTAGAGGGGAAATATGAGGGGAAAGGAATTCCCTGCCATGATGCAGAAGATTCAGAAGTTTGGAGGTGCGATGTTCACCCCGGTCATGCTGTTCGCGTTTGCGGGCGTTGTGATCGGATTCGGCACGCTCTTCACCACCGAGGTCATCTTTGGACCTCTCGCTGCACCGGGAACAATGTGGTACGGCGTTTGGAATGTTATCCTTCAGGGCGGCTGGACCGTCTTTAACCAGCTGCCGTTGCTGTTCGCGGTATCGTTGCCTATTGGTCTTGCGAACAAGCAGAACGCGCGCTGCTGCATGGAAGCGCTTGTGGGCTACCTCACCTTCCAGTATTTTGTGAGCACCATGCTTTCGCAGTGGGGCGGCTTCTTTGGCGTCGACTTCGCCGCGGAGGTTGGCGGCACGTCCGGCTTGGCCATGATCGCCTCCATCAAGACGCTCGACATGGGTATGATCGGCGCCCTGGCGGTTTCCGGCATCATCATCGCCATCCACAACAAGTTCTACGAGGTTGAACTTCCCGAGTGGCTGGGCGTGTTCGCGGGCTCCACGTTTGTCTACATCATCACCTTCTTTGTCATGTTGCCCGTAGCGTTTGTCGCCTGCCTTGGATGGCCCCATGTTCAGGACGGCATCCGCGCCTTCCAGGGCTTTGTCGCCACCACCGGCACGCTGGGCGTAGGCGTGTTCGCCTTCCTTGAGCGCGCACTTATTCCGTTTGGCTTGCATCACCTTATGTACAGCCCGTTCTACTACGACAACGCCGTTGTCGACGGCGGCATCTACACCGCCTTCGCTACCGCGCTGCCCCAGATCGCCGCTTCCACCGACTCCCTCAAAGAGCTCGCTCCCTACGCGGCCTTCACCTGCTCTACCTGGTCCAAGATCTTTGGTTGCCCGGGAATCGCTCTCGCCTTCTACGTCACGGCCAAGCCCGAGAAGAAGAAGGAGCTGCTGTCGCTGCTCATTCCCATCACCCTGACGGCGGTCTTCTGCGGCGTGACAGAGCCCATCGAGTTTACCTTCCTGTTCATCGCGCCCCCGCTCTTCATCGTCCACTGCGTGCTTGCCGCTCTGCTCGCCATGGCTATCAACATGGTTGGTTGCGTGGGCGTGTTCGCCGGCGGCATTATCGAGATCAGCTCGTTGAACTTCATCCCGCTTATGGCTAACCACTGGCAGCAGTACGCCATGGCCCTGGTCGTCGGCCTTGTGTTCACCGTTATCTGGTTTGTTGTCTTCCGTTTCCTCATCATCAAGTTCGACTTCAAGACCCCTGGTCGCGAGGACGATGACGAGCAGGTCAAGTTCCGCAGCAAGGCCGAGTACCGTGCTGCCAAGAACGGAGAGCTCGCTTCCGGCGCGATGGACGACGTGGACGAGTCCGACCCCTACGCCGTGATGGCCGCAGCGGTCCTGGAGCTTTTGGGCGGCGCCGACAACATTGTCGACGTGACCAACTGCGTGACCCGTCTGCGCGTCAACGTAAAGGACGAGACCCTGGTTGCCGACGACCCCGATTTCAAGAGCATCGGCACCAGCGGCATCGCCAAGAACGGCAAGGGCATGCAGGTGATCATCGGTCTCAAGGTGCCCAAGGTCCGCGATTGCTTCGAGGCCCTGCTCTAAGGATTTACCCTGCGACAGCGCACCGGCATCTGCTCGGTATTTGGTATCAATCGGGCGCCGCACATGGCCGCGGCGGCGCCCCTTCAAAAACTTGCGGCCGGATCCAGGAGGGATCAACCATGGCTAAGTCCAGCTACGCAGTAACCATCGCCGGCGGCGGTTCCACCTTCACCCCTGGCATCGCCCTCATGCTGCTCAAAGAGCACGACCGCTTCCCTGTGGACAAGGTCATCTTCTATGACAACGACGCCGAGCGCCAGGAGATTGTTGCCAAGGCCTGCGAGATCTACTTCAAGGAGAACGCACCGGAGCTCGATTTCTCCTATACCACCGACCCCGAGGAGGCCTTTACCGGCATCGACTTCGTCCTCGCACACATCCGCGTGGGTAAGTACGCCATGCGCGAGCTGGACGAGAAGATTCCGCTGAAGTACGGCTGCGTTGGCCAGGAGACCTGCGGCGCGGGCGGCATCGCCTACGGCATGCGCTCCATCGGCGGCGTCATCGAGATCCTCGACTACATGGAGAAGTACAGCCCCGACGCCTGGATGCTCAACTACTCCAACCCGGCGGCCATCGTGGCCGAGGCCTGCCGCGTGCTGCGCCCCAACTCCAAGATCATCAACATCTGCGACATGCCCATCGACCTCATGGACAAGATGGCCGTCATGTGCGGGCTTGAGGACCACCGCGACCTGCAATACAGCTACTACGGCCTGAACCACTACGGCTGGTTCACCAAGATCTTCGACAAGCAGGGCAACGACCTCATGCCCCAGATCAAGGAGCACATGGCCAAGAACGGTTACCTTGACGGCATCAGCCATGAGGAGGGACAGGAGCAGCATATCGACGAGTCCTGGATCCACACCTTCGGCAAGGCCAAGGACGTTTACGCGCTCGACCCCGAGACCATCCCCAACACCTACCTTAAGTACTACACCTTCCCGGATTACGTGGTCGAGACCTCTAATCCGGATTACACTCGTGCCAACGAGGTCATGGACGGCCGCGAGAAGAAGGTCTTCGGTGCCTGCCGTAAAGTGATCGAGAGCGGTACCGCCGAGGGCGCCGGCTTTGAGGCGGACGCCCACGCCACCTACATCGTCGACCTGGCGTGCGCCCTGGCCGAGAACACCGGAGAGCGCTTCCTGCTCATCGTCCCCAACGATGGCGCCGTCTCCAACTTCGACGAGACCGCTATGGTCGAGGTTCCTTGCATCGTGGGCTCCAACGGTTACGAGAAGATCTGCCAGGGCAAGGTTCCCCAGTGGCAGAAGGGCATGCTCGAGCAGCAGGTCTCCGTTGAGAAGCTGGTTGTCCAGGCGTGGGTTGAGGGCAGCTACCAGAAGCTGTGGCAGGCACTGTCGCTTTCTGCCACCGTCCCGTCCGCTAAGGTTGCAAAGCAGATCCTGGATGACCTTATCGAGGCCAACAAGGATTACTGGCCCGAGCTCAAGTAATCAAGCCGTTGCTACCGCGGTGACGCTATGGCATTGCGGAAACATCTTTAAGGCGCGCCGCCACATACAGGGGGAAAGGTGGCGCGCCGTGTGCGACTGAACGCGAAAGGCGGAAAGTATCGTGGCAAAGAGAACTAAATCCCAGATCGCGGCAGCGGGCACCAAGCTTGACCCCGTGCGTGCCGCGGTTGCGGATGCCGGGGGGATCGCAGTGGGGGAGTGCTCCTGCAAGGGCACCTGCGATTGGTATCTTGCACCGTTGGACCAGGAAAACCTGTCGCGCCGTGAACAGCTGACTGCGCGGATCTTCACCACGGTCCAGGTTGTGCTGTGTTTGGTTTTGGTCGCTACGGTGGTTTCGCTTTCTATGGCGGGCACGGGTCTTTCCGTCGACGGCTTGCAAGATGCGTTTGCCTCTAACCCGGCCGTGGCGGTGAGTTTCTTGAGTGCCTGCATGCAGCCGTTTATTGCCTATTTGGTGCGATTTGTCCACAGCCATTACGCGGCGGGGGACGCGGGCTACGCGGCGGCGAATCTCATTGTTCTACTCTGCGCGGAGATGATGCTGCAGAGCATGGTGGGCATTGTGGCTATGGCGATCTTGCTGTGGCGCGTGTGGCATCGCGGCGCCCAGGCAATGGAGGGCTGGCGCCGTGGACGCGGTGTCGCCGGCGTTCTTGTTGACGTGTCCGGTGCGCTGGTGGTGCTGGTTGTTGCAGGTATCTGCCTGTTTGCGAGCGCGCAACTGGGCTAGACACGGTAGCGGTTGGATTGGGGCTGGCGACCCCTATTGGGTGCTGTGCGAGCCGAAATGCTTGGTATGCACCGAATAGCCGGGCTAGTGGGTGACCGTTAGCCCGGCTAATTGCGTTTGATACCTGTTGCCTGGGGAGGCGCTGCGGCGATATGGAGCGCTTGAGCTTTGTGAAACGCGACCGCCGGCGCCGTGAAGCTGGTATCGCAGCCGGTTTTCGTCCAAACGCAGTCAAGAGAATCCATGCCTTCACGCTACGCTGACATCGCTCTGAGCAAGAGTGCTCTACACTAGTACTTTGCTGCGCGCAATCGCCGCGCGCTGCCAATACGCTATTAGCACATGCTCAGGGGAGGGCCGCGCCATGGCGCAGAATCACGACCTGTTTGACGACCTTATCGATATCAGCAAGGGACTGGGCGCCCTTAAGGACCCGTTGGGCGGGGTGACCGATGCGCTGATGGGCGCCGCTTCGCCCGATGCGCCGCATTGGAACCCGGCAGACTACAAGGAGCGCCCGCGCGCCAACACCATCCCGTGCATGGTGTGCAAGTACGACAAGAGCTCGTGCACCAAGTGCCTGGACGCCTGCCCGGTCGAGGCGATCGATATCGAGGACGGCGGCATCGAGATCATGGATACTTGCCGCAAGTGCGGCCTGTGCGCCGCGGCATGCCCCACGGAGTCGTTTGTGTCGCCGCGCATCCAGCCCAAGAAGCTCTACGACGCCATCGCCGCCGCGGCTGCGGCGCACGAGACCGCCTACGTTACCTGCACGCGTGCGCTGCGCCGCCTGCCTCGCGAGAACGAGGTGGTGCTTGCGTGCGTGGGCGACGTTACGCCCGAGGTGTGGTTCTCCGTGCTGGCGGACTATCCCAACGTGAGCGTGTACCTGCCGCTGGACATCTGTACCAACTGCCGCAACACCACCGGCGAGGAAATGCTGGGAGAGGCCATCGCCACGGCCGAGGAGTGGAGCGGCGTTGGCATGGGCCTTGAGGTCGAGGCGAAGGACCTCAAGTGCACCAAGCGCCGCGAGTACGAGCGCAAGGAGTTTATGGACAACATCATGCGCTCCACCGGCCTGGCGGTCTCCAAGCTCAACCCGGCCACGGCCGCCCTGGCATCGGTGAGCCAGCGTCTGAAGGCGCATTCGCAGCAGATCACCAACCTGGAGCGCACCCTCAACAAGGCGTGCGGAACCAACACGCAGAAGCGCCGCCGCATCCTTATGCAAAAGAACCAGCTGCTGCTCTCCACGCTGCAGGCGCATCCGGAGCTTGCCGAGAACGTGCACGTGACGCGCCCGGAGTGCGACTTCTCCAAGTGCACCATGTGCGGGGAGTGCGTGGCGATGTGCCCCACCTACGCGTGCGACCTCAAGGGCGCCGGTCGCTTTACCTTGGAATCCACCTATTGCGTGGGCTGCGGCCTGTGCGCGGAGGTGTGCCCCGATCACGCCATCACGATGGTGGAGACGGATGCCGCCGAGCTCATCGTCCCGGACCCCGAGGAGGAAAAGCGCGCTGCCGAGGCGGAGAAGGCTAGGCAGGAGGCGATCAAGGCCAAGGAGGAGGCAAAGAAGAAGCTTTCCGCCGCGCTGGATAAGGTGGAGAAGCTTGCCGATTAAGGCGCGCACCTTGCCGCCGGCCTCTTTCCGTTATGTTCCGTTATGTTCCGGCTTGTTCCGACTCGCTCTAGTAGCCGCGCCGGATGCAAGCTGCATAAAAAAGCACAAGCGTGCGGTACAATAATCTGTTGACTATCAAGCGCGCCGCGACATGGGTGAGAATCTGGTCGCGGCGCGGCTTTTACGTTGCAAGGAGTATTCATGGCACTTTCTATCGGCATCGTGGGCCTGCCCAACGTTGGCAAGTCGACGCTTTTCACCGCCCTCACCAAGAAGGGCGGCCTTGCCGCTAACTATCCGTTCGCCACCATCGACCCCAACGTCGGTATCGTCGACGTACCGGACGCGCGCCTGCAGAAGTTGGCGGACATCGTCCACCCGGGTCGCATCGTCCCCGCGACCGTCGAGTTCGTCGACATCGCTGGCCTGGTCAAGGGTGCCGCTGCGGAGGGTGCTGGCCTGGGCAACCAGTTCTTGGCCAACATTCGCGAGTGCGACGCCATCTGCGAGGTCGTCCGCTACTTCAAGGACCCGGACGTCATGCGCGAGGTCAACCATACCGGCGATTTTGTCGACCCGGCGAGCGATGCCGAGACCATCATGACCGAGCTTATCTTGGCGGACATCCAGACCCTCGAGAAGCAGCTGCCCAAGCTGGAGAAGGAGGCTAAGCGCGACAAGGCCCTCGTCCCTAAGCTCGAGATCGCCAAACGCCTGGTCGACTGGCTCAACGAGGGCAACCGCGCCGCCGCCCTGGATATGACGGACGAGGAGCGCGCTGCTGCCAAGGGCCTGTTCCTCCTCACCATGAAGCCCATGCTCTACGTCGCCAACGTGGACGAGGACGAGTTGACCTCTGAGTTCGAACCCATCGACGGCGTCACGCCCATTCCCATTTGCGCCAAGGTTGAGGCCGAGCTCTCCGAGTTGGAGCCCGATGAAGCCGCCGAATACCTGGCCGATCTGGGCCTTGAGCATTCCGGCCTCGAGACGCTGGCCCAGGCCGCCTACAAGCTGCTTGGCCTGCAGAGCTTCTTTACGGCTGGCGAGATGGAG